>LXTG01000044.1 GCA_001643535.1 candidate division NC10 bacterium SPGG6 | reverse complement strand
CTACCACCCCTCAGTGCCCCTGGCGGTATCTTGTGAATGTTAGAGAAGCTGGTTGGAGGGGCACTAGTGCCGCACCAACTATCTCTTGCTAACATTCCCTTCTGGTGCGCCACTTCCGCTAGGGGGGCAAGCCCCCCTTCGGCGCTCGGCTGTGCCCTCGCTGAGCACCCCCCAGGCGTGGGGGAGCCTCGGGGGCGAAAACTCCCACCCCTCCTCAGTGCCCCTGGCTCTATCTTGTGAATCTTGCGAGAAACTAGTTGGAGGGGCACTGGTAATTGGCGGGGGGATTCTACCCAAGGCCTTCTTCAAAATCAACATCCAAACGGACGTCCTTTCCCCCTGCTTCAGGATCAGTCCGCAGTTCATGGATCTCGCGGCACCTCGGAATTGTCTTGCGACAAGCCCGTAATTCTACGAGTTGTAAGAGGTGATTTCCCGCTAGCATAATAGTCCTGTGCGTTGCATAAAAATTGGTCAATCCCGGCTAATGTATCACCTACCCCTTGCTAATATCAGTCTTCCCACTATACTTATTAAGGTTCATCAGGGAGTAACCGTGCGAGGGAGTTCATGCGTCGAGCGCTTCTGCTGACTTTGGTCCTCTCTTTCACCCTCTCCCCCTGGAAGCAGGGCGATACGGCCCAGCGTCCCTGGATCATCCCCGACTCCTTCTTCCACCATCCTACGTCCCACGAACTCCGGGAAGTGATCGAGGGGGCTGCCTACGTCGGCGAGAGGAAAGGGGTGGCCTTCAGGGGGGACCGGGTAGTCTACGAGTACCTTCTCAATCATCTTGACTTCGCTTCCCAGATCGCTCGGGCGCTGGGCCTTTCCGATTACGTCATCAAACAGACAGGGACGGGGTCCTACGAGGCGACCACACCCAGAGGAGGATGGGCCCTCCTCAACGTGGTCTACGCTGACCGCGAAAAGCGGGTGGTCTTGGCCCAGGGCAAATATGGGCGAGCGGTGGTCGTGCTGCAATACAACTCTTTCGATCGCAGGGGTGAAAGTTACATAGTCAACAACCTGTATGGGTACGTCCAGGCAGACAATCCCATCCTTAACGTTCTCCTCGCCCTCTTCGGCGGCACCGTTCATGACCGGATCGAGCAAGTCTTCACGAGTGTCGCCGAGCTGAGCGAGCAGGCTTATGAGGCCCCGAACTCCTTCAGCGACGCGCTCCTCGCTCATCCAGAGATCCAGACCGGCCACCTCCTGGAGTTTGCCGAGATCCTGCGGAAAGCCCCCCTTCACGAGCCTAGGGCGAATTCCTTTCCGCCTAGCTGAGCCTCTCCCTCGACGCAGCCAAGCGGCAAACACCGCAGTCCCCTCTCACTGGACGGCTCTTTCCTGCCACCCCCCTCCTACTCCACGAAATGGAGCGCAACCCGACGCGGCAAGATCCCCCTCTCGAACCCCCATTGAAGCAGCGTCTCCACCGCCTGCCGTCCCTCCCGTCCGTAGGCCAGGGTGAGGTCGTTCACATACATCCCCACAAATGTGTCTGTGGCGGACCGATCCATCCCGCGGGCAAAGTCTGTGGCGTAGCTCAAGGCCTCTTGTCGATGCGCAAGCGCATATTCAATGCTCGCTTGGAGCAACTGAGCGATCTGCCCCATCCTGGCTTCGCCCAGATCCCGCCGGACCACGTTGACGCCAAGGGGCAGCGGGAGTCCCGTCCGGTCATGCCACCAGCTCCCTAGATCGAGACTCTTGACCAACCCGTGATCCGCGTACGTGAGCTGCCCCTCATGGATGATGACTCCTGCCCCGTATCTCCCCTCGGCCACGGCTTCGAGAATCTGCTCGAAGGGGAGGACGGCATACGGAAACTCCCCCAAGCAGACTCGCAGGGTGAGGAAGGCAGTGGTGAGGGTTCCAGGGATCGCAATGATTTCACGTCGGAGCTCATTCAGGTCGAGCGGTTTCCGTGAGACCACAATCGGCCCGTATTGTCGCCCCATGCTGGCCCCGTGGGGGAGCAGGGCATACTTGTCAGCCACATAGGCGTACGCATGCAGCGACAGAGCAGTCACGGGAAGTTTCCCCTCCATCGCCCAGCGGTTCAGCGTCTCGATGTCTCGTAGCACGTGGCGGAACTCCAGGTTGCCTGTCTCGAGCTTCCCCGCCGTGAGGGCATAGAACATGAAGGCATCATCCGGATCCGGGCTATGCCCCACCTCGATAATCTCTCGCATCTCCGTTCCGCTCTCGCTGTCAGCTATCCGCTTCAGAATTCTTGAGCTGACGGCGGACGACCTCCTTCACTTTATAGTGTCGCCGGGCTTCATGTCGATCACCTTCAGTCCCCTAATCGTCTTGGTGAGCTGTCTGAGCTTTGCCGGGGTCCCTGTGAGGGGGGGGAAGGTGCCGAAGTGCATCGGAATGACCCACTTGGGCTTTAGAAGTCTGCAAGCGTAGGCAGCCTCTTTCGGCGACATCGTGAAGAGGTCTCCGATGGGGAGAAAACAGAGTTGAGGTTCGTAGAGCTGTGCGATGAGCCGCATGTCCCCGAAGACTTGGGTGTCCCCTGCATGGTAGAGGGTAAAACCGTTCTCCAAGGTGATGACATACCCGGCAGGATCGCCGCCATAAAGGAGGCGGCCCTCTTCATCCTGGATGCCTGAGCTGTGGAAGGCCTGAACCATAGTCACCGCGATACCGTCCACCCGTTGGGTCCCGCCCATGTTCATGGGAAGGGTACTCCCAACTCCGCGGCTCCCGAGGAACCCGGCGATCTCGAAGATGGCTACGACCTTTGGGTTATGGCGCTTGGCTAAGGCGACTGCATCGGCCATGTGGTCAAAGTGACCGTGGGTGATGAGCATGAGATCGATCTTGTCAACCGCCTTGAGGTGGTCAGGACAGGCGGGATTTCCCATGACCCAGGGGTCAATCAGGATATGCACCCCCTTGGGGCTCACGATTTTGAAAGTGCTGTGCCCATACCAGGTGATGGAAAAGTCCCTTTTCAGTATCATGACCGGCCTCCCTTTTTACGAACAGTGGAATATGGTCGATGCTCCCAGAGAAAAATAGGCAGGGCGAGTCTTGCACAAAGAGGCTTCAATGGCAATAGACCAACCGGGAAAAGTGGATCTCAGCGAGGGACGCTTAGGAAGTTTCTACCAGCAGGAGGATGATCTGAGCAGTTCCCCGGAATAGACATTGAGAAGCCTACCGCCACGGACAATCAGATCCGCCGGACTTCCTGCTTTCCCGCCTCTCTGAAACTCCGTTCCCAGTAGCAGCCCCTCCCTCAAAAACAAAGACCCCGGGACCCGCAACAGATTCTTCCAGGTCCCAGGGATCGGCTTTTAATTCAGCATGCCAATCAAGCGGTGCAGCTCGCGCCGAGCCCCCTGGTGATCAGTATCAAAGTTCAACGCTTTCCGGATCTCGGCGATGGCATCTTGAACCCTTCCTTTTCTCGCGTACAGGCGACCTAGGTTGATGTGGGGGTAGTGTCGGGGCTCATAACGCGTGGCCTCCATGGCCCTCAAGAGCCAGGGGACGGCCTCGTCGTACTCCCCTCTTTCCATCATGTAGACCCCGATATCGTTATACGGGTTACCAAAATCGGGGTCGATCTCAATGGCGGTCTCGCACTCCTGGATTGCCTCATCGATCTTCCCCTGGAAGCTATACGCCCATCCCAGAAAGGTGTGCGCTTCAGCGGTGGGATAGAACTCGATGGAGCGATGATAGTCCTCGATGGCGGCATCCAAGTCTCCGCTCACCTGATGTTTGTATCCTTCCTGGAAAAAAAACTCCGCCTGTTCGAGACGGGCAGGATCCGTCATTCCCTCTCCCCCCCCTTCCCCACCTCAACGGGGTCTTGATCCAAGAATCAAGTAGCACACAATCAACACACTGTCAAGGCAGGGGGGGATCCGCTTATGGCTCCTCTGCGACCGCGATGCGCTCGAGGACAGGGGGGTGGGTGTAGAGGAGGAGAACGGCCCAGCGAGGTGGGAGGATGTCGGCCAGGTTGGATCGAGCCAGGTCAACCTCCACCTTGACGTAGGCCTCGCGATTCCCCGAAAGCTCCAGCGCCGCGAGATCCGCCTGGCGCTCAAAATGGCGAGAAACGGCGTTCTGCAGCGGCAGGGTCAAAAGGCTCAGCACGAACAGAGTCAGGGCGAGCAGGGCGAGCCCGGCGGGGTCAGCCGGATGAGCAAGGGGATCTCGGGCGGCTCCCCACCGCAGGACCAGGGCGGCGATCCCGAGACCCAGGAAGAGACCCAGGATGGAAAGACCCACCCCCTTCCAGATGTGGTGATACTTCCGGTGGCCGATTTCATGGGCCAAGACCACCTCTAGCTCCTCGGGGGAGCTACGTTCGAGGAGCGTGTCATAGAGGACGATGCGCCTGGTCCGCCCGAAGCCGGTGACATAAGCGTTCGCCTTCACAGTCCTCCGGCTCGCATCCGCCTCGAGCACCTGCTCCACGGCAATTCCCGCCCGCGCCGCCAGCCTCATGACCCGGGCCTTGAGGTCGGCATCTCTGAGTGGCGTAAAGGTGTGAAAAAGAGGATCAATAAGGACTGGGGCCAGGAAAGTAAGGAGGAGGATCAGGCATCCGAGGCCTCCAGTCGCCGGCAGGAACCAGCGAACGGGGTCGCGACGGATAAAAAGATAGAGCAGGTTTACTGTCGGCAAGAGCAAAACCACCTGAAGGAGCAGTCCCTTGCCCCAGTCCGTGAACCATCCGACGAGCCCCTGGGTCGAGAGGCCATACGCGTGCTCCCGAAGGTACCCTCCGTAAGTGTCCATGGGAAGGAGGAGGATGCGGTAGAGGAGCAAGAGGCAGGCGGCATAGAGGGTCACGGCGAGCCATGGACGATGGCCGGCCCAGACCGCGCTCAGATCCCGCAGGGCCCGAGAGGCAGGTGTAAAGGTGAACAGGAGGAAGAAGGCAAGCGTGACCGCGCTGCGGGCGGCGAAGAGGAGATATCGCCCTCCCATGTAACTTTTCCCCCGTACGATTTCGTCCGCGGTAAAGTAACGGAGGGCGGTTTCTTTAACCGAGACACCAATGCTGCCAAGGCTAACCCCTGTTAGAAGGAGGCTCAAGCAAAAGACCCCAATTGCGGCGGCCACTATGCGCATAGCAGGGATCCCAGGAGGGCTTCTACTTCTCCGAGATCAGCTCCTTGAATGCGGCTTCATCCAGGACGGGGACGCCAAGGCGTTGGGCGTCATCGTACTTGGAGCCGGGATCCTTGCCGGCGACGACGTAATCGGTTTTCTTGCTTACCGAGGAGGTGACCCGGCCCCCTAGCCGCGTGATAAAGGTCCTCGCCTCGTCACGACTGAAATTTTCCAATGCCCCCGTGAGGACGAAGGTTTTGCCTGCCAGCACCTTCTCCCCCACCGCGACCGTCTCCTCGGTCATCCTCACCCCGACCGCCCCCAATCGCTCGATGACTCGTCGGTTTTCCTTCTGAGCGAGAAACTGACCCATGCCCGAGGCGATGCGAGGGCCGATACCGTAAATCGCGGCGATCTCCTCCTCCGTCGCCTCGAGCAGCTTTTCCATACTCCCGTATTGCTGCGCCAAGAGCATAGCGGCATGCTCGCCGACGTACCGGATGCCCAGGCCGAAGAGCAAACGGGTGAGCCCCCGTCCCCTGCTCCCCTGAATGGCCTCGTACAAATTCGTGGCCGACTTTTGGGCCAGCCGCTCAAGGGACGCCAACGCCTCCACCTCGAGGTGGTACAGATCGGCGAAGTCCTTTACCAACTCGCGGTCGATCAACTGATTGACGACCGCCTCGCCGAGATGCTCAATGTCCATCGCGCGACGCGACCCGAAATGGAGCAGCCGCTCCTTGAGCTGCGCCGGGCAAGCGGCGTTATCGCACCGCCAGACCACTTCTCCCTCGGGCCGGTAGGCGTGTCCGTTACAGACCGGACACCGGGCGGGCATTTCAAAACGGGGACGAGATTCGTGCTCGGGGTCGGGAACACGCTCAACAACGTGCGGGATCACATCCCCTGCCCGCTCGATCAAGACCAGGTCCCCCTCGCGCACGTCAAGGCGGGCGATCTCGTCGGCATTGTGGAGCGTCGTCCGGCTGATGGTGGCGCCGGCGATCTCGACCGGATCCACCTCGGCCGAGGGAGTTAAGGCTCCAGTCCGCCCCACGTTGATCACGATCCGTTGGATCCGCGTCTGGGCCTGCTGCGACTTGAACTTGAAGGCGATGGCCCAGCGCGGGTGATGCGTGGTCATCCCAAGGGTCTGTCGCTGATCCAGCCTGTTCACCTTTAGGACCACGCCGTCTGTCTCATAGCCCAGCTTGTCCCGCCTCTTCTCCATCTCACGGTGGTAGGCAATGGCGACGTCCAGATCGGAGCAGAGCCTCGCCCCGGGACTCACGGGGAGCCCTGACTTGCTGAACGCCTCGAGAGTCTCCCAATGGGTGGCAAACGGAGCAGCCGGAGTGGCAGCCGCAAGCTGGTACAGCACGATGTCCAGGGGCCTCTTGGCGGTAATCCTGCTATCCTTCTGTCGAAGGGAGCCGGCCGCCGCGTTCCGTGGGTTGGCAAAGCCGGCCTCCCCTGCTTCTTCCAGATCGCGGTTCAGCTTTTGGAACGCGGCCTTCCACATGAAGACCTCTCCCCGGACTTCAACATGCTCGATTCGAGCGAGCGGTCCTCGCAAGGCCTTTGGCAAGTTCCGAATGGTCCGTATATTGTGCGTGACATCCTCACCCACGCGACCGTCGCCTCGAGTGGCGCCACGCACAAATTGCCCGCTCTGGTAGACCAGGGCCACACCCAGGCCGTCGATCTTTGGCTCGCAGACGTAATTGAACGCCGCGTCAGGGAGGATTCGCTTCATGCGGGCTTCAAACTCCCGGATCTCCTCTTCGGTGGCGGCATTATCGAGAGAGAGCATGCGACTACTGTGCTCGACAGGGGCAAACCTCTCGGCCACCTCCCCGCCGACCCGTTGAGTCGGGGAATCAGGAGTGATCAGTTCCGGATGCTGCTCCTCTAACTGCTTGAGTTTGTTGAACAGGCGGTCGTATTCGGTATCGGAAATCTCCGGCCGGGCAAGGACATAATAGAGGTAGTCGTGATGGCGGATGACTCGCCTAAGCTCCTCACCCTTCGCCCTGACCTTCTTCAGATCCGTCATCCCCCTACCCCACCTGTCTCAACCAAGTCCTTGCTTTCTGACTATTACCAGACTCCTCCCCCCAACGCAACGCCGCCCCTGCTTAGTCCTGTTGCTTCCTTGGGCAAAACCAGCATATATATTGCACCTAGACATCGCGGAGGTGGGCCGGTGGGGGAGCCAAAATCTCCTTGACATTTGGGGGAGCCTGAGGTAAGTTGACGTGACCTTTTAAGCGGGCCCTGCGAGGTCCGTAAAGGAGCCAAAATGACAACCCCAAGCGTAGAGTGCGCGATGCGAGACCTCCTCACCAGGTGGTGAGGAGGTTTTTTTATGCCCTCTGAGGCAGCTATGCAAGTCCACGAAAAAGCACAGATCATGGATGCAACCACGATTCAGCGGGCCCTCACCCGGGTCGCCCACGAGATCGTGGAGAAAAACAAGGGAACGGCCAACCTGGTCCTTATCGGCCTCCGGAGCCGAGGGGTGGATCTCGCCCGGCGGCTCTCCCAGTGCCTGAAGCAGATCGAGGGGGTGGATGTCCCGGTCGGGGCCCTGGATATCACGCTCTACCGGGATGACCTGGGCAAGGCAGGCCGCCAGCCCGCGGTGAGAAAAACCGAGATCCCTTTCTCCGTGGAAAAAAAGAGGGTGGTTCTCGTCGATGATGTGCTCTACACCGGCCGGACGACCCGGGCGGCCCTGGACGGCCTCATGGATCTCGGACGCCCCGCGGTGATCCAGCTGGCGGTGCTCGTGGATCGGGGGCATCGCGAGCTGCCGATCCGGGCCGATTACGTCGGGAAGAATATCCCGACTGCCAAGACAGAGCAGGTCCAGGTGATGCTCCAGGAGGAGGACGGCGTGGACCGCGTCGTGATCCTGAAGAACACGGATGACCAATGACCAGCTTGGTTCATAGTTCATGGCCAACAGTTCATGGTGGATGGTTCACGGTTCATGGATTTTAAACTCTGAACCATCAACCCTGAACCGGCTGACCGACGACCGATGACCGTGGAGAAAAGATGACGCTGAAGCGAAAAGATTTGTTAACGATCCGCGAACTGGAGCCGGAGGAGATCTTTCTTATCCTGGAGACCGCCGACTCGATGAAAGAGATCGCCTCGCGGGAGATCAAGAAGGTCCCCGCGCTCCGCGGAAAGACCGTGATCAACCTCTTCTACGAGCCGAGCACCCGAACGCGGACCTCGTTCGAGATCGCCGGCAAGTGGCTCAGTGCCGATGTGGTCAATATCTCTACTTCCGCCTCTTCCGTCACCAAGGGCGAGTCGCTCCTCGACACCGGAAAGACCCTCCAGGCCATGCACCCGGATGTGGTGGTGATCCGCCATCCGGTCCCGGGGGCGCCCAAGATCCTGGCCGATCGCCTCCAGGCCTCGATCATCAACGCCGGGGACGGAGCCCATGAGCATCCTACTCAAGCCCTCCTCGACCTCTTCACCATCCGCGAGCGCCTGGGACGCCTGGAAGGTCTCAAGGTCGCCATCGTCGGAGACATCAGCCACAGCCGGGTCGCGCGGTCGAATATCCAGGCGATGCGGAAGGTGGGGATAGAGGTGAGGGTCGCGGGACCGGCCACGCTGCTGCCGCGCTTCCCGGAGCAGCTCGGGGTCGAGGCCACCACCGACGTAGAGGACGCGATCGCGGATGCCGACGTAATCATGATGCTCCGGATTCAAAGGGAACGCCACGGCCCCACCATGCTCCCCTCGCTTCGCGAATACAGCCGGCTCTTTGGCCTTACCGTCGAACGCGTGAAGAAGGCTAAAGAGGGAGTGTTGATCATGCACCCGGGGCCGATCAACCGGGGGGTGGAAATCGCCCCGGAGGTGGCGGACGGCCCGTACAGCCTCATCCTCGATCAGGTCACCAACGGGGTGGCCATTCGCATGGGCCTCCTGTATCTACTGACCGGCGGGCAGAGGACGGAACGCTAGATGGTTCAGGGTTGAGGGTTCAGAGTTCAGGGTAGTAAGTCTGTATCCTCCCTGAACCATGAACTGCAAGCCATGAACCGTGAACCAGAGCGGAGAGTGAGATGCGACTCTTGATTACAGGAGGGCGAGTGATCGATCCGGCCAACGGGGTCGACGACATCCTCGATGTCCTGGTCGAGGAGGGGCAAATCCTTCAAGTAGGCAGAGAGGGTCAGGGGTCAGGGGTCAGGGGTCAGGGGAAAAAGAACAAAAAGCCAGGGAACCAGGAACCATCAACCACGAATCCAGACAGGGTGATTGATGCGACCGGCAAGATCGTGATTCCGGGTCTCATTGATATGCACGTCCATCTCCGGGAGCCGGGACGGGAAGACGAAGAGACCATCGCCTCCGGGAGCGCTGCCGCAGCCCGGGGCGGGTTCACCTCTATCTGCTGCATGCCGAACACCGAGCCGGTGAACGACACCGCATCGGTCAGCGAGTACATCCGGGAGCTAGCTCAAAAGGCAGGGCGTGTGAACATCTTCCCCATTGGATGCATCTCGAAGGGGGAGCGAGGCCAAGAGCTGGCGGAGATCGGGGAACTCGTGGCGGCCGGGTGTGTCGGGTTCTCCGATGACGGCAAGCCGGTCGCAGATGCCGAACTCATGCGCCGGGCGATGGAGTACGCCACCATGTTCGACGTTCCCCTGCTCCCCCACTGCGAGGACCCCTCTCTCTCTGCAGGCGGGGTCATGCACGAGGGGCGCGTGAGCACTGAATTGGGGCTCAAAGGGATCCCCTCTGCCGCCGAGGCGGTTATGGTGGGCAGAGACATCTTGTTGAGTGAGTACACGGGGGCTCGCCTCCACATCTGTCATGTGAGCGCCGCGGAGTCGGTCCGTCTGATCCGAGAGGCCAGGGCCCGGGGGGTGCGGGTGAGTGGAGAGGCGACACCCCACCATCTGATCCTGACCGACGAGGCAGTCCGGGGCTTTCACACCAACACCAAGATGAATCCACCCCTCCGCGCGGCCGAGGATATAACGGCGCTCCGAGAGGCGCTTATCGATGGAACCATCGAGGTGATCGCCACCGATCACGCCCCCCATGCCCGCTCCGAGAAGGAGATGGAATTCGACTATGCCCCCTTCGGCATCATCGGCCTCGAGACGGCCCTGGGCCTCATCCTGACCGAGTTGTATCATAGCCGCCTCCTCACCCTCCCCATGATCGTGGAGCGCATGGCGGTGAACCCGGCCCGGATCCTCAAGCTCAAACATAAGGGGACATTAGCCCCCGGCGCGGATGCGGATATCACCGTTCTCGATCCGGATCGGGAATGGACCGTCGAGGAGCGCGAATTGCAATCCAAGAGTAAAAACTCCCCCTTCATCGGCTGGAAACTCAAGGGGAAACCCGTGATGACGATCGTGGCCGGTCAGGTGGTTTGGGAGACGACATGAAGCCCGCGATCCTGGCCTTAGCGGACGGGACCGTCTTTGAAGGGACCGCCTTTGGCGCCGAGGGAGAGTGTGTCGGCGAGGTGATCTTTAACACGGCCATGACCGGTTATCAGGAAATCCTCACCGATCCCTCCTACAAAGGGCAGATCGTGTGCATGACCTACCCCCTCATTGGCAATTACGGGATCAATCCCGAGGACATCGAGTCTCGACGCCCCTTCGTGGAAGGGTTCATCGTCAAGGAGGGCTCCCCGTATCCCAGCAACTGGCGGAAGACACAAACGCTTGAAGCATACCTCAAGGAATGGGGCATCGTAGGGATTCAGGGGATCGACACGCGCGCGCTCACCAAGCATATCCGGGACGAGGGTGCAATGGAGGGGGTGATCTCGACGGTCGACCCTTCTGCCACGAGCCTCGTCGAGAAGGCCAGATCTTCTCCAGGTCTCATCGGACGCGATCTGGTCAAGGAGGTCACCTGCACTGAGCCTTTCCGATGGTGGCAGGGGGAGTGGCGATGGCCCCACGGGTATCTCGATGACGGCCGACCGACGACGGCTCGACTGTCTTCGACCCTGAGGGCCTCGACGGTGAACTCGGCCGAACCGCTCAGACCCGAAGGGAGCTCGCTGAAGTCCGAGGACCGTGAAGGACGCAGAGCACAGTTGAATCTCTTTGGTGAACGGTCATCGGACTTCGGTCATCGCTATCTTGTGGTGGCCATTGACTGCGGAATCAAATACAACATCCTCCGACAACTGGTGAGCAATCGTTGCGATGTGGTGGTGGTCCCGGCCTCGACCACGGCCGACGAGATCCTGGCCTTTGGCCCGGACGGTATTTTCATCAGTAACGGTCCCGGGGACCCTGAGGGGGTTCCGGACCTCGTCGAGACCACCAGGCAGCTGATCGGTCGAAGGCCGATCTTCGGGATCTGTCTCGGGCATCAGATTCTGGGACTCGCCCTGGGGGGACGGACGTACAAGCTCAAGTTTGGCCACCATGGGGCGAACCACCCGGTCAAAGAGCTTCACACCGGAAAAGTCGAGATCACGACACAAAATCACGGATTTGCCGTCGATATCGGCTCGATCCCGGGGAAGGAGGTGGAGCTGACGCACGTGAATTTGAACGATGGGACCGTCGAAGGCATGCGACACACCCGACTCCCCCTCTTCTCCGTCCAGTACCATCCCGAGGCCTCCCCGGGCCCCCACGATTCGCGGTACCTCTTTCACCATTTTATGGCTTTGATGAAGCAAGAGCGCGGGACCTCGGAGCCGGTGGAGCTTCCGGGGGTCGAGCAGTCGCGAGTCCTTCAACAAGGAGACATCGCTATTTAATCGATGAGGAGGGAGCCATGCCTATTGTCCACATCCAGATGATCGAAGGACGGAGCGTCGAGCAGAAAAGGCAGTTAGCCGAGGCCATCACCCGTGCCCTGGTGGATATCGCCAAGACTGCGCCGGAAGCGGTCAACATCGTCATCGATGATTATCCGCGGACCAACTGGGCCAAGGCCGGCAAACTGATGTCCGAGCAGTAGGGATGGTTTGTAGGGATCAGTACCTCAATGCCTAAGCGGACAGACATTCAAAAGATCCTGCTTATTGGGTCGGGACCCATTATCATCGGCCAGGGCTGCGAGTTCGACTACTCCGGGACCCAGGCCTGCAAGGTCCTGCGACAGGAAGGGTTCGAGATCGTGCTGGTCAACTCGAATCCGGCCACCATCATGACCGATCCGGAGATGGCCCACCGAACCTACGTGGAACCCCTGACGCCGGAAATCCTGGAGAAGGTCATCGAGCGGGAGCGCCCGGATGCCCTCCTCCCCACACTCGGCGGGCAGACCGGGCTCAACTTGGCCGTGGCGTTAGCCGAAAGCGGCATCCTGGACAAGTATCAGGTGGAGCTGATCGGGGCCACGCTCGAGACGATCAAGAAGGCCGAGGACCGGGATCTGTTCAGACACGCCATGACCAGGATCGGGCTCGAGGTGCCGGCAAGTGGGTATGCCACGTCCATTGAAGAGGCCGAGGCCATCATCGAACGGATCGGGTTTCCCGCCATTATCCGCCCTTCCTTCACGCTGGGCGGGACCGGCGGCAGTATCGCTTACAACCGGCGCGAATTTCAGCAGCATGTCCAGTGGGGCCTGAGCACGAGCCCAGTCCATCAGGTTCTGATCGAGGCGTCGGTGATCGGATGGAAAGAGTTCGAGCTGGAGGTGATGCGGGACAAGAAAGACAACGTGGTCATCGTCTGCTCCATCGAGAACGTCGATCCCATGGGGATCCACACGGGGGACTCCGTCACCGTCGCCCCCGTCCAAAGCCTTACCGATAAGGAATACCAGATCATGCGG
>LXTG01000080.1 GCA_001643535.1 candidate division NC10 bacterium SPGG6 | reverse complement strand
GAGGCGGAGCACTTCGACCTGGTGCTCCTCGACATTATGATGCCCGGCATCAGCGGCTTGGATGTCCTCAAGATCCTCCGCAACCGCTATTCGATGGCAGACCTGCCCGTCATCATGGCGACGGCGAAAGATCAGAGCAGTGAAATTGTCGAAGCCTTGCAAATCGGGGCGAATGACTATGTGACGAAACCGCTCGATTTCCCCGTGGTTCTCGCCCGCGTCGAGACCCAGTTGGCCCTCAAGCGGGCGATGGAGGAAATTCGGCGACTTGCTGACCAGCTTGAGCTGCGCAACCGGTTCATTCGCCAGACCTTTGGGCGCTACCTGACGGATGACGTGGTCACCAGCCTGCTAGACTCCCCCACCGGACTGCAGTTGG
The DNA here is from genome assembly GCA_001643535.1 of candidate division NC10 bacterium SPGG6. Taxonomy (GTDB): domain Bacteria; phylum Methylomirabilota; class Methylomirabilia; order Methylomirabilales; family CSP1-5; genus CSP1-5. The sequence goes on along the minus strand of LXTG01000080.1, from coordinate 12,586 downwards.
GAGGGGAAAAGCGCAAGATCACGATGATGATGTCTGATCTCCACGGCTTCACATCGCTGTCGGAACGATTAGCACCGGAACGGGTCGTGGCCCTCCTCAATCGCTATCTCGCCACCATGGTCACGATCATCAAGCAGTACCAGGGCACCATCGATGAGTTCATTGGCGACGCGATCTTCGTCCTGTTCGGGGCGCCCATCTGGCAGGAGGACGATGCGCAACGGGCGGTGGCGTGCGCCGTGGCGATGCAGTTGGCGATGGCCGCGGTCAATGAACAGAACAGACAGGACGGCCTGCCCGACGTGGAAATGGGCATCGGGGTGCACACGGGCCAAGTGGTGGTGGGGAATATCGGCTCGCCCGAACGCATGAAGTACGGGGTGGTGGGCAGTCATGTCAACCTCACCTCCCGCATCCAGTCCTTCACCACAGGGGGCCAGATCTTGATCTCCGAGGCCACACGCCAAGACGTCGGGCCTCTCGTCAAGATTGGAAAGCAGATGGAGGTCAAAGCCAAGGGATTTGAACAGCCCATCCCCCTCTCCGAAGTCCGAGGGCTTGGCGTCCTGGAGCGGAAAAAACAATGAATGGCCCGTCGTGCCTGGATCAGCCAGGCTCCACCGAGAGGGAGGAATCGTGATGATTCGCATCGGAAAACCGGCCCCCGAAGTAGAAGGCGACGCCTGGGTGCGTGGCGCCCATGGGCCGCGCCGACTGAACCTCTCCGAGTATCGCGGAAAGTGGGTGGTCCTATTCTTCTACCCACGGGACTTCACCTTCATCTGCCCCACCGAGATCGCCTCCTTCGGCGCACTGCAACGGGAGTTCGAGCGCGAGGGCGCGGTCATTATCGGGGCCAGCACCGACAGCTTCTACAGTCACAAGGCGTGGTTCGAGTCCCACCACCAGCTCCTCGAGGTCGAATACCCGGTGCTCGCCGATACCTCCCATCAGGTCAGCCGGGACTTCGGGGTGCTGCTGGAGGGCGGCGCGGCGATTCGCGGAACGTTCATCATCGACCCCGAGGGGATCGTTCGGCACATCACCCTCAACGAGCTGGACGTGGGTCGCAACGTCAACGAAACGCTGCGGGTCCTCCAAGCCCTGCGCACCGGCGAGCTGTGCCCGGTGGGATGGCAGCCCGGCCAGTCCACCCTGACCAGCTACGACGAGTGGCTAGCCAAGGCTTTGCCGCGCCTCTCTCGTAAGGTGCTGGCGGAGACCACGCAAAAGCTCCAGACGGTCAAATACGCCGCTGGCGATATGGTGTTCAACGAAGGTGACTCCCCTGACAGCTTCTACATCCTCGTGTCGGGTGAGGCCGAGGTGTTCCGCCGCCTTCCCGGGGGTGAGGAGAAGACGCTGACGATCCTCGAACCCGGAGATTACTTCGGCGAGATCGGTCTGCTCACCGAGGCCCGCCGCACGGCAGCGGTCCGGGCCAAGTCGTCCCTAGAGCTCCTAGCTCTGGACTGGGACGGCTTTCGCAAAGTCGTGGAGTCCTCGGAAGAGAGCGGTGCTGATTTCGCGGAGATCGTTCGTCAGCGGCTGGCCAGGGGCTGATTGATGCCCACGGGGTGGGTTCGGGACCCGTTCTCACAGCTCGAAGTGGTAAATGTCCCCGGCGGCGATGTACTCCTTGGCTTTCCGGACTGCATCCAGATACGATTCTTTTCTAAAGTTGGCCTCGAGGCCGCCGGGGAGACCTGAGCGTGTGGTCGTGTCAGGCATGCGTTCTTGGCGATTCGGTTCCCCTCACCTTCTTGTATCTGCACCCTAAGGTCCTAGTGGGATAGCGCGGGGCATGTCGGGGGGCAGCATAGACAAGTCCTCTGCTCTGCCTTAGTATGAACAGCGAGATCTTAGGGTGATGATGCCACGGGAGACGATCATGTCCCGAGTGGAGCTTACTCCCGGCGTTCCCCCCCATCAGCCGCTTACCGCCGTCGAGCTTGCCAATTACCTCGGGATCGGTTTAGGCATCGTCGTGCTGGCCCTCGTTCTCTATACGGCGATCTTTTACCGGGAGCGCCTCCTAGACCCGACGGCGAGAAGCTGCTCATCGTGGCCGAGGATGTGGGCCGGCACAACGCCTTGGACAAGATCATGGGGGAGGCACTGCTCAGCCAGATCCCAACCCGCGGGCGATTGCTCTTGAGCACGGGGCGAATCTCCTCAGAGATGCTCCGCAAAGGAGCCCACATGGGGACTCCCTTCATCATCTCGCGGACCTCTCCGACTTCCCTTGCGATCGAAGGGGCAAAACAGCTGGGGGTTACCCTGATCGGCTACGCCCGAGGGGATGGTTTCAATCTCTACACCCACCCGGAGCGGATCCTGTACACGCCCGCGGCCGAGCCGGTCCCCGCCCGATAATCCGTCCTCCCCCTGACCCAGTCTAAACCCTTCCTGTGCAGCAGCCGCATCCGCTCCCAGGAAACTCATTGAGGTTTCGACCGTAGCTCCGTATAATTTTGGTGACCATGGAGTTGCGTGAATTTGTCGTAGTCCCCGACGTCTGTAGGACCCTTTCATGAAGCACATCATTATCGGCACGGCCGGCCATATCGACCACGGCAAGACCGCCCTGGTCAAGGCCCTCAGCGGTATCGACACCGACCGGCTCAAAGAGGAGAAAGAGCGGGGCATCTCCATCGAGCTTGGCTTTGCCTTCCTGCACCTCGGGGAGGGGATCACCCTAGGAATTGTGGATGTGCCCGGCCACGAACGCTTCGTCAAAACGATGCTGGCCGGCGTGGGGGGGATCGATCTGGTGATCCTGGTCATCGCGGCCGACGAAGGGGTGATGCCCCAGACCCGGGAGCATCTCCACATCTGCGAGCTCCTGGGCATCCGCCGAGGGCTCGTCGCACTTACCAAGAGGGACCTGGTGGACCCGGAGTGGCTTGAGCTCGCTACGGAGGAGATCCGAACCTTTCTGGCGGGAACGTTCCTCCAGGAGGCGCCCATCTTACCGGTCTCTGCGGTCAACGGCGAGGGGCTCGCTGAACTCCGTGACGCGCTGGCGAGCCTCAGTGCCGAGACCCATCCGAAGCGAGGAGACGGGATCGTCCGCCTTCCGATCGACCGCATCTTCACCATCCGGGGCTTCGGTACCGTCGTGACCGGTACCCTGTGGACAGGCTCCCTCGCCATCGGCGACGAGGTGGCGGTCCTCCCGAAAGACCTGCGCTCCCGGGTCCGACGGCTCCAGATCCATAACGAGAACGTGGAACGGACATCGGCGGGCCAGAGGACGGCGGTCAACCTCCCCGGGCTCGAGACGGATCAGATCGAGCGGGGCGATCTCCTCTGCCTCCCCGATACCCTCCGCGTCAGCACATCTCTCGAGGCGACCCTCGCCCTCCTGCCGGATGCACCCAAGCCCCTGGTCAACCGTGCACGAGTCCGTTTCCACCTCGGGACGGCCGAGATCCTGGCCCGGGTCATTCTCCTGGATCGCGAAAAGGTGAATCCAGGGGAGGAGGCGTATGCCCATCTCCGTCTCGAGCGGCCCACCGCCGCCATGTTCCAGGATCGGTATGTCCTCCGGAGTTACTCCCCGGCCACCACGGTCGGCGGAGGGATCATCCTCGATCCCTATCCTTCCCTCAAGAGACGGAGGCGCCCCGAGGTGGTGGCCCACCTCAAGATCCTGGAGCGCGGCTCGTCTCGGGATCGTCTCCTGGAGCTGTTGAAGGGTAGCGGTACCTCCCCCCCCTCTCTCCCCACGCTCCGGTCCCTGGCCAATCTCGACCCCGACGTCCTCGAAGAGCAACTTCGAGATCTCCTGACAGCCGGGAAGATTATTGTGCTCAAGGCAAGGGAGGGAGAGGCCTACCTCCATCGGGAGGTTTATGAGGACTTACGGGGGACAATCCTGAGCCTGCTCAGGCAGTTCCACGCCCAGCACCCCCTCCGAGAAGGGATCTCCAAGGAGGAGCTCCGGAGTCGACTGGCGAGGGGTGTCACCCCGCCCCTCTTCGCCCAAGTCCTGAGTGACCTCACGAAGGGGGAAGAGGTGGCCCAAGACCGGGACCGAGTCCGCCTCACGGCACACCGGCCCCAACTCTCGCCTGTAGAGTCAGCCCTCACGGAACGCCTCGAAACCCTCTACCGCGCGGCCGCACTCCAGCCACCGACGACGGACGTGGCCTTCAAGGAAGCGGGTGCCGACCGGAAGGTGGTCCAGGCGGTCTTTTTCCGTCTGGTCGAGCAGGGCATCCTCATCAAGATCAAGGATGACCTCTACCTTCATCGCGACGCTTACGAGCAGGCAAAGGCCCTCCTCCTCGCCCACCTGGCGCAACAATCCTCGATCTCTGTCCCCACCTTCAAGGATCTGCTCGGTATTACCCGGAAACACGCTATTCCCTACCTGGAGCATTTCGACCAGGTCAAGCTCACCAGGCGGGCAGGGGATGAACGCGTGCTCTACGGCCAGTAGGACGACGCCCGAGCGTCACGCTTACAGAAAACGACGAACCATTTGCCGTCACGATGATCTCTGGTCGCTAGACCATTTCCCAGTTTTCGGTTGACAGGAGGGGGCAAATATACGATGCTGAAGCCCGGATAGGCGTGGCAAAATGGGCTCGCCGGCGTCTGAGGGCAGGAGACAAGATGTTCGGACTAGGCATTCCAGAGCTTCTGGTAATTCTTTTCATCGTCCTGATCGTCTTTGGGGCCAACCGCCTCCCCGAGATCGGCAGTGGCCTAGGGAAAGCCATCCGGGGCTTCAAAGACGCCACTACTGGCAAGGAGGCCATTGACGTCACCCCAAAGGAGAGTAAAGGGAGCGAAGAGAAGGCCGAGGAACAAAAGACCTAGTGCCGCCAATCCCCCCGCAGCCCATCAAATCCCCTCGGAAGTCTTACAATCCTTTCGATCCAGACGAAGCCCGGTAGCAGGAAAGATCTTTCGGACTGGTGCCCGGGAAACTTTCAGGGGTGCAACTCTCGATAGGCAGGAACGCCCCCAAGGCTTGTAGCAGTCATGATGGCCCGCAGGATAGCGGCGGCCACCATCTCAGCCCCGACCTGCCCCACCAGATTGACGTCGCCTTCTACCTGTCCCGTTGCTAAGGCGAAGATGACATCCCCATCAAAGGCGGTGTGAACAGGGGAGATCGTTCGGGCCAGTCCCCCCTGCCCCATGCGGGCCACCAGGATCGCCTCCCCCTTGGTCAGACGGCCATTTGTCGCAATCACAGCTAACGTGGTGCTCTCACCATGGAAGCTCCGTCGGAGGCGACCCTGTTTCATTTGCAGCACAGTATTCGCCAGCCTTCCCGAAGCCGGGTCCCGGGCCCCCGCGACAATATCCCCTGTCGAGGGATCCCGAACATCGCCGAAGGCGTTCACGGCGGCTAACGCCCAAACCCTCAGCCCCCCGGGAAGCTCCACGCTCGCCATCCCCACACCACCCTTCATCGCGTGCCGGACGCCGAAAAGCTTTCCCACCGTAGCCCCCGTCCCGACGCCGACACTCCCCTCGTCCGCCCCCTCCTCCACAGCCGCCGCACAAGCTCGGTACCCCATGGCCGCATCGGGACGAGTCCGGAAATCCCCAATCTTCAAGTCAAAGAGGATCGCACTGGGGACAATGGGGACCTTCGTCACCCCCACATCAAAGCCAATGCCTCGCTCCTCCAGGTACCGCATGACCCCGGCGGCTGCCTCGAGGCCAAAGGCCGACCCCCCTGCCAGGAGCAGGCCGTGGACCTTGTCCACCAGATGATGCGGAGCCAGGGCGTCGATCTCACGGGTCCCCGAGGCCCAACCCCGGACGTCCACCCCCCCAACGGCTCCCCGCTCACAGAGGATAACGGTGCAGCCGGTGCACGCATGAAGATCGCTGGCATGCCCCACCCGAACCCCCTCCACGGCCGTAGTGCACGGTTCCATCCGCCCCTCCTTGGCACGGGCCTTGCCTTATTCTACCTTCCTCCGTCCTGTGTCACAAGGGAGCGGGGACAGTTGATCCCACGGTCGCCTTTTGCTATGGTAGGCAGGGGAATAGATGCAATCCTGGCGGTAAATCGACCGGACTCTCACCGGGGCCGAAAGTCACCTGCATGCCGGTAAGGCGAGAGAGGCAGGTTTATGGGACATCCGGGAGAAGATATCGAGCGCGAGTTCGAGCAGCTCCGTGCCCGCATGACGGAGATGATGGAGAGCCTCTTCCACCGTGGCCGCCCTACCCTTGTCCGGGGATCCAGCTTCAAGCCGGTGATAGACGTCTACGAGACGAGCTCGGCAATCATCGTCGTGATGGAAATTGCCGGCACAGAACGGAAGGATATCGATGTCACCGTAGAGGGACGTCGCCTACGGATTGCTGGGTCCCGGCGCGTCGCTGCCCCCATCGACGCACAACGATGTCACCAAATGGAGATTGAATTCGGGCCCTTCGAGCGATGGGTCAGCTTCGATTTCTCCCCTCCCCCTGACGCCGTCGAGGCTGTCTATCAAGACGGGTTCCTCCATATCACCATCCCCAAGAGAAGAGACTCAGGGGAACACACGATCCGGATCCTAACCGAGTAATCAGCAACCCCGGGAGGCATTCTATGGCAGCGCAGGAAGCACCAGAGAGTTTGCCCACGAGCGCCGGTGCCCAGATCCCTCCAGAGCTCCCCATCCTTCCGCTTCGCGGGAGTGTCCTTTTCCCCAATGTGATTCTTCCCATCCTGGTCGGGCAAGAAAAATCCGTCCGCCTTGTGGATGAGGTGGTGATGGGAAACCGGATCATCGGGGTCGTGACCCTTAAAAAGAAGGAGACGGAGGACCCCCGCGCGGAGGATCTCTTCCCGGTCGGAACCGCAGCGATTATCGCCAAGATGATCAAGCTTCCCGACGGTACAATCAGCATCATGGCCCAGGGCCTCGAGCGGATCCGCCTCGTTCAGATCACTCACACGGACCCCTACTTCCGCGCGACCGTCGAGTCACAGCCTGAAAGCGAGGAACGAGATAAGGAGTTCGAGGCACTGGTGGTCAATCTGCGCCGTCTCTTCCAGCAGGCCGTCGAGCTCTCCCCCAACCTCCCCGCCGAGCTTGCCATCCTGGCACTTAACATCGAGGAGGGCGGTGTGCTGGCGGATATGGTCGCCTCGAACCTGAACCTCTCGGTGGAGGAAAAGCAGGAGATCCTTGAAACCACGGGGACCAAGCCACGCCTGAGGCGAGTGACCGAACTCTTGACGCGACAGCTGGAGGCGCTTGAGCTCAGTCACCAGATCCATGCCCAGGTCAAGGCGGGGATGGACACGGCCCAGCGAGAGTTCTACCTTCGCGAGCAACTCAAGACCATCCAGCAGGAGTTGGGAGAGGGGGATGAGCGGACCCAGGAAGTGGATGAACTCCGCCGACGGATCGACGAGACCCCCCTGCCCGACGAGGTCCGAGAGGTCGTGCTCAGGGAACTCGGTCGATTCTCCCGGATGCCACCTGCTGCGGGGGAGTACAGCGTGGTCCGAACCTATCTCGACTGGCTCCTCGAGCTTCCCTGGCTTAAGGGGACCGAGGACCGCCTGGACATCGCCGCCGCCGAGCAGATTCTGAACCAGGATCACTACGACCTGGAGAAGGTGAAGAAGCGCATCCTGGAGTACCTGGCGGTTCGAAAGCTGAAAAAGGATATGAAGGGACCCATCCTCTGTTTCGTCGGCCCCCCGGGGGTCGGAAAGACCTCCCTGGGTCACTCTATCGCGGCCGCCTTGGGCCGGAAGTTCATCCGGATCTCGCTCGGGGGGATCAGGGACGAGGCAGAGATCCGGGGGCACCGCCGGACCTATGTCGGCGCCCTCCCGGGCCGGATCATCCAGGGCATCCGGAAGGCGGCAAGCAATAACCCCGTCTTCATGCTGGACGAGATCGACAAGATCGGGGCCGACTTCCGGGGGGACCCTTCCTCCGCTTTGCTCGAGGTGCTAGACCCAGAGCAGAACGTGAGCTTTTCGGACCACTACCTGGAGATCCCCTTCGACCTGTCCCGCGTGATGTTCATTGCGACCGCCAACATCCTGGACCCCATCCCTGCGGCCCTGCGGGACCGGATGGAGGTCTTGGAGCTGCCCGGTTACACCGAGTCGGAGAAGCTCCATATCGCCAAGCGCTATCTGATCGCGAAGGAGCTCGACGCCCACGGCCTCACGGCAGCGCACCTTACTCTCACCGACGATGCCATCCGGGGGATCATCGCCTCTTACACTCGTGAGGCAGGGGTGCGGAACCTGGAGAGGGAGATTGCCTCGATCTGTCGCGCGGTGGCTAAGGAAGTGTCGGAGGGACGGACCGATCCGGCCACCATCACGGCGGAAGACCTTCACAGGCTTCTCGGCCCCGTCAAGTTCTTCTCGGAGGTCGCTGAACGGACCTCTCAACCGGGAGTAGCCATCGGACTTGCCTGGACGCCCACCGGAGGCGATATCCTCTTCGTGGAGGCCACGAAGATGCCCGGCAAGGGAAATCTCATCCTCACCGGCCATCTGGGTGAGGTGATGAAGGAGTCGGCAGAGGCCGCCTTGAGCGCCATCCGGAGCCGCTCCCGGGAGCTGGGCCTCGCCGACGATTTCTTCCTCAAACAGGACATCCACATCCATGTCCCTGCGGGAGCGATTCCCAAGGATGGGCCATCCGCCGGGATCACGATGTATACTGCCCTTCTCTCCCTCGTCACGGGACGGCCTGTCCAGAGCGGGATCGCGATGACCGGAGAGATCACCCTCCGGGGGCAGGTCCTGCAGGTGGGTGGAATCAAGGAAAAGGCGCTGGCGGCCAAGCGGGCTGGCCTAAAGGCCGTTGTCCTCCCCGAACGGAACGCCAAAGACCTGGAAGATATCCCGGAAGAGGTCCGGCAGGGCCTCGAGTTCCGGTTTATCAAGGGCGTAGACGAAGTACCGCAGATTGTCCTCGTCCCGGAGGAGGTCTTGCTACCCCACGAGGGCCGCTGACCCAGTCTTCAAAGATCCCCCATCGCTGTTGATGAGAGCGATAAACTCGGCCAGCAGCTTCGGCTCGTACCAACCCTTGCCGGCTTCTTCCTGGATGATCGTGGTGGCCTCGGCGGGGGAGAGCAGAGCCCTGTAGGGGCGGTCCGCGATCAGGGCATCGAACACGTCCACGATCTGGAGGATCCTGGCGGTCAAGGGGATCGCCTCTTCCGCGAGACCGTCCGGATAGCCACTGCCATCCCACCGCTCGTGGTGGTGACGAATGATCGGGAGAACCAGCCGTAACGAGCGCAGGGGCTGGCAGATCCGCTCGCCGACCACCGGGTGCAGCCGCATGATCTTCCACTCCTCCGGCGTGAGGGGCCCAGCCTTCAGGAGGATCGCCTCGGGAACCGCGATCTTGCCGAGATCATGCAGATACCCTGCCCGACGAAGGGCCGTGAGATGCTCGGAGGGGAGTCCAAGCCGTTGCCCCAGCTGGACGGCATAATCGGCCAGCCGCTCGCAGTGGCCATGGGTTGACGGGTCCTTGGCCTCCACGGCCAAGGCGAGACTGATGAGAACCACCTCGACGTTTTCGAGCTCATCGGTAAACTGCTTCAGCCGCAGGAGGGAGCGAACCCTGGCATCCAGTTCCACCCGATGGATTGGTTTCGTCAGGAAATCATCGGCCCCGGCCTCGATCCCCCGAATCCGGCTCTCCAGCTCCCCGGCGGCAGTCACGATGATGATCGGGATCAGGCGGGTCTGCTCATTCTGTTTGAGCTGCCTGCAGACTTGAAACCCGTCCGGGGCCGGGATGTGGGTATCGAGGAGGATCAGGGCGGGGGGCTCCTCGGCCACCTGTGCCAAGGCCTCCTGACCGTTCCTGGCCCGGGTGACCTCGTAGTCGTGCACCTCGAGAAAGGCCTCCAAGAGGTCCAAGTTCTCCTCCTGGTCATCGACCACCAGGATGCGAGGCCGTTGTTCCTCGTACAGACCCGTCATTGGTGCACTCCCCCAAGGGACGGCAAATTGAAAATGCCGTTCCAAAGGTGGATACTCTTCTAGCCCCAAGAGGCTTGCCGAAGAAAGGGGCGACTGCTACACTTGAGCTCTCACGATCCGAGACGGAGGCGGATTGGGTCTGGTGGCTCTCCCGGTCTTCAAAACCGGTGGGCCTGCCAAAAGCGGGCTGGTGGGTTCGATTCCCACACGCCTCCGCCAGCATCCCAAGTCCCGTATAGCGTGAAAAAGTGGCGTTGACAAGGAGTTTTGCATTGAACCGATCTTTGCTTTCAAACGACCTACCCCACCCGCCCGCGCACACGAGCCGACGCGGGCGGCCTCGGTGGCGGATGAGGGAGATCACTTATCTTGCGGCTTGAGAGAAAAGATGCTTCTGAGACTTGCCGGACTCCCTGTGAGGCGCGGCCTCAGCCTTTGTTCCCATCCACGATAATCGACCGGATGAAATCGCTGATCACCTGACGCGTCTCATCGGAGGGGTGGAGGAATTCCAACCCAGTGCGGTAGATCAACGCCTGCTCCCCATCGGGCTGCACCTCTGAGCGGTGGACCACCGAACGGGCCACGCGGCACTTGAGGCTCATTCTCTTCCCCAACAGATCAAGGTCCAAAGAGGACATGGTCCCTGGTCGGACAAGATGGGCATGCTCAATCAGGGACCCCCCGGGACTAATGTCCAGGATACGGGCATCGTAGATGGAAGTAACCCGCCCCTTGGTCCCCCCTCCCACGACGAATCGACCGTGTTGCCGCCGGTCCGGATCCTTCCGGCCTGGAGCTGTCGGCTTCGCGGCTTCCGGTTCCGCATCTGCCAGCTCTGCAGGGCCCCCGTCTGCCGCCTCCGGCTCCCCAGGGCCCCCGTCTGCAGCCTCCGGCTTCTCAGAGCCCCCGTCAGCAGCCTCCGGCTTCTCAGAGCCCCCGTCAGCAGCCTCCGGCTCCCCAGGGCCCCCGTCCACGACAGGTGCCGGATCCTCGACGATTACTCCTGCCTCGGCCGCCACTTCGACAGCAGACTGGCCGTCTACCTGCTTCTTTCGCCGTCTCTTTTTTCTTGCCAACGCAACCCCTCGGTCATTATCGCCGGTCCCATGGGGATCCATCAGCCCGGCAACCGCGGACTCTCCTCCACAAGGTTATCGATGTATAAACGGGGCATTATGAACAACCCATGCGCACCACCAATCACAAGGACCCTCACGCCCATCCCAAGGACTGCCACGGATGCAACGCAAGTATAGTCGGAAGCCGCCACTGTGACTCGGCCAGTTAAGAACAGCAGGAACCATGCCAAAGTGCCGAACATGTCGGGAATGGACCTCCTAACCCTCTTGGGCCCCGTAAGAACGGATAAAAGCCCCGAGGGATTGCTCCGCCCCACGGGACAGGTCCAGGAATTCCAGCCCGGTCTCATAGTACAGGGCACCCTCCGCCTCGCTGCGGGTCACCCGGCTGTGCACCACGCTACACCGGAGTGTCAATCGCTCCCCATCGGCCTTCAACTGAAGGAAGCAGGGGCTCCCTAGTGGAAGCACCCCCTGATGCTCCACGAGCGCCCCCTCGAGGCTTAGATCCAGCACCTCAGCTTCCTGAAGGGTTGTGATAGCCGCTGTGACCCCAGCAATGCGAAAGCGCGGGGGTTTCCTGCTCTGAAGGTCTCTTCTCAAAACGCTTTTCCGGTGTGCCTTCGCCACAGCGTGAACCCTCCTGAGTCGCAAAGGGCAGGGGCGGTTGAGCGAAGGAGCTTTCCTCCCGTGGCTTCACTGTTTCGCCAACAACACTCCCCGGCTCTTGGAGGACTGTAGACATGCAAATATGCTGCCAGCCTTGGGGTCCCTTTCCCCCGCAATTTCCTAAGAATCGGTAGGATTCAGGATCGAGGGATGCCCGATATCCGACCATATTATCGATCACCTAAGGGGGGTTGAGCATTCATACCCTTGACACCCCTGGCCTGCCGGGAAACACTTCGGCCCTCTTCAGGGGAGGCACACTGCTTACTACAGTCGTTCGCACACCACTTGCTCGACCACCGCTATGACATCCGGACTCCTGGAGCGGCGGCCCAGTCTGCCCGCCCGATTATGGTGGGCGATTCATCATCTAAGGCAGGGCGCAACTGCCCGACATGGTCGTGGCAACTCATCAATTTTAACCGGTATTTAAGTGGTGGTCGATTCATGAACCATCCGATTTCGGTTGCAGGAATCGTAGTCTTCCCCATAATTATTGGGCAGCCTACTTCTAGTGCCCTTCTAACTACCGAGCGATGACCGTTGACCGACGAAGCGGTTCACGGTTCAGGGTTGATGGTTTAAGAATGAGAATCTGGGTTGTTGCTATGAACCATGAACTGGGTCATCGGCTAATGGTCGTCGGTCCACCGAGTACCGGGGGGCCTGCCCCCATAGCGGAAGTGCCGCACCAGAGGGGGATGTTAGCAAGAAATAATTGGTGCGGCACTAGCTTGGGTGCGGAGATATGAGCGGAGGAACAGAATTTGTAGTGCGGCGGGAGTTCGAAGTGAGACGTCGAAGGGAGGGAGCGATGACTGAGCCAACGATAAGAACCGTGATGCAGAGGCAGAACCGTGTGGAGCGTGAGGTTCGCCGTTTAAGGCTGGCA
>LXTG01000123.1 GCA_001643535.1 candidate division NC10 bacterium SPGG6 | reverse complement strand
CCGGACCATCCGGTCCATCAGATGGCAGAGAGGGGTCAAGGGGTCCGAGGCGAAGACCGCTCGATAGTGTCGGTGGAGGGCCGCCCTTGGGTCGAGGTCCAGCATCCGAGAGGCTGCGCGATTCACGGTATTCAGCCGGCCTTCCCCATCCAGAGAAAAGACCCCGGCCCCGATGCTTTCCAGGACCGTCTCCATGTACACCCGTCGCTCATTCAGCTCGACATTAGTCCGCTGCAGATTCCGGTTCGTCTCCGTGAGCTCTACTTCGCTCCGGCCCAGGTCCCCGGTCATCCGGTTAAAGGAGTCCACCAGGATCCCGATCTCATCATCTGCCTCCACCTGCACACGATAGTCGAGGTTTCCAGACGCCACGGCCCGTGTCCCCTCGGCGAGCTCCTGGATGGGGACGGTGATCCGGCGGGCCATGTGTACGCCAACCCACACGGCAGCAAAGATGATCACCAAGGTCACCATCAGGAACAGCATGATATAGATCCCCTTGATCGGGTTCCTGAGCAGCTTCAACTGCTTGTATTCTCTGATCCCCATGGTGATGTCGGTGACCTTCTGCCCCATCCCCCCGGGGATGAAATACCCCACCGCGGCTGCCCCGAGGATCTGGTTCTTCCCCGCCGGGAGAACGATCGGCACGATACCCCGAACGAGATCCCCTGTCGGGGTCCCCTGGATCAGAGACTGCTCCCGTCCCCTCAAGGCCCGCCGAACAAAGCGAGAGGCCGACCCTATCGCTTCATCTTGGGTGACTCGCTCGCCCCGGATCTGCAGCCGCTCTCGTCCCCTCCGGTCAAAGATCTGGATCACGGCCAGCTGAAATTCCTGGAGCTTCTCCCTGGTGAACCGATTGAGGTAGGGCTCGTTCGCGTCCAGGAGTCCCTCAGCGGCGATGCGCCGAGCGATCTGCCTCGCAGAAAAGAGGGCCCGGTCGTTGGCATCCAGATAATACGTCTCGGCCACTTCGAGGGAACGCTCGAGGGACTCCTCCACCTGGATGTTAAACCAGGTGTCCACGTTGGTGGTGATGAGATTGGAAGCCACGAGGAAGAGCAAGGCAGAAGGGAGCAGCGCGAGACTCAAGAAGGTCACCACTAGCTTCACCCGGAACTTGGACCCCAAGAGGTTGTTTCGGCGTTCCAGATAGATCTTGAACAGATTCCGAAAGACCAGGAGGACGAGGAGGATGAGGAGGATGAGGTTCACATTGACCAAGGCAAAGATCAGGATATTACTTGGAATGGGGGATGGAAACCGGAGTTGGTGGATCAGGACCTGAACCGCGGTTAGCACCGCGACCAGCCCCACCACGACGGCGATGATCAGTCTTGTCCGCCGCCGCCGCTGTACCATTTCGTTTCCGCGATTCTGCGCCATCCGTGTCGATCCTTGGTCACCCCGACCTTTCCCAAAGAGGAGCAAGTGGGTCCAGGGGGTACCACAAGGGAGTGGACACTAACTATAGCCAAAACCGGAACGGTCTGACAAGGAGAAACGGCTTTACAGGGCAGGGGAGCCGAGGGGCTCCGGGGAGGCGGGCAAGGGGAACGGAAGAGATTCTGGCGCCGTCACGACGCATCGGGAGACCTGGTCCAAATGGAGGTGGCGCTGGATCTCCTTGACCAGCGCGGTATGGAGTAGATGACCTGCCCCGTTCGCCACGACGGTCCCTTGCAGCGACCGCCCCAGGAGGTATAGGTCACCGATGAGATCCAATACCTTGTGCCGAATCAGCTCGTCTTCGAAGCGGAGGTCATTGAGGGGACCCTCCTCGCCTATGACGACGGCATTCTCCAGGGAGCCGCCAAGGGCCAGGCCCCGGCCCCAGAGGTACTCCACATCCCGGAGAAACCCGTAGGTCCGAGAGGGGGCGATCTCCCGTATGAAGGAGCGCCGAGAGACCTGAAGCTGGATGGATTGCTCAGGAAAGCAGGGATGGTTAAAACACATGGTGTAATGGATCCGGAACCGTTTCGAGGGGAGAATCTGGATGCTTCGATCCCCCATCTCAATCGCGAGGGGCCTGGTCACCCGGATGTAGGTTTTAGGGACGTAATGCCGCCGGATCCCCGCCTGGAGAAGGAGGTCAACGAAGGGAGCTGCACTTCCATCCATGACGGGAACCTCGGGTCCCGAAATCTCCACGATGAGGTTGTCGATCCCGAGGCCCGCGAGGGCAGCCAGGAGGTGCTCCACGGTCTTAACCTCGACCCCCCCCTTCCCGAGGGTCGTCGCGTAATGAACATCAAGGATGTTTTCGGGGCAGGCCTCGACAACAGGCGTATCAGGGAGATCCATCCTTCGGAAGACAATTCCGCTGTTTGGGGGCGAGGGAAGGAGGGTCATGGCAACCTCCCGCCCGGTATGGAGCCCAACGCCAAAGCAGCCGATCGCGCTCGCTATCGTTTTTTGCCGCCCCACGTTTTTCCTCTTTGTCGTCGCGTCGGGTTCAAAGACGGAAATGCTGCCACGTCGAGAAACAAAACAGCATTGCAAGGCCCATGCCAAGAGAGGGAATGGTCTTTCACCCAAAATAACCCTTCAAATTCAAGTTGTTATGAGGCAGTACCCCACGAGGATCTTCGACTTCTGTGATATTTTTGCAACATTGCCAGTCCCATCTGTTGAAAGAAGAACACAGGGGCCCGTCAGTCCACTTGCCAGGCCTTCCTCAGAATCCGAGCCAGGACCTCCCGGCACTCCTGATCCTGAATGGGCTGGAGGATTTCGTCGAGACGCACCTGCATCTCAGGAGTGAAGGGGTTGTTTCTCCCTTGCGAGGTCGCTTCAGGCCGAGCGGCGGGAAGTGAAATTGTACCCAGGGTGAAGAAAACGTCCCGGACCACCCCCGAGCCCAAGTGAGATTCTAAGCCGGCAAGGATCGCAGGCTTCAACATCGTAAGCTGCTGGAGCCAGACTGCATCACCCACTGTCACCTGGAGACGGCCGTTCTTGAGGAGACCGGGTTGGCTCCGACTCGCCACCTTTTCACCTACAACCTCTGACCAGACCCGGTGAACGACAACATTTACCATGCCGACACCCAGTCCGAGTCGGTCCAAGGTCATCTCCACGGCCTTCTGTAGAGGGGTAAAGCTCGAACGACTCACCTCGTCCCCCTCCTCTGATGAGAAGCGACACCTTTATTCCGATCGCTCAGCAGGGCGTCGATCGCCCGGTTGGCTAAGATATCGGCCCGGGCATTCATCCCCCGGCCGACATGAGCAATTTCGAACGCGTCGAAAGAACGCAGGAGGTTCTGCACCTGATCATAGAACTCCCGCAACCGGGGACTCTTGACACGATATTCCCCTCGGATCTGACGCACAAGCAGCTCCGAGTCGGAAAAGACCTTCACGGCCGCATAGCCCAACTCCTTGGCCTTCCGAACGCCGAAGAGGAGGGCCTCGTATTCAGCCACGTTGTTCGTGGCCTCTCCGATGTAGGCGTGATGTTCCTCTCGGAATGCGCCCGCTTCATCCCAGAGGACCACCCCGATCCCTGCCGGACCTGGATTTCCCCGAGCAGCCCCATCGATGTGAAGAATGAGCGACCGCGTCGCCGGTTTGTGAGATCGACCGGAGCTGGCCATCTGCTCGAGCAGGTGGGAGGCTTCTTCCAAGGCCATCCTCAGGGTGGCAGGGGGGAGATCTGGGAGCTCGCTGCTCAGGCCAGTGAGGGCCTCAGTGCGAGCCATTGCCTCAAGGATATCGGCAAGCCGTCGCGGATTCATCTCATCCCTTCCAGTAGAGGATCCGCTGACAGTTCGCACAGCTGAGGAGAACCTCCCCTTTACGGAGCTCATTATAAGTCTGGGGAGTGAGGGCGACGTAACAGCCGAGGCAGGAGCCGTCCTTCACCGCTACGACCGCCACGCCGCCCCGGCTGCGCAGAAGGCGCTGATAGGTCTGCAGAAGTTCGCGCCCCACGCGGTTGGCCTGGCGGCGACGCTCTTCCTGCAGGCGACTAAGCTCTTCCTGGAGATGTTTGAGTTCTCCCCCTTTGGTGGTTTTCTGCTGTTCAAACGTCTTCTCCCGCTCCTGAAAGAGGGACGCCTCATCCCGAACCACCCCTTGGGCCACCTCGATCTGATCAAAAAGTTCGAGGATATCGTCCTCAAGTTTCGAGCGGCGCTCCTTCAGCCCCTCGATCTCTTTCAGAACCGCTGCATACTCCTGATTCGTTTTAATCTCGAAGAGACGCCCCTGGCGTTTTCGTTGCTCCGCCGTGACCTCTTCCAACTCTCGTTCCTTACGCCGACGGAGTTGTTCGAGATCGCCGAGACGATTGCGGGTCTGATCCCATGCCTGACGGGAGCTGGTCAACTGTTGCTCTGAGACGGCGATCTCCTGCGGGATTTTTTGGACCTCTCCCTGGAGCCGACCGATCTCCAGATCGAGATTCTGCAAATCAACTACCTGGATCAAGTCCTCCCGCACGCTTTCCCTCAGTTTGCGGTTCACCGTTCACGCGTGATGGTTCAGGGTTCATGGTTGATGGTTGATAGTTCATGGTTCATGGTTCAGAGTTCAGAGAAAAGACCGAAACCAGACCCTCTATGCTTTAATTCCTACCCTGAGCCATGAACCCTGATCCATGAACGATCAATTCTGAACCCTGAACCATGAACGATTGCCCCTGAACTCTGAACTAGAGTTGGTGGGCCCACCTGGATTCGAACCAGGGACCGCCCGGTTATGAGCCGGTAGCTCTGACCGCTGAGCTATGGGCCCCACCGGGTTCACGGTTCATAGTTCATGGTTCATGGTAGTGAGGAGTGCCCAAAACATCCGTTTTTTGTCTTTTCCTCTGAACCATGAACGACTTCCATGAACCCTGAACGAGCCCCCTGGGGGCTTTAGGATTCCACGAAGCTTCGGAGCCTCCGGCCTCGGGTGGGATGTCGAAGCTTTCGCAATGCCTTGGCCTCAATCTGCCGGATTCGCTCCCGGGTTACGTCGAACTGCTGTCCCACCTCTTCCAGAGTGTGGTCCACGCCGTCGCCGATCCCGAAACGGAGGCGCAACACCTTGCGCTCCCGCTCGGTCAAGGTGCCCAGGACATCGTCGGTCTGGGTCCCCAGATTAATCCCAATGAACGCCTCAAGAGGGGAAACCGCCCCTTTGTCCTCGATGAAGTCCCCGAGGTGCGAATCCTCTTCTTCTCCAATGGGGGTCTCCAAGGAGATAGGTTCTTGAGCGATCTTCAGGACCTTTCGAACCTTGTCCACGGAGAGATCGATCTTCTGGGCGATCTCCTCCGGGCTGGGCTCCCGACCGAACTCTTGCACCAACTGTCGGGAGGCACGGATCAACTTATTGATGGTCTCGATCATATGGACCGGGATCCGGATGGTCCTGGCCTGATCCGCGATGGCCCGGGTGATTGCCTGGCGGATCCACCACGTGGCATAGGTAGAGAACTTATAGCCCCGCTGGTACTCAAACTTCTCGACGGCCCGCATGAGACCGATGTTTCCCTCCTGAATCAGATCCAGAAACTGAAGCCCCCGATTTGTGTACTTCTTCGCAATAGAGATGACCAGGCGGAGGTTAGCCTCCACCATCTCTCGCTTCGCATCCAACGCCTTCCGTTCACTACGGCTGATGGCTAGGAGGAGCGTGTGCATCTCGCTGGAGCTGGCGCCGGATTCTTGCTCGGCCCGCAGGATCTTCTTGGTAATCAACTGGATATGCCGCCCAAGGTCCTCCAGTTTCTCGCGCGAGAACCTGGTCCGCCGGACCAGGGTTCGCATAGAGACACCATTACCCGAGGCGGTGTCGCGAACCACCTTGAAGTTGGCGGCGCTCAACCGTGTGGATCGTTTGAGCTCCTTCATTTCCTGCTCGGCCTTATCAATCCGATCCAGGATGCTTCGCATGCGGGCAACAATCCGCTCGATGACCCGCTGATTCAGGTTGAGTCGCCGCAAGAGCTCAGCCTGATTGGCCTCTCTCTCCTGGACTTCGTGGCGCAGGCGCTCCGCCCGTTTTGCATTGCCCTGATGCTCAGCCCGCTCGAGCCGCTTGACCAGCTCCTCGATCTTCTCCTGATCCTGCCGCAGGCTCTTCAGGGACGGCGCAAGCTCACCAACCAACTCTTTTTCTTTCTGCTCCGTCATCTCCTCAAAATCGTTGAGGGCGACGAGATCGGCTCCGCGAAGGCGCCCTTGGAGCAGACGCTCGCCCAAGAAGTTTACCTCACGGACGGCGATCCCGGCTCGGCAGACTGCCTCGGTGACCTCTCGGCGCCCCTCTTCGATCCGCTTGGCAATCCCGATCTCCCCCTCCCGGGAGAGGAGCGCCGTCTTTCCCATCTCCCGGAGGTACATCCGGACCGGGTCATCGGTCCGACCCACCGGTGCAGGAGACAGATCTACCTCCACCTCGGCCCCACCTGATGGGGATCCCAGCACTTTCTTTGCCCTAGGTCGCCCCGCCTCGCGGGGGGCATCGATGATCTCGATGTCCAATCCATCCAAGACGCTAAGGACCCGTTCTATCTGCTCGGCGGTTGTAATTTCCTCATCGAGACAGTTGTTGACCTCCTCGTAAGTCAGGTATCCCTTCTTCTTTCCCAGGGCGATGAGGACCTTGAACTCCCCTGTGCTCGCCTTGTTCGCCATACCGCTGTTTCCTCCTTTGTTATCCCCCAGAATCCGTGTGATCCGTCACGCCCCTAGTGCCTATTGTATTAATATAGTCCGTCTCAGAAATTCGGCCACCGTGAAGTGTCCGTTTCTGCTCTAGGAGCGTTTTTACCCGAAGCAGGTCTCCTTGCTCCCGCGCCCCTCTCAGTTGCTCCTGGATTTCCTGGAGCTTAAGGCGTACCAGACAGTCCTGCAGCATGCGATGCGGATCGACAAACTCTTCCCCGCCCTGCACGAACAGCTCCGCCGCCACCTGGCGGACGACAGGTTCGGGATGGGAGGTGAGGGTCCGAGCCAGATTCTCCTCGTCCCCCGAGTATTCTCGAAGGAACCAGTAAATGGACCGGAGGGGGGATGCTGTAAGCTCTTCCCCCTGGAGGGTTCCCCACACGAGGGGCCGAATGTCCGGAAAGAGGAGGCAGATCTGGATCAGGATCTTTTCCACCCGCGGTAGGTCTAGCGACAGCAGGGGGCCCGATCGTGGGGGCGACTCCGGGGAACCGAGACGGCGTAGCTCTGCCAAGACCGCCCGTTCGGGGACCCCCAACCGTTCTGCCAGCTTCTGGACATACTTTGCTCTCCGCACCCCCTCTGGCATCCGGGCAACGAGGCGCAAAACCTGCCGGGCCGCGGCCGCCTTCTCATCCACGCCTTTCAGTCCGGTTTTCTCCTCCGCCCGGGTGAGGAGAAAATCAACCAGATCCTGAGCCGCCTCAACCCGCGCCAGGAGAGCATCCCTACCGTTCTCCCGGACGAAGGTATCGGGATCTTTCCCCTGCGGGAGTATCACCACCGCCACCCCCATGTCTTCAGCCACCAAGAGCTCCAAACCTCGCCAGGCGGCCTGGATCCCTGCGGGGTCGGGATCAAAGATGAGTATCGCCTTGTCAGCATAGCGGTGCAAAAGGGTCACCTGGTCGCGGGTTAAGGCGGTCCCCAAGGAGGCCACCGTCTGGGGAAAGTCCGCGCTGGTGAGGGAGATAACATCAAAATATCCTTCCACCACCAGTGCCACCCTCGTTTCCCGGATTGCCCGCGATGCCAGATGGAGCCCATACAGGTGGACCCCTTTCTTATAGATGGCGGTTTCCGGGGAGTTTATATACTTGGGCTGTTGGTCTCCCAGGGCCCGACCTCCGAATCCCACGATCTTGCCACTCGAATCAGCAATGGGGATCATCAGGCGGTCCCGAAACCGGTCATAGTATCCACGTCCTTCCTGCCTCTGAACGGCCAGTCCCGCCGCTTCCAGCTGGCGTGTGGTGAATCCCCGTTTGGTGAGCTCGCGGACCAGCCCCTCCCACTCCGCGACGGCGTACCCCAGCTGCAATCGTTCAACCAGTTCCCAGCCGACCTCCCGCTGGCTGAGATATTCCCTCGCCTGGTTTCCGTGTGGAGCGTTCAGGGCTTTCCGGAAGTACTCACAAGCCAACCGCTGAAGCTCAACGAGCTTCAGGAGGCCGTCCCCCTCGCGGCTTCGCCCCCTCTCCGGGAGTAGGATCCCTGCCCGCTGGGCGAGATGGCGGACCGCCTCGGGGAAGGTAAACCCCTCCCGCCGCATCAGGAAGCGAAAGACATCTCCTCCCTCGCCGCACCCAAAGCAATAAAAGATCTGGCGCTCTGGATTGACGGTGAAGGAAGGAGTCTTTTCGGTGTGGAAGGGGCAGAGGGCTCGGTGGTATTTTCCGCTTTGCTTCAAGGGAACATAGCCCTCGATCACCTCCACGATGCTCGACGTCCTCAGGATCTGGCCAATCATTTCCTCTGGGATAAATCCCATGGAGTACCTCGACTCTCCCTACTGTCTTCTCTCCCTCACCGCTCTCTCAACGCCACGACGGTGGCGCCGCTCCCCCCTTCGTTCATATCGGCGAGGTGAAACCCTTCCACCAGGGGGTGTCCTTTCAAAAGTTCATGTATCCCCTTCCGGAGCATCCCCGTCCCCTTGCCATGTATCACCCTGACCTGCCCCAGACCCTCCAAAAAGGCCGCATCGAGGTACTTTTCCAGACGTCGTGTTGACTCTTCTACGGTGCAACCAACCACGTTGATCTCCGGGGAGATCGACTGGGGCCTTTCCACAAAGAGCGGCACCTCTCTGGTAAACCGTTCAGGAGCGGTAACGGGGCTGAGCATCGAGACAGGCACATGAACCCTACCCACATTGAACTCTACCTCTACGGTCCCCTGTGCCGAGACCGCGGTCAGGACGCGCCCTTGCCGCTCTACCCCCGCCACGGTCACCCAGTGGCCGGGTTCGATCTCGACACTCCCCAGAGAACCGTCGGCCTGGGGTGCTGCTGCCGCCTCGACGCCCGCCTTGAGCTCCTCGAGCCCCTGATGAAACGCCCGGATTTCCTCCGGCCGAACCCCCTGCTCCCGGAGCGCTCGGATCAGGCCCTCCCCCTGCTGACGGATCTCCGCAAGGAGCTGTCTCGCTTCCTCGCCTACTCGACGCTTGAGGTCCTTGACCCCCGAGCGGAGCCGCACCACAAGCTCCTCCGCTTCCCTCCTGAGGGTCGAGGCCCAATCCACATCTTGCTGAAGCCGAGCCCTGAGACCATTGACCTGCTGGCGGTCCGCTTCAAGGGCCTCCAGGAGGTCCTGGGTCCTCTGCTCCCCCTCGGAGAGGAGTTCCCGTGCTTTTCCTCTGATCCGCGGCGGCAGGCCGAGGCGGCCGGCGATTTCCAGCCCGTAGCTCTTCCCCGGGAGACCCAGCCGGATGTGGTACTTCGGGGTGAGACACTCCAGATCGAACTCGACACTCGCATTCTCCACGCCGGGTGCGAGGGCGGCAAAGGCCTTGACCGCCTCCAGATGGGTGGTGGCGATCACCGAGGACCCCCGCTCTTTGAGGGCCTCAAGAATGGCGATGCCGAGGGCAGCTCCCTCCGAGGGATCGGTCCCGGCACCGAGTTCATCGAGGAGGATCAGGGCCTCAGGTCCCGCATAGGCCAGGATCTTGACGACCTGACTCATGTGGGAAGAGAAGGTGCTCAGGCTCTGCTCAATACTCTGCTCATCCCCGATGTCGGCGAGGACGTCCCGGTAGTACGGAACCTGGCTGTCCGGAGAGGCCGGGATCGGGAGGCCCGACAGGGCCATGAGGGTGAGAAGACCAGCGGTCTTCAGGGCCACAGTCTTTCCCCCCGTATTCGGTCCGGTGATGACGAGTACACTGAACCCTCCGCCGACCTCAAGGTCAATAGGCACCGGTGCCGCCCGGGGTCCGTCCCTGGCTCCTCCATTGTCTGCCTCCCCACTCATCCCTCGCGGGGCCGGCCCCAGCACGAGGAAAGGATGGCGGGCCTGACGTAGGATAAGGCGGCGGTCCTGCGTGACCCGGGGAATCTCGGCCCGAAGGCGGACCGCGAGACGCCCCTTAGCAATGAGATGGTCCAGATCGCCGAGAAGTTCCACGAGGGCCCAGATCGTCTCCACCTCTCGCCCGACCTGTGCCGTGAGGGATCGGAGAACTCTTGTTACCTCCTCTTCTTCCTGGCGGCGCAGCATCCGTAGCCGGTTATTCATCTCCACCACCGGGCTCGGTTCCAGGAAGATGGTAAGGCCGCTCCCTGACTGGTCCTGAACGATCCCCCGGATCTTGCCTTTCGCAGAGGATTTCACCGGGATCACGTATCGGTCATTCCGAAGGGTGACGATCGGTTCGGCGATGGCTGCCTGGTAGACCGGGGAGACAAGATACCGCTCGACCCTCGCGATGATGGCCGCCCGAAGGGCGCGAAGCCCCTGCCGAATCCCTCGAAGCCCCGGGCTGGCCCCATCGACCACTTCCCCCTCTGGTGTAACGGCCTCCCCGATCGCCGTGCAGACGGCCTCGGGGGGGAGGAGGCCGCTCGCTCGCCTCCAGAGGAGAGGTGCCGCATCCTTCTCTCGATGGAAAAAGGTTCGGAGGCGGCGGGCTGCCACCAAGGTCTCATGTATCTGCCAGAGGGAGCCCGGATCGAGCAAGGCCCCCTCGATCCTGGCCCGGTTCAGATGGGGGCGGATATCAATGACCCCACCAAAGGGAGGGTCTTCACCCCGCCCCAAGAGCGCCTTTGCCTCCCCTGCCTCGGTCAGGGCCTCCTGCACGCGCTGTAGGCTCTCCAGGGGGGCAACCTGGCACGCCCGTTCCCTGCCGAAGGGAGTCACCGCCTCCCCCTGCAGAAAATCGAGGATGCCATCAAACCCTACCCCCGCCCGTGTCCGGTCATCCATCCCCTATAGCGCTCCGGGAAAAAATCGAGGGACCCCGTGCGGCGTCCCTCGATAGTCTCTTGGTTTCCCATACCGCTGACGGAGGAGCCTCCGCCCTGTCCTGAATGCGTCATCCCCCCTCCGAAAGCTCCTGCCTCACCAGACGGCTGACCATACTTCCATCAGCCCGCCCCGCCACCTGAGGCATCAGGCAGGCCATCACCTTTCCCATGTCCTTAATCGACCCAGCCCCCGTAGCGACAATGGCCTCCTGGATTTTGGCCAAGAGCTCCTCGGGAGGCATCGCTTGGGGCAGGAATCCCTCGAGAAATTCAAGTTCCGCCGCTTCCTTGAGTGCGAGGTCCTCCCGCCCTCCTCGACGGAACTGTTCCATGGCATCGCGTCGCTGGTTACATTCCTTGACGATGAGCTGCAGGATTTCGGGCTCGATCAGCTGTCCCCGCTTTTCCACCTCACGGTTCTTGACGGCGGACAGCAACAGACGGAGGGTCGAAGCCTCCACCTTTCGGCCAGCCTTCAAGGCAGCCCAAAGATCCTGGTGGAGGCGGGCCTTCAGATCCATCCTACTCCTGAACCAGGCGCATCTTCTTCAGCATCTTTTTCCGGGCGGCGAGAGCCTTCTTCTTCCGGCGGGCACTCGGCTTTTCATAATGCTGCCGCTTCCGCATCTCGGAAAGGACTCCTGCCTTCTCCACCAGCTTCTTGAAACGCCTCAGGGCGCTCTCGAAGCTCTCGTCCTCCCGGACGAGTATGGTAGTCACCGCGTACACCTCCTGACTTACATATTGATTTTTCAAATAGGTCGTATCGGAAGTAGCGGGGACTTTGCATGAAACTCCTTTTCTAGGTTAAATTATTCTACCCTTTCTGTCAATGTCTCTTCCGCACCATCCCCCCTCTTTTTTTGTATTCTGGCTTCCTTTTTCCCACCCGCCCCTGAAACTCCTTCCAGAGTTGATCCAAAGTGATACCCCGCGCCCCGAGGAGGACCAGGGTGTGGAACCAGAGGTCGACCACCTCATACACAACCTCACGCCGGCGGCCCCCCTTGACACTCAGGAGGACTTCGGAGGCCTCCTCAGCAATCTTTTTGAGGATCTGATCTTCCCCCTGTTCGAAGAGGGAGGCCACATACGAACCAGGAGGTCGCTTCTCCTTGCGCTCCAGAATGGTCCGATAGACCTCATCGAGGACCTGGGATGAGGGACCATAGACCACCTCAGGCCGAAAGACCCGCTCCATCACCGGGAGAGAGGACGTGAGGTTCCTTTTCACGCGCCGAAAGAAGCACGACCGATACCCGAGATGGCAGGCGGCCATCTGCTGCTCCACCTGAAGGAGAAGGACATCACCATCGCAGTCGAGCCGGATCTCCCTGACGCGCTGCACATGTCCTGACTCTTCTCCCTTCTTCCAGAGCCGACCCCGAGACCGGCTGTAATAGTGGGCAAAGCCAGTTTTCAAGGTCCTCCGGAGGGCCTCCCGGTTCATATAGGCCATCATCAAGACGTGGCCCATCCTGGCATCCTGTGCGATGGCCGGAATGAGACCCTTCTTGTCAAACTTCAAGGTACCGGGAAGCTTGGCCACAATAAACCCCCTGTGGTTCAGGGTTCAGAATTGATCGTTCATGATTCAGGGTAGGAAGTAAAGCATCAAGGGTCTGTTTTCGGTTTTTTCTCTGAACTATGAACCCTGAACGAGGACCGCACAGCGGTCCTAGAGGCGCACGGGGATACCGCGCCCTCTCAGATACGCCTTGGCTTCGGGCACGGAGATCTCCCGAAAGTGGAAGATGGAGGCAGCGAGAGCCGCGTCGGCCTTGCCGACGGCAAAGGCCTCGAAGAGATGCTCCACTGTCCCGGCCCCTCCAGAGGCGATGACCGGTACGCCCACGCGCTCGGCAACCGCGGCGGTCAATTCTAAATCGTACCCGTCCCGCGTCCCGTCGCGGTCCATACTGGTTAAGAGGATCTCCCCCGACCCTAACGCCACCCCTCGCTCTGCCCACCTTATAGCATCCAGACCGGTCGACGTGCGGCCACCGTGAATATACAGCTCCCATGCGTGTTCAACGTCCGAGGTCTGGGATTCGACGTTTGTTGGCTCACCATCTGACTGCGGACTTCGGACTTTGGACTTCGGACACCGTTTGGCGTCGATGGCAAGAACCATGCACTGGCTTCCGAATCGCTCTGCCGCCTCTCGGATGAGGCTGGGGTTTTGCACTGCCGCAGTGTTGAGAGAGACCTTATCGGCCCCCGCCAGGAGCAGGGCTCGGATGTCCGCCAGATCCCGGACGCCGCCTCCCACGGTCAGTGGGGTGAAGGCCCGTTCTGCCGTCTTCTCAACGACACCGATCATGATCTTCCGGCGCTCAGCCGACGCGGTGATGTCGAGGAAGACCAGCTCATCGGCCCCTTCCCGATCGTACCGCTCCGCGACCTCCGCTGGATCCCCCGCGTCTCGCAGGTCCACGAACCGGGTCCCCTTGACCACTCGGCCATCCTTGACATCAAGGCAGGGAATGATCCGCCTCGCTAGCATCGACGAACGGTCTCGGTTGCCGCCTCCCGGAGCGCCGCCTCGAGCTCGATCGCGCCGCTGTAAAGGGCCTTGCCGAGGATGGCCCCCGCCACACCTTTGATCGTGCGGAGCCGCCGTATATCGTCCAGGGATGCGACACCTCCTGAGGCGAGGATCGGATGACGGCTCCGCCTGACTATTGCTTCCAACCCCTCAAAGTTTGGGCCTTCCAAGGTTCCGTCCTTCAGGATGTCGGTGTAAAGGATCGCATCCAACTCGAGGGAGGCCACCCTCTCTGCTACCTCCCCCACAGCATGGTCCGAGAGTTGACGCCACCCCTTGACTGCCACCTTTCCTTCCTTGGCATCGAGAGCGAGGATGATCCGCCTCGGATAGGCCCCGCAGATCTCTTCCAGAAAACGCGGGTCCAGGATCGCGGAGGTCCCGACAACCGCCACGGCGGCGCCGGCGTCAAAGAGCGCATCAACCGATTCCCGCGTCCTCAGACCACCACCCGCCTGGACCGGAATCTTGACAGCCCGCGCTACCCTTTCGATCAGAGAGCCGTGTGTGGGGGTTCCGGCAAAGGCCCCGTCCAGGTCCACCACGTGCAGGCGTGGCGCCCCTCTAGCTTCCCACGCCCTGGCGACCGTCACCGGATCCTCCGCATACACCACCTCCCGATTCGGATCCCCTTGAGTTAGGCGGACCACCCTACCATTCCTTATATCGATGGCGGGAATGATCAACAATCGAACAGCTCCTCCGCTGTCAGCAGTCTGCTGTCGGCTTGAAACAATTACCTTGGAAGCTGACTGCTGATTGCTGACAGCGTTACCCGTGGGCCAGTCTGCCAAAATTGGCGAGAATCTGGAGACCGAGGGCCTGGCTCTTCTCGGGATGAAACTGGGTGGCAAAGAGGTTATCCCGCCAGATCATGGAGGTGAATGGAAGTCCGTATTCGGTGATGCCGGCAATGACACCTTCCTCCACCGGTTCCACGTAGTACGAGTGGACGAAGTAGAAGTACGAACCGTCCGGGATCCCGTGCATGATCGGCGCCGCTCTCCTTTGTTGCACCCGATTCCACCCCATATGGGGAACCTTCAATGGCGATGACCGAAGTCCGAAGTCCGACGACGGGACGGTATCGGGGAAACGACGCACCCGGCCCCGAAGCAGATCAAGACCCTTATGCAGGCCGAATTCCTCACTTTCTGAAAAGAGAAAATGGAGGCCGAGACAGATCCCCAGGATCGGCTTCCCCGATTCGATCTCTTGGCGCAGAGGATCGATGAACCCCGTCGTCTCCAGCGTCGCGATCCCGTCGGCGAAGGCCCCCACGCCCGGGAGGACAATCGCTGCCGCGTCTCGGAGCAGGCGCGGTTCTTTGATCACTCGCGAAGGGACCCCGACCTTCTCGAATCCCTTCTGCACACTCCGGAGATTGGCGATCCCGCTGTCGATAATGGCAATCATGCTAGTTCAGGGTTCAGGGTTGAGGGTTCAGAGTCCAGGGTTGAGAGCCAATCGTTCAGGGTTCATGGTTCAGGACTGAGGGTTCAGATTTTAGTTCAGGGTTCAAGGATCCGTTCTTGGTTTTCTCTCTGAACCGTGAACTGTCAACCGTGAACCAGCGCCGCCTCGCGGCGCTACAGTTTTCCTTTGGTCGAGGGGATACCCTTGACTCGGGGATCCAGTGAGGCCGCCGCGTCGAGGGCCCGGCCCGCCGCCTTGAAGACCGCCTCGGCCATATGGTGAGTGTTTTCGCCGTAAGGGATCCCGACATGGAGATTCGCCTTCAGCGCCGTGGCGAAGGCCCGAAAGAACTCTTTCAGGAGTAGTGCGTCGAATTCCCCGATCCGTCCCGCCAGCCCGTCTGCGCGATACGCCAGGTAGGGCCGACCACTCAAATCGACGGCCACCCAGCCTAACGCATCGTCCATCGGCACCGTTGCTTGACCGTAGCGTCGAATACGAGCCCGGTTCCCCAGCGCCTGGGTAAAGGCCTCCCCAAGGGCCAACCCCACATCCTCCATGGTGTGGTGGGGATCTACTTCCAAATCCCCCTGTGCCCGAAGCGTAAGGTTGAAGAGCCCGTGTTTCACGAGTTGCGCGAGCATGTGGTCAAAGAACGGAAGTCCCGTCTTGATCCGATAGGTTCCCTGCCCGTCAAGTTCTAGCTCCACGGTAACATCGGTTTCGGTCGTCCGGCGACGGATCCTCGCCTTGCGAGGCATGGATCTGGTCTTTGCCCTCAAGGCCCCTCCTTTACGATCTCTGCCGAATGCGGACGGCTCGGGCATGCCCCTCGAGCCCCTCGAGAGACGCCAACGTCATGGCAGGATCCCCCAACCGCTTTAGCCCTTCCTCGGTGAAATGGATCAAGTTCGTCCGGTGCACGAAATCCTCCACTGAGAGGGGAGAGGCGAATCGCGCCGTCCCGCCTGTGGGGAGGACATGGTTTGGGCCAGCCAAATAGTCTCCAAGGGCTTCGGCGGAGAAGGCCCCCAGGAAAACGGCCCCGGCATGCTGGACACGGTCCAGGTGGGACCAAGGGTCCTCGCAGTGGAGCTCCACATGCTCGGGAGCAATACTGCTGACGAGTGCGAAGGCAGACTGGAGCGTCGGGACCAAAAGGATGGCCCCATTTTTCGCGAGACTCGCCTCGGCAATACTGCGCCGCGGAAGATCGCTGACCTGCCGCTGGAGCTCGGCCATGACCTTTTCGGCCAGCGGCTCGCTGACCGTGACACAGAGAGTCATAGCCATCTCATCGTGCTCCGCCTGGGCGAGAAGATCCGCGGCCACGTACGCGGGCTCGGCGGCTTCGTCCGCCACCACAACCACCTCGGTCGGCCCGGCAATTGTATCGATCCCCACAGTCCCGGCCACGAGGCGCTTCGCGGTCACCACGTAGATGTTGCCGGGGCCTACGATCTTGTCCACCCGCGGGATGGAGGCGGTTCCGTATGTCAACGCCGCGATCGCGTGCGCCCCGCCCACCTTATAGATCTCCGCAATCCCCACGAGAGAGGCGGCTACGAGGATCGCGGGATGCACCGTGAGATCGGAAGTGACCGGGGTGCAAATCACCTTCCTTTTCACGCCTGCCACAGCCGCGGGAACACCGTTCATCAGGACGGTGGAGGGATAGACTGCTTTCCCACCGGGGATGTAGATCCCGACCGCATCCAGCGGCCGGCAGAGCTGGCCGAGGACCGCCCCCTCCTCGGTGAGGAACCAGGAGTGGGGGACCTGCCGGCAGTGAAAGGTTTCGATCCGCGCTGCGGCCAGCTTTAAGGCCTCGATCGCCTCAGGAGAGAGATCGGTAAAGGCCTGCTGCACCTCTGCCGGTGTGACCCGAATGGTCGCGGGAATTAGGGAGGCCCCATCGAAACGCTTGGCGTACTCCAAGAGGGCCGTGTCCCCTCTCTCGTGCACCCCCGTGAGGATGGGGCGCACTACCGCCTCCGCCTCGGCGGAAACCGCGGCCCGTCGCACAACAAGTTCCCTTAGAAACGTGGCCCCTTCGTCCCCATCCGCGTGCAGGAGGCGAATCATGCCCTCTCTCCTTGAACGACGGCCGTCAGCCGGTCAATCAGTTCCCGGACCTGCCGATACTTGGTCTTCAAGGCCGCCCGATTGACAATAAGCCGAGCCGTAGCACTCGCGATCCCTTCCACCTCTTCTAACCCGTTCTCCTGCAAAGTCCGTCCCGTGTCGACCAGATCCACAATCCGCTCGCATAGCCCCGCCAACGGCGCCAGCTCGATGGAGCCTGAGAGGCGGATGATCTCTACCTGCACTCCTTGCTCGGTGAAATACCGCTCGGCCAAATTCGGATATTTGGTGGCCACCCGGAAGGAAGAGAAACCCACGGATCCCTCCCGATCTTGGAGGTTCTTCGGCCG
The DNA here is from genome assembly GCA_001643535.1 of candidate division NC10 bacterium SPGG6. Lineage (GTDB taxonomy): Bacteria > Methylomirabilota > Methylomirabilia > Methylomirabilales > CSP1-5 > CSP1-5. The sequence continues at coordinate 13,208 of LXTG01000123.1, read as the reverse complement.
AGCCACCACTAAACGACAGGCCCCAAACTTGAGGTCCAGGGGTTCATAGACATCCCGCTCCTGCTCGAGGAGGATATCCTTTCCCACCACGCCCAGATCGGTAGCCCCGTATTCCACATAGGTGGGAATATCGGCCGGGCGGAGGACCAAAAAGCGGTACGCCCCGGTGGAATCCTCGCACAGGAGTCGCCGGGACTCCGTGAGCCCCTCCAGCCCATGGATTCCTGTCGCCTCAAAGAGCTTGATGCTTTCGGAGAAGAGCCGGCCCTTGGGAAGGGCGATGGCAATTTGTCCCTGCCGCATTCAGTCCTCCACCCGCCGGATCTCTCCCCCCAGGGATTGAAGCTTCGCCTCTAATCTTTCGTAGCCGCGATCCAGGTGATAGACGCGATGGACCACGGTCTCGGCGCGGGCCTGGAGTCCTGCCAAGACCAAGGAGGCACTGGCGCGGAGATCGGTCGCCATCACAGGGGCCCCACGGAGGCAGGGAATGCCCCGGACCACGGCCGCCCGGCCCCCAACCGAAATATCTGCTCCCATCCGCGAAATTTCAGGAATGTGCATAAAGCGGTTCTCAAAGACCGTCTCCGTGATCACGGACCTACCTTCGGCGATCGCCATCAAGGCCATGAACTGCGCCTGCATATCGGTGGCGAAGCCGGGAAAGGGTTCGGTGGTGACATCGACCGGCCGAGGCCGGGCAGCCATTCGTACCCGTAGCCCCCCTTCCTCCACCGCCACGGCCGCCCCCGCTTCCTGGAGTTTTGCCATCACCGCTTCGAAGTGTTGGGGGATGCACCCCTGGATCAAGACATCCCCCTGCGTGATGGCTGCCGCCACCGCCAAGGTCCCTGCCTCGATTCGATCCGGGATAATCCGGTGTTGGGCACCCGTCAGATCCTCGACCCCCTCGACGGTTATGGTAGCCGTCCCCGCCCCCTCGATCCGCGCCCCCATCTTTCGGAGGAGGCAGGCTAGGTCTACTACCTCCGGCTCGCAGGCGGCATTTTCGAGGACCGAAGTCCCCTTCGCTAACGTCGCTGCCATCATGAGATTTTCGGTGCCCGTGACCGTCACCGTTTCAAAGTGGATGCGAGCCCCGGTGAGGCGAGGGGCCTTGGCCACCACGTATCCCTCAACCAGGTCGATTTCCGCTCCCATCCCATGGAGCCCGGCCAGGTGCAGGTTGATGGGGCGCGGGCCAATGGCACACCCTCCCGGGAGCGAGACCCGGGCCTTGCCGAACCTGGCGAGGAGCGGACCCAGCGCGAGGACTGAGGCCCGCATCGTCCGCACGAGATCGTAGGGAACCTCGAACTGCCGGACCGCCCGCGAGGTGAGATGAACGGTCCCCGGAGCCACTTCGCGCGACTCCACCCCCATGAACGACAGCAGTCTCTCAATCGTCCCCACATCCCTGAGAGAAGGGACATTCTCGAGAATGAGCTCTCCAGGGGTGAGGAGAACGGCCGCCATGGCGGGAAGCGCAGCATTCTTCGCCCCGCTCACCGTCACGCTACCGCGTAAAGGCTTTCCGCCCCGGATTACCAGTCGGTCCATCTTACGACCCGTTCATACCCCAGACTCTCCCTTTCAGGGTGAAAACTCTCTGTCACCTGTGCCCCGTAAACCCTGGAACCGCGTGGCGGGCGATAATCACCCGCTGCCGACCGCCCAAATCACGCGCGACTTCAACATCGGTGAAGGTCCCCTGATCCCGAAAAAGCTTGATGAGCGAGCGTCCCTGCCCCGGGCCCATCTCCAGGGCCAACCATCCCCCTGGCCGCAGCAGCGCCCCCGCCCGTGCGATGATTCGCCGGTGAAAGCGCAGGCCATCCGCGCCCCCGTTCAAAGCCTCCACAGGCTCATAGTGCACCTCGGGCGGTAGGGCTGCCAGGTCGCTCGCAGCAACGTAGGGAGGATTGCTCACGATCAGATCGCACTGCCCAGCAAGGCCCCGGGCGGAGAGCGGATCCAGGAGATCCCCTTGGAGAAAAGAGATCTGCCCGAGGACTTCGTGCACTCCAGCATTTTCTCTGGCCACCTCCAGGGCCCTCCCGGAAATCTCGGTTGCATGGACCCGGGCACGGGGGAGCGCCTTTGCGATTGCCACGCCGATGGCTCCAGAGCCGACTCCGATATCCACAATCATGGGCTCCTGCAGTCCCCTCAGCCTCCTGAGAGCCGTCTCGACCAAGATCTCAGTTTCAGGCCTTGGGATCAGCACAGCAGGGGTCACCTTGAAGGACAGGGACCAAAATTCCTTCGTCCCGGTGAGATAGGCCAGTGGTTCTCTGGCCTGCCGCCGGGCTACCAGGGCCCTGTATCCTTCGAGAACCGAGGAAGGCAGCGGTTTCTCAAGGGCGGCATACAGCTGGAGGCGGTCACAGCAGAGGAGGGAAGCCAAGAGACATTCGGCATCCAGCCGAGGCGTATCCACCCTGGCGGATCGCAGGAGCGCAGTTGCCCACACCAAGGCCTCGCTGACAGACGGGCCCTTCGGCGTACGGATTGTATTTTCCTTGACCAACAGTTGCACCGCGCCTCTCCCTCCTCGGTGTCATGATGCTAAGGAGACCTTCAGTTGCTCCGCCTCGTGATGGGTCATGAGGGCCTGCGTCAACTCCTTCAGGTTGCCATCGAGCACTTCCGGGAGATTATAGAGGGTGAACCCGATACGGTGGTCGGTCACGCGGCCCTGGGAAAAGTTGTAGGTCCGGATCCGCTCGCTCCGATCTCCCGTCCCGACCTGCTGTCGTCTGGCGTCGGCGATCCCTCGCTCCTGCTCGGCCCGGGCTCGCTCAAAGAGGCGCGCTCGGAGCACCTTGAGGGCCTTGGCTTTGTTCTTGTGTTGGGACCGTTCGTCCTGACAGGAAACCACCAAGCCCGTAGGAATGTGGGTGATCCGCACCGCCGAGTCAGTCACGTTCACATGCTGTCCCCCGGCACCACTCGCCCGGAAAACGTCGATCTGGAGATCCTTCTGATCGATTTGAACCTCCACCTCCTCCGCCTCGGGCAGGACCGCGACCGTTACCGTCGAAGTGTGAATCCGACCGCCGGCCTCCGTGACCGGCACCCGCTGGACCCGATGGACGCCACTCTCGTGACGGAGCTTCCGGAAGGCCCCTTTCCCCTCAATCGCCAGGATGACCTCCTTCATCCCGCCGATCCCCGTCGGATGGGCTGAGAGCATCTCAATCCTGAAGCCCTCAGATTCCGCATACCGGGTGTACATCCGAAGAAGATCGGCGGCGAACAGTGCAGCCTCACCACCCCCGGCCCCGGCCCGGATCTCCATGATCACCCCCTTCTCGTCCGCTGGGTCCTTGGGATGGAGCATCTGCCGCAGCTCCTGCTCTAGGACATCTCGCCGGCCCCTCAGCGCCTTCACTTCCCCCTCGGCTAACGCCCGCATCTCCAGATCGGTTGCCTCCTCGAGGAGCACGGTCGCCTCCTCCTGCTCTCGAACCACTCGCTGGTAGGCCCGGTATTTTTCAACCATGGGATGGAGATCGGCGTGGGCCTTGGCGTGGCGCTGAAGGATATTGCGATCCTGCAGAACGGAAGGATCGGCCAGCTTCCGGCTCAAGTCCTCGTACCGTTCCTCGATCTCCCGCAGCTTGTCGAGCCAGGTCAACATAACAACTCGTTGACACTCCACTGGTCACCGACGGACCCCCCGAATTCCGCTCGGTGACGCATGAACTATGAACCCGCACCTGTCTTGCGGCGGTACCTCCGCTGGAATCGCTCCACACGCCCCTCGCTGTCCACGAGCTTCTGGCGCCCGGTAAAGAAGGGATGGCACTTAGAGCAGATCTCCACCCGGATCTTCGGCACGATCGAGCGGGTATGGACGGCCTCGCCGCAGGCACACGTGATGACACAATCTACGTACTCAGGATGGATCCCCTTCTTCATTTCTACCTCTCCCGTCTTCGACGCAGCAGATTCCCATCCTTTCCACTCCACAAACACGGAATTGTAGCACGCTTGGTCCCGGAGGCAACAAAAAAGCAGCCTTTCGGCTGCTTTCCCACCGGGAATTGTACACCTACCTAGCCCAGATTATTCACATAGAAGCAAATAATCTGCCCCTCCGGTTGAAACCAGGGCCGAGGTTCCGAGTTCGTCGAGGGGCCATTGGACACGCTCATGGCGCCGAGCCCCGTCGAGGGGCCTCGCTCAGGGCTAGCCTTGAGTCCCGCCCATTATTCACGAAGACACTCCGTTCGTGAATAACGCGGACTAGGTGTTCATGGAGCGGAGAAAGTCCGCGTTGGACTTGGCCTCGGACAGTTTCTCCCGGAGGAGCTCCATCGCTTCCACCACCCCCATGGTGGTCAGGACCTTCCGGAGCACCCACATCCGGTTGAGCGCCTCTGGAGTGAAAAGCAGCTCTTCCTTTCGGGTTCCGGATCGGAAGATGTCGATGGCGGGAAACATTCGCTTGTCCACCAAGCGCCGGTCCAGGTGAAGTTCCATATTCCCGGTCCCCTTGAACTCTTCAAAGATGACATCGTCCATTCGGCTGCCGGTATCTATCAAGGCGGTGGCGATGATGGTGAGGGACCCCCCTTCCTCGGTGTTCCGGGCAGCCCCAAAAAAGCGCTTGGGGCGCTGCAGGGCGTTCGCGTCGATCCCCCCTGAGAGGACTTTGCCGCTCGGCGGACAGACCGCGTTATAGGCGCGGGCGGTCCGGGTAATCGAGTCGAGCAAGATGACGACATCCCGCTTGTGCTCCACGAGCCGCTTCGCCTTTTCTAGGACCATCTCCGCCACCTGGACATGCCGACTGGCCGGCTCGTCAAAGGTGGAGCTAATCACCTCCGCCTTCACCGACCGTTTGAAGTCGGTCACTTCTTCCGGGCGCTCATCGATCAGGAGCACGATGATAAACACCTCTGGATGATTCTTGGTGATACTGTTCGCAATTTTTTGAAGGAGGATCGTCTTCCCGGTTCGGGGTTGCGCCACGATCAATCCCCGCTGTCCCTTCCCGATCGGCGTGATCAAATCCATGATCCGCATATTCATTTCATCCCCGGTGGTTTCAAGGTTGATCCGCTTGTCGGGAAAGAGCGGGGTCAGGTTCTCAAAGAGGATCTTGTCTTTGACGGCCTCGGGGTCTTCAAAGTTGACTGCCTCCACCTTGAGCAAGGCGAAATACCGCTCCCCCTCCTTCGGTGGTCGGACCTGGCCTGACACGGTATCGCCGGTCCTCAGATCGAATCGGCGGATCTGGGACGGGGAGACGTAGATATCGTCAGGACCGGGAAGATAGTTATAGTTAGGGGCCCGGAGGAAGCCGAAACCATCCGGAAGGACTTCCAAGGTCCCCTCCGCAAAGATCAGCCCGTTCTTCTCCGCCTGGGCCTCTAGAACCTTGAAGATGAGTTCCTGCTTGCGAAGGGCGCTGGCACCCACCAAGCCGAGGGAACGTCCAATGGTGGTTAGCTCAGGGATCGTCTTTTCTATCAATTCCGCCAGGTTCATAAGACCTTCGCGTGGAGCGTCTTTGACCGTGTCTCGGGCCATCGGCTTCGTCTCTCTCGTTTCTTTCCCCTCTTTGGTCGCCTCTTTGGCGGCATCGGTCGTATGGCGTTGGGACGGCATAGCGCTTTCTCTCCCCTCCGTCTTGCTCCGGTCGCGGGGCCCGCAATCCCCCGCCTATCTTATCCTCTCGAGATAACCCCCGAAGCGTACATTGTCACCACATCTCGGTGCGGCATCGGGCGCGATCGCCCAAGATATACCGCGCACGCGGGGTGTCTATTTCCGTTTGCGTGCAGCACCCGATACAGGGGATCTCCCGAGGCTGAACAGGATTGCTGGAGTTTGATGGTGGAAAATACTTGAGACTCTTGAGGAAATACCTCAAACCAGACTGTGCACATATCATAGTAGGAACGCGTCCAGACTTTGTCAAGTTTTTTTTGTGCCTGTCCGGAGCAACACTTCGTATATTTCCTGCACCCTTCGCTCCGTCTCCCAAAGGTCCCCTCCGTTCTCGATCACGAAATCGGCCCGCCTCACCTTCTCCCAAAGAGGCATCTGACTGCGAATCCGGACTACAGCTTCTTCCCCGGTAAGCCCCCGATCTGCCATGAGGCGAGCCACTTGCACCTCTTCTGGAGCAGTGACAACCACCACCGAATCGAAGCGCCGCTCAGATTCAGCTTCGATGAGGAGAGGGAGCTCCACCACGCATATGGCGATCTCCTTTGTCCGTAGTTCAGCCAGCCGCTCTCCTACTGCGCTGATCAGGGCAGGATGGACGATGGTCTCGAGGCGCCTCCGCAACTTCTCATCCCGAAAGACCAGTTCCCCTAATGATTTTCGATCGATGGTGCCGTCATCTTGTAGGATGACGCTTCCGAAGGTCTCGACGATGGCGTCATATACTGGCATTCCTGGATATTGCAATTCTCGGACCACCTCATCGGCATCAAGGACCGCAGCTCCCCGCTCCGCGAACATCCGAGCGACGGTACTCTTGCCGGTGGCGATCCCCCCCGTCAGCCCCACACGAATCATACGATCAGAGCATCCCTTGTCCAGCACCCTCGAGGCTCGACAGCAGACGCGTAAACTCTAGCTCCTGAAACAGGGCCCGAAGCCGCTCCCAATCGGGGAGCTGCCGTCGCAAGGCCTGAAGAGGCACGGAATGAGGAAGGTCGATCCGGATCGTGATGAGGGCACGGTTCATCCGGATCCGGTCGGCATGGGTCTTCAACGCCTCGCGGAGCTTTGGCCGCTTGACGCGATCGAGGGACCCGAGGAGATTCTCCACCGTCCCAAATTCTTGGATCAGGGCGCTCGCCGTCTTCTCCCCGACTCCTGGTACCCCCGGGATGTTATCAACGGCGTCCCCAGCAAGACTCATCAGGTCCACCATCGCCTGAGGCGGCACCCCGAATCGCTCCTCAACCTCCTGGACCCGATAGGTCTTGTCGCGCATGGGATCGTACACCTGGACCGCGGGACCCACGAGCTGAAAAAGATCCTTGTCGCCGGAGACGATGGTAACCTGGAAGCCATCGGCAGCCGCGCGGGTCGCGACCGTCCCGATAATATCATCCGCCTCGTATCCCTCCTCCATCAGGGTTGGAACATGCGACGCCTCCACGACCCGATAGATGTAAGGGATCTGAGGAACCAGGGTATCGGGCATGGGCGGACGCTGCGCCTTGTACGCTTCAAACTCCCGGTGACGCTCCGTCTCCCCTCCCGCATCAAACACCACGACCACATGGTCCGGGGCTCGTTCCCGCAGTAGCTTGAAGAACATATTGGTAAAGCCGTAGATCGCGTTGGTCGGGAGCCCCCGAGAGTTGCTAAAGGGGGGAAGCGCATAAAAGGCTCGATAGATGTAAGCCGTTCCGTCAATGAGGCATAGCTGCATTGCCGATCACTCGCTCCACGGCCGCTCAGCGAAGATCACCCCAGTAGTGCTGGAGAATAGCCAGGGCGGCCAGGGCGGCCGTTTCCGCCCGCAGGGTCCTGGGGCCCAGGGAGACGGGTACAAAACCGGCCCTTCTCAGGAGGGCCACCTCGTCCATCTCTAACCCTCCCTCTGGACCCACCAAGATCTTTACCTCGTCCGGAGGGGGCATTCGATCCAGCAGCGCGGCTAACGTCCCCACCCGCTCTCTCTCCCAGAGGAGGAGTGATGCACCAGGGCTCTGTCCAACCACATATCCCTCAAGGGGGTAAGGTCCGGAAAGTTTCGGGACAACCAGGCGACCCGATTGCTCTGCCGCCTCGATGGCAATTCGGTCCCACCGGGCCACCTTTCCTAACCCCTCAGCTACGGTCCGCCTGGTCGAGAGGAGGATCACCTCGGCCACCCCCATCTCTGTCGCCTTCTGGATGAGATAATCCATCTTGGCCCCCTTCAGAAGCCCCTGGACCAGCACCACACGAAGGGGGGATTCTCTTAGCGCCTCGCACTCCTCCACGATCCGACCGACGACCTCTTGGGGAGAGGTCGCCACAATCTCCACCTCCCACTCCTGGCCGCTGCCGTTGAAGGTCAGGACACGACTGCCAACCCTCATTCGGAGGACCCGGGTGATCTGGCGAACCTGGGCCGGGTTGAACCGAACCTCGGCTCCCAGGCCGTGCTCCCCGGTCAGGTAAAAACGATGCATCTCTTACCAAGCGTCCGATGTGCGGCGTCCCGGATTGGTCGATGTCCGACGTCCGAGGTTACATATCCTCCGTTAGCATTCGACTTCGGACATCGGACTTCGGACTTCGGACTCCACGGGAAAGGGATGGCGGTCAGATCTGAGCAACGTCGGAAGGAACATGAATCTGACAAGGAACCAATAGCGGAACTGCGATACGCTATGAGCGGTCAACCGATTCATCCACCGAAGAGCTCCCGGACCCTTTCCAAGAAGCTCTTGCTCAGGGGAGTCCCATCCCCGTTCTCGAGTCGATGGAGCTCCTCGAGCAGCTCCCGCTGTTTAGGCGTCAGGCGGCTCGGAATCTCTACCAGGACCTTGACCCTCAGGTCCCCTCGGCCGTAGCCCTGGAGATTCGGCAGGCCGTATCCCCTGAGACGAAACTCCGCCCCCGGTTGGGTCCCGGGAGGAATGTGAATGGGAATCAGGCCGGTGAGCGTGGGAACCTGGGCCTCCCCCCCTAAGGCGGCCTGTGTAAAATTGATCGGGACTTCACAGGTCAAATCATCCCCCTCCCGGCGGAAAATCGGGTGCTCCATAACCTGGACCACGACGTACAGATCGCCGGGGGGTCCTCCTCTGGTCCCGGCCTCCCCCTCGCCACTCATGCGGAGCCGCGTCCCGGTCTCGACCCCTGGGGGGATCTTCACCGTGACCGTCCGCTCCGTTGTAATTCGGGCCTCACCCCGACACGCCTGGCAGCGGGACACGATGACGCTTCCCTCCCCTCCGCACCGATGACAGGTCTGGCTGACCGTGAGAAAGCCTCGCGAGAACCGGACCTGGCCTCTCCCCCGGCAGTCCGGACAGGACTCTGGCCGCGTCCCCGGCCGGGCCCCGGTCCCGTTGCAGCTCTCACACGCCTCGAGTCGGGGAACGAGGATCTCCCGCTTCGCTCCCCTGGCGGCTTCCTCTAACGTGATGGAAAGGGTAAAGCGAAGGTCTGCCCCCCGATAGGCGGCACTCCGCGCACCAAATCCTCCAAAGACCCCCCCCAGGATGTCTTCAAAAAGACCCCCAAAGCCCATACCGAAGTCGGAAGACGACTCGGCCATACGGGGGCCCCCGACGGTCCCAAATAAGTCATACTCCTGCCGCCGCTCAGGGTTTGACAAGACCTCGTACGCTTCGTTGATTTGCTTGAACTGTTCAGCCACTGCAGAGTCATCGGGATTCTTATCAGGATGGAACTTCAGCGCCAGGCGGCGGTAGGCCTTCTTGATCTCCGCAGGGGAGGCGCTCCTAGAGACTCCCAGAATCTGGTAATAATCGTTACTCACCCTCTTTCACCTCTGGGTGGCCCTCTCCCTCTGCAGGGATGGAAGCGACGGTGGACACCTTGACCAGGGCGGGACGGAGCACCTTTTGATCCAGCAGGTACCCCCGGAGGACCTCTTGCACGACGATATTCTCGGGATGGTCGGTCGTTCGCACCTGCTCTACCGCGTGATGGACGGTCGGGTCGAACTCCCGTCCGACGCTTTCGATCTCCCTCACCCCTTCCTTCTCGAGCATCCCCTTGAAAAGACGGAGGGTGATTTCCACCCCTTCGATGAGGGCCTCATTCGCCTGAGACGCGGGGGCGGAGGAACGCGCAGCGGCGAGGGTTCGCTCGAGATTATCTAACACCGGAAATAGCTCTAGCAGCATACCCTCGTGCGCGGTTCGGATCAGCTCGGCCCGCTCCCGCACCACCCTCTTTCGGTAATTGTCAAACTCAGCCGCCAGGCGCAGATACCGGTCCTGAAGCTCCTGGAGCTCTTTTGTCTGGGCCGCGATCTTCTGTGACAGATCCTCTCCGGGGGCCGTCTCCTCGGCTGGCGCGTCCCCCTCGGGCATCGGTGCGCCCTCCCGCTTTTCTTCCGAGTTCAACTCTTCTTGCTCCCGTTCCTCAAACATCTCCGGTACCCCTCAAGGCAAAAAGCGAGAGGGAACCCTCCTGCCATCGAGGTCCCAGCTCTCGCTACGAGGCCACTTCCGTTAAGTGCTGGCTGACCAGTTTGGCAGTGAAGTCCACGAGGGGGATGATCTTGCTGTACTCCATCCGGGTCGGTCCGATCACACCCAACGTCCCCAGGAGGTGCTCCGCGCACCAATACGGGGCCGTCACCAGGCTCAGGCGCTGCACCTCCTGGACGACGTTTTCCGAACCGATGACGATGGTCAGCCCATCCTGGTCCAAGCATTGATCGAGAATCTTCAGCAGTTTTGACTTCTCCTCGAAGGCCCCAAAGATAGATCGCATCTTCTCGACGTCGGCGAACTCCGGCTGATGCATGATGTTGGCGGTCCCGCCGATGTAAACGTCTCCCTCCGTCTCTCCCGCAAAGCTCTTCTGACCCAGCTCGAGGGCCCGGCGAAGGAGTTCGTCATACATGGCCTTCTCCTCGGCCATCTTCTTGACCAGAAGCTGCCGCACCCGGGAAAGGGACATGCCCTCCACCAGGTTGTTGAGCACCCTGGCAATCTTATTCAACTCCTCCTGGGGAATCGCGTCATCAAGGATTACTATTTTGTGGTTAACCTGTCCGGACGTGGTGATCAGAATAACTAGGACTCGCTCCGTTGACAGGTGGACGAACTCGATCCGCTTGACAGCCAATTGGTCCACTCGGGGGGCGAGGACCAATCCCACCGAACGCGAGAGGCCAGAAAGGAGCTTCGTGGCTTCCCGCATCAGGTCCTCTACCTCCCCCTGGACGGGACGAAATCGCCTCTCGATCATGCTCTCCTCCGCCCGGGTAAGGGGGCGCCGATCCATCAGGTAATCCACGTAAAACCGGTAGCCCAGATCAGTAGGGACCCTGCCTGCGGAGGTATGGGGCTGCGAAAGATACCCGAGCTCCCCCAGATCGGCCATGACGTTCCGGATCGTCGCGGGACTCAGTCGGACCCCGTGTCTCCGCGCAACGCTCCTCGAGCCCACGGGCTCGGCACTCGCAATATAATCCTGGATGATCACCCGTAGGACGTCCCGCTCCCGTTCGGTCAAGTCGGTTGGGGCGTTGCTCATCCTCACCCTCGCGCTTGTCCCGATCCGAAAGCCGGCCCACAGCTCTAGAAAAGTTCGCATGCCTGCGTTCGGATCGGGGTTAGCACTCTCATATTACGAGTGCTAATGACTTGTGTCCCTGAAGATAAAGATCGTCCCCCGCCTTGTCAAGGGTAAAGGGCGTCGGTGTTGGGTGTTGGGTCTTGGGTTTAGGGCTTTGGACATAGCACATCGGAGATCGGACCTTGGACCTTTCTTAATCAATGAGTTTGCCAGTCCGGTTCCAGCGCGGTCGTCCATCTTTCCGGTCCCAAGACCAGTAAATGACGAACGCCTCCCCCTCCACCTTGTGGATGTCCAGAAAGCCCCAAAATCGGCTGTCTTGGCTATGGTCACGGTTGTCCCCGAGCACGAACAGCTTGTCCTCCGGCACCGTAACCGGCCCATAGAAGTCTCCGGGCGAATGGGGATTCGCAGTCAGCACCGAGGCCTTGTATATGGGGTATGATTCATCCAGCGGTTTGCCGTCGATGTAGACTTGCCTTTCCCGGACCTCTACCACCTCGCCCGGGAGTCCGACGACTCGCTTGATGAAGTCGCGAGTCTCATCATAGGGATACTTGAAGACGATAATATCCCCGCGCCTCGGTGCCCAAGGGCCGAGGGCCCAGATATCCAGCAGGGGGATATAGACGCCGTAGATAAACTTATTGACCAGGATATGGTCGCCGACCACCAGGGTGGGGATCATAGACCCGGAAGGGATCTTGAAGGCCTGGACCACGAAGGTCCGAATGAATAAGGCCAGGATAACGGCAACAGCCAGTGCCTCTAGCCACTCCCGGGCGGCTGATTTCCGCCGCTCGCGTGCCCCCAAACCCGCCGTTTCCTCCACCCGGACCGAAGTCTCCCGTTCCTGCTCACGATCCATCTCTTTCCGTTCTCCAATGCGCCCGTCGCCTTGCCCGGATTAGGTCTCCCTGGAACGCCTCGCCCTCCGAAAGCCCCTCTCCTCCCCCCGCAGGTTCAGAACGGCCATAAAGGCCTCCTGGGGGATCTCCACGCGCCCCACCTGCTTCATCCGCTTCTTTCCCTCCTTCTGCCGCTCCAAGAGCTTTCGCTTTCGGGTGATGTCACCCCCGTAGCACTTGGCGGTGACCTGTTTGCGGAGGGGCTTGACGCTCTCCCGAGCAATGACCTTGCCCCCGATCGCGGCCTGCAACACCACCTCAAAGAGCTGTCGGGGGATGAGGTCCCGCAGTTTTGCGACAAGTTGGCGTCCCCGGTGATAGGACTGATCCTGATGCGTGATGGCAGACAGAGCGTCCACCGGCTCTCCGTTGACCAGGATATCCAGCTTCACGAGATCCCCCTCCTGGTAATCGATCAACTCATAATTCAGCGAGGCATACCCCCGGGAGAGAGATTTGAGCCGGTCGTAGAAATCGAACACGACCTCGGACAAGGGGAGGTCATACGTAACCACAATACGTTGATCCTGGAGATATTCCAGGCCGACCTGAACTCCCCGCTTCTCTCGGCAGAGAGTGAGGATAGGGCCCACATACGTCACCGGGGCCATGATCAGGGCCCGGATGTACGGTTCTTCGATGCCGAGAACGCGCTCGCGGGAGGGGAGGCGGAAGGGGTTGTCCACCTCCACCAGTGTCCCATCGGTGAGCCGGACTCGGTAGACGACCGTCGGAGCGGTGGCCAGGAGCTCCAGGTCGAATTCTCGCTCTAACCGCTCCTGGACGATCTCTAGATGGAGCAGTCCCAGAAAACCACACCGGAAGCCAAAGCCCAACGCCACCGAGCTCTCTTGCTCAAAGGTAAGAGCCGAGTCGTTGAGCCATAACTTTTCCAAGGCCTCTTTCAGGCGAAGATAGTCTCCCCCTTCCACCGGATAGAGCCCGGCAAACACCATGGGCCGCACTTCCCGGAAGCCCGCCAGGGAGGCAGAGGTCGGCCGGTCCGCCTCGGTGATGGTATCCCCAATCCGAACCTGACGGACATCCTTT
>LXTG01000109.1 GCA_001643535.1 candidate division NC10 bacterium SPGG6 | reverse complement strand
CTTCCGATCTCCTTCCGCTCAAAGACGGGATGAGGATGGATCCGGGTGGTGACATAGAGGTCTCCCGGAGGCCCCCCGTCCTTTCCCGGCTCCCCCTTGCCGGCGAGGCGAATTCGCGAACCGGTGTCCACTCCGGGGGGAATCTTTATCTTCAGCCGTTCGGTTCGGTAGACCAATCCCCTGCCGCCACAGCTTCGGCAGGGGCGGAGAATCACCTTCCCGCTCCCCTGACACCGAGCGCAGGGGGATCTCATACTCAGGATCCCGCGGGAGACCTGTCGTTGTCCACTGCCTCCACAGTCAGGACAGGATTGCGGGGCCGATCCGGGCGCCGCGCCGCTCCCCTGACAGACCTCACAGGGTGCATGCTTTTGCAGCGTGATCTCCGTGGAGAGCCCCCGGACGGCGTCCTCAAAATTCAGGTCGATGGAGTAATGAATGTCCGCTCCCTTCTGGAGAGCGGTGGTGGCCCCTGGCCGGCCACCAAAGATATCCGAAAAAATATCCGCAACTCCGCCAAAGCCACGCCGGGTGAAATCGGCGAAGGGGCCAACGTCAAAACCGAAACCCGGACCGGGGCCCTCCGCGGTTTCCGAGGCAAAAGCCTGATGGCCAAATTGATCGTACTGTTGACGCTTCCCCGGATCACTCAGGACCTCGTACGCCTCGGTAACCTCCTTGAACTTCGCCTCTGCCTCCCGGTCTCTCGGGTTGACGTCGGGATGATACTTCCGGGCAAGCTTTCGATATGCCCGTTTGACCTCCCGCTCGGGGGCGTTGCGAGGAACGCCCAGGATCTCGTAGTAATCCCGTTTGGCCATCCCACCCTACCAACAAAAGACAAAAGGGACCCGCCCCTCCCTCAGGAGGCCATGGGCCCCGAAGTCCCGCAATCCCTTATGGTGCTTCCACCGTGATGGCTCGCGGCCTTGCCTCCTCCTTTTACGGAAAGAATTTCAAGAAACCCGTTGACAGACATGTGTCCGACTGCGGACATTGGACATCGAACGCCATTTCACTTCACTTCGATCTTGACCTGCTTCGGCTTCGCTTCTTCAGCCTTCGGGACGCTCACCTCGAGCATTCCATCCTTAAAGACCGCACGGACTTTATCGGTCTGAAAGGCGTTCGGCAAGGTGAAGACCCGTTGGAATGTCCCGGTCGCTCGCTCCACCCGCAGGTAGTTGTCTTGCTTGACATCTTTCTTCAGGCGCCGCTCCCCCCTGAGGGTCAATGTATTGTCCCGGACCTGGATGTCGATGTCATCCTTGCCAAGACCCGGGAGTTCTGCCTTCAGGACAAAGCCCTCGACAGTCTCGTAGATGTCCACGGGAGGTGACCAGGCCGCTGGCGCGAGATCCTCCCGTTCCCCGCGAGACCGGGTCAATGTCTGATCGAAGAGCCGGTGCATCCGGTCCTGGAGCGCGATCAGGTCCTGACAGGGATCCCACCGCACAATCGCCATGGTACGTTACCTCCTTGCACTACTCCTCGCCATCAACCGTCAGTCTTTTTCCCGCCGCCAAGGTCCTCAAACTCGGCGTCCACGACCTCGCCCTCTGCCGGGCGATCCCCACCCTCGGCCTGTTCTCCGGCGCCCTGAGCGTTGGCCGCCTGCTGCTGGCTCTGGGCCCGTTGATACATGGCCTCGGCCATCTTGTGAGAGGCCTTGGTGATCCGGTCGACAGCCTGACGCATCTGATCGGCGTTGCCCGATTCGAGCGCCTTCTTCCCCTCCTGGAGGATCTCCTCGATGCTGGAGATCTCGCCCACCGGGATCTTTTCCCGGTTCTCGTTGAGCATCTTTTCCGTCGTATAGACCAGAGAATCGAGCTGGTTCCGGGCCTCGATCTCTTGCCGACGCTGCCGATCCTCCTCGGCATGCGCCTCAGCATCCTTCATCATCCGATCGATCTCGTCCGTACTCAAGCCGCTCGAATGGGTGATCGTGATCTTCTGCTCCCTGCCGGTGGCCGTGTCCTTGGCACCGACATTGAGAATGCCATTGGCGTCGATGTCGAAGGCCACCTCGATCTGGGGAATCCCTCGGGGGGCTGGCGGAATCCCGACCAGATGGAATCGGCCGAGGGTCCGGCTGTCCTTGGCCATATCCCGCTCCCCTTGGAGCACATGGATCTCTACCGAGGTCTGACTATCTGCCGCCGTGGTGAAAATCTCACTCTTGCGCGTGGGGATGGTGGTATTCCGCTCGATGAGTCTCGTCATCACGCTGCCCAGCGTCTCGATCCCGAGGGAGAGGGGTGTCACATCCAGCAGGACCACGTCTTGGACTTCGCCGGCCAGCACCCCGGCCTGGATGGCGGCACCGATCGCCACCACCTCGTCGGGATTCACCCCCTTGTGGGGGTCCTTGCCAAAGAGATCCTTCACCACCTGCTGCACCCGGGGCATCCGGGTCTGCCCTCCCACCAGAATCACCTCATCGATCTCTCCGGGCTTTAGTTTGGCATCCCCCAAGCACTGACGCACGGGGCCCAGTGTCCGGTCGACCAGGTCTTCCACCAGCTGCTCCAGCTTGGCCCGGGTAAGCTTCATCGTGAGGTGTTTCGGTCCCGAGGCGTCCGCGGTGATAAAGGGAAGATTAATCTCTGTCTCCATGATGCTCGAGAGCTCACACTTGGCCTTTTCTGCCGCCTCCTTCAGCCGCTGGACCGCCATCCGATCTTTGCTGAGGTCGATCCCCTGATCCTTCTTAAACTCGGCGACGATCCAATCGATCACCCGTTGGTCAAAGTCGTCGCCGCCCAAGTGGGTGTCCCCGTTAGTCGACTTGACCTCGAAGACCCCATCCCCAATCTCCAGGACCGAGATATCGAAGGTCCCGCCCCCCAAATCGAAGACGGCGATCTTTTGGTCCTTCTTCTTATCGAGGCCATAGGCCAATGCGGCTGCCGTCGGCTCGTTGATGATCCGGAGGACCTCCAGCCCAGCGATGGCCCCGGCATCCTTGGTCGCCTGCCGCTGACTATCATTAAAGTACGCGGGCACAGTGATGACCGCCTTGGCGACCTTGTCCCCCAGGTAGGACTCCGCATCGGTCTTGAGTTTCTGGAGAATCATGGCCGAGATCTCGGGAGGCGAGTACTGTTTCTCCCGAGCCTCGACCCGGACATCTCCTCCGGAGCCTTTCAGCACCTTGTACGTGACCAGCTTGATCTCGTGGAGGACCTCCTCGAACCGGCGCCCCATCAACCGCTTAATGGAAAAGATGGTATTCTCGGGATTCGTAATGGCCTGACGCTTGGCTACCTGACCTGCCAACCGTTCCGCATCCTTCGTGAAGGCCACGACCGACGGGGTAAGCCTCGCCCCCTCGGCATTCGGGATAACGTTGGGCTCGCCCCCCTCCATGACCGCCACGACCGAGTTTGTCGTTCCCAGATCCATTCCGATAACCTTAGCCACCTCAGGACCTCCTTCCCGGATTTATTTTGAACTTTATGCTCACCTGAATCTTATCCTTTCTACAATATAAAACCTGAGCGCCAATTTGTCAAGTCAGCATTTATTGTTTGTCCGCACCAGACATGCAACTTGCTATTTTTATTGCCATTGACTGTATTCCACCAGTTCCTTTCTGGTGCCTAACGCAGGGGATATCTACCGGAGGGGAGTGGAGCTGGGTTGGCTGAATTCCTCCTCACAACCAACAAAATCGCCGTACCGTCCGACCTCTAGGCGCTACACGGCATCATCCAATTGACGCTGCATCTGGGGCCAGCGGTCAATGGCGCCAAACAGCTCACGACGGAGGCAGCATATTGCCCCCTATCGGTCGGCTATTCCTGCGCACCAGCCTCCTTGAGCAAGCGAATTATTTCGGTGCGGCTTTCGATGCGGGGATTTGCTTCCGCCTGCAGCAAGACTGTAAGGGGCCGAAAAGCACCAGAGGGGAAAAAGCTGAAATTCGCGTCCGCGCCCACAGCCAGCAAGGCTTTCACAGTGGCAACGTGGCCGTTCCCGGCCGCCCACATCAAGGCGGTATACCCGCCACGAGTTACGGCATTCACCTCGGCGCCGGCGACCGCTAAGGCCTGTACGACGGCGGTGTGACCGTTATAGGCTGCAAGTTGCAAGACTGGAGAAGTATTGTCATTTCGTGCATTCACGTCCGCGCCGGCATCCGCTAAGGCCTGTACGACGGCGGTGTGACCGTTTTCGGCTGCATACATCAAGGCTGTCTCGCCAAACGTGCTTGCCGCATCCACAGCGCTGCCAGCCTCCAGCAAGGCTTGTATAGTAGCAAAGTGGCCGTTTTCGGCAGCAACCATCAAGGCCGTCTCGCCAGCCCGGTTTGTTGCATTCGCATCCGCACCTTGGGCCAGCATCGCTTTCACCATCGTAGCGTCGCCTACGGCTGCGGCCCGCATCAAGGGTGTCTCACCCCCCGTTTTCATGAGCCCAAGTTTTTTCAACTCCCGTATGTCACGTGCCACGTTCCGTCTCAGACCACCTGCCCCCGGCGTGGGCTGGGCAGGCACCTCCTGCCAGCTGGGCGCCGGCTCCCGCTCCAGGTCTTCGCAGCGTACGTAGCCTGTGCTCCCGGCCAGCGTGATGTGACACCAGGCCCCTTCGGCGCCAGTGAGGGTAAAGTCAACGGTTACTTTGGCCCCCCGCTTGAGAGTCGTCGCCACCTTGCTGCTAGTTGCCGTCTGCGCGTACACAGGGACTCCTTCCCCCTTCACGGTCGCCCGTCCCGCCGGGTCCGCTTCCGCTGGCCAGCCAACCGCGCCCGCCATGAGCCCGCAGACGAGAAGCAGAGGCAGTATTGCTCCTTCCCTCCTTCGTGTCTCCATCACTCTCCTCGTTGGTTGTAACTCTCCCCGGGTGCCCTTGAGGCCCGGCCCCCGCCCAGCTTCCTCTGGCCCTAGCTTACCAGGTGTTGCGCCTGCCAAACATCATGCCCAGGAGGGTCCCTCCGGTGAGGGCGCATGCGGACACAAGGACGTGCCGACGCCACAGCAACAGCTCGCTCACCCGCCTCACTTCCCCCTCGGTCCAGTAACTCTTACCAGGCTCTGACCAGGCCGACATCGCGGACCACATTAGGCGGTAGTCCAATAGGCCGCTCAGAAAGAACGCACCAAAAAAAGCGAAAAGTGCCAGCCCGACCACATGGCCTCCCGACGACCCCATCGTGGCAGCTGCGACCCCCCCAGCTACGGCGGCGCCCAGCAGGGGCAGGACCCACAACAACTGTGCCCCCCAGAGAGACCCTTCTACTTCGAGGGCCCGAGCCTCCCACGTTCCCAGGAGGAGCACGCCGAGGCCTGCCCCGAACCCGTACATGAAGGCCGTGCCGGGCGAGGGGGTCGCCCCATGGCCCCAGGAACCGTCGTCTCTCACTGCTTCTCCCCCTTTCCCTCTGCTGAAGAGGCCAATGCCCGGCTAGGGACCGGAGACCGTTTGATACAAGACCCAAAGGAAGCGTGCGTACGCGATCAGGGAGATGCCCGCCGCGGCCATGCCGATTCGGGCCGTCCACCGCCAAGGGTGGGATGATGGCATTGACTCGAGAGCCATCAGAGAGTCGGGCATCCACCATGGGGGAGGATTCATCTATACGGCGTCCAACCTGCGAAACAATCCGATCGATTATATGCTTCAGGTGCTCATCATCTTTGAAAACCGTTTTGGTCAATTCCAGTTTTCCATAGCGTTCTACATAGACTTGTTTATGAGTATTGACTAGAATATCGGCAATGGTAGGGTCATTTAACAAAGGTTCTAAAGGACCTAAACCGAAAACTTCATTTAGAATCTCTTCAATGAGTCGGTCTTTTCCCAGACGAAAGTGGCGATGGATATGCCCACTTGCTAACCGATGCAGATTTTTCACCGGGAGTTGTTGGAGTTGTTGTTTGAGATCATCGTCGATCATGGCTACCTGTTAAAAGTAAAAAGTTAAAAGTAAGAATCAAGAATTTTTCCAATTTATTTTTCCTTCCTGTTTCGCTTGTTTTCTCTTGTTTTTCAGCTCTTGTTTCGCTTCTCRCTTYTCACTTYTCACTTTTCACTTCTYACTTTTTCATCACAGTGGCGTCACCCAGTTCCAAATACGCATCAGCCAACCAGGACGCTGAACATCATCCACCACGCCTAAGCCGGTATAAGAAATGACCGCAATGGCCACTGCTGTGGATAAGACCGTATTTGCCGTATCCAGGTCGATTCGCCGAACAATGCCTTTAATCGTCATCGTCTGTTTCTCACTATTGACAGTCACCTCACGTTTTCCCTTAATACGAAGATCTCCATTGGGGAAGACCTCGATGACTTGGGCGGCAATTGTCCCGGTTAACGTATCCTCCCGACTCGTGGATCCGTCCCCCTCAAATTCACTTTTTGTACTGGCATCAGCGCCAAACACTTCAGCTAAGGTAGTAAGGATCTGATTCAAACCAAAAAGAGAACCACTCGCCGAGGCCTGGTACGTGGCTTCCCGATCAGCAACGGTATTGGCTTTCTTGGACCCGCGGTGTTGCTCCACAATTTTGACAACAACGATATCTCCAACGCGACTGGCACGACGGTCCTCAAACATAAAGGCCCGACCATTGTCTGGCTCCCACAACGAACCCAACGACTCTGGCTCGGGATCCAAGAGAACGTTCGATTCAGTCTCGACGTGTGGAGGCTTCTGAAGCTGCGGCGGACAGGGCCCGAAGAGCGTCACACACGCTTGTTCGGAACCAAGCATTTGGAAAGCTAGTGCGGGCGGCCTATTCAA
>LXTG01000064.1 GCA_001643535.1 candidate division NC10 bacterium SPGG6 | reverse complement strand
GCGGGAGGGGATTGAGGTACCGGAGATGCACGTGGGAGACAGACTTGCCCTGGCCCCGAAGCCGCTCGACCGCTTCCACAATGGAGCCATAGGTGCCTCCCCAGCCGATGACCAGCAATTTTCCCGACGGACCCCCCCGGACATCGGTCGGCGGGATATCCATGGCGATCCGGGCTACCTTTTCCACCCGAAGCCGGACCATCTTCTCATGATTTTCCGGATCGTAGCTCACATTGCCGGTGATGTCTTCTTTCTCGAGGCCACCAATCCGGTGCTCGAGTCCCGGCGTCCCCGGCCGCACCCAGGCACGGGACAAGGTCTCAGGATCCCGCAGATAGGGTTGGAATCCCTGAGGATCGGTCCGGAACTGGACCTCAATCTTGGGGAGCTCACTCACATTTGGAATCTTCCAGGGCTCGGCCCCATTGGTCAGATTGGTATCAGACATAAAGATCACCGGCACCATATACTTCGTGGCGATGCGAACCGCCTCAAACGCCATGAAGAAGCATTCTCCAGGAGTGGCGGGGGCCAAGACGACCACTGAAGAGTCGCTACTCCGCCCATAGAGCGCCATGAGCAGATCCGCCTGCTCTGTCTTCGTCGGCATGCCGGTCGAAGGGCCCGCCCGCTGGATGTCGGCGATGATCAGGGGAAGCTCCGCCATCACCGCCAGGTTGATCGTCTCCTGCTTGAGTAGCATCCCCGGTCCGCTGGTTGTGCTGATCCCGATGGCACCCCCATACGCCGCCCCGAGGGCTGCCCCCACAGCAGCCATTTCATCCTCTGCCTGGAAGGTATAGACATTAAAGTTCTTGTAGTTTGCGACCTCATGGAGAATGTCGCTCGCCGGGGTGATCGGGTAACTCCCCAGGAAGAGGGGCAGACCCGTCCTCTCCGCCGCTGCGAGGAAGCCCAGAGCGGTGGCGACGGTCCCCGTGATGTTCCGGTACTTGCCGGGGATCAACCGGGCGGGCTTTACCTCGTACTGGACGGCGAACATCTCGGCTGTCTCCCCGAAGTTGTACCCCGTCTTGAGGGCTCGGATGTTGGCCTCGACCAGCTCCGGGTTCTTCTTGAATCGGTTTTCGACCCAGCGGACCGTCGGCTCGATGGGCCGGGTAAACAGCCAGGAGGTCAGCCCGAGCGCACAGAAGTTCTTGCTTCGAGTGGCCACCTTGGTATTGAGGTTCAGCCCCTCTAGCGCCCGTAAGGTCATATTGGTGATATCCAGCGGGAAGACCTGGTATTTCACGAGGGAGCCGTCTTCAAGGGGATTGGTGGCATAGCCGGCTTTCCTCAGGTTATTCTCGGTAAACTCCGCGGTGTCCGCGATGATGATCCCGCCCGGCTTCAGATCCCGCAAGTTCACCTTGAGGGCTGCCGGGTTCATCATCACCAGGACATCGGGGTTGTCTCCCGGCGTAAAGATTTCGTGGCTGCTGAAATTGATCTGAAAGCCGCTCACCCCGAAGAGGGTCCCGGCGGGCGCCCGGATTTCAGCGGGGAAATCGGGCAGCGTCGCGAGGTCACTGCCCGCCATGGCGGTCTCGTTGGTGAATTGCATCCCGGCGAGCTGCATCCCATCGCCCGAATCCCCGGCGAAGCGGATCACCACCTCTTCCCGTTCCTCGTGACGCTTAGACACCTGTGGATGAGGTGGGGTTTCCGCTTGGGTTGTCATGATTCTCTCCTCCCTTGTGTGCCATCACCGGCATCAGACGGATCACGCGCCTKGGTGACGCCAGGGCAGACTCACCAAATCCTCTGTCCGGTGACGCTCCTGGGCAATCTTCTCCTGSAGCAACATAATSCCGTGGATYARYTGTTCCGGACGGGGGGGACAACCAGGAACGTACACATCYACGGGCACGATCTTGTCTACCCCCTGTACGATCGCGTAGTCGTTAAAGATCCCCCCACAGGAAGCACAAGCTCCCATGGCGATCACCCATTTGGGTTCAGGCATCTGATCGTAGACGCGCCTGAGCACCGGGGCCATCTTCTTACTGACCCGCCCGGAGACGATCATGAGGTCCGCCTGCCGGGGGGAGGCACGAAAAACCTCGGCCCCGAATCGGGCCAGATCGAATCGAGAGGCGGCAGTAGCCATCATCTCGATCGCGCAGCAGGCGAGCCCAAAAGTGACCGGCCAGAGAGAGGAACTGCGCGCCCAGTTCAGCATCCTCTCCACGGTCGTGAAGAGAACCCCACGCTTGATCTCCTCCTCAATTGGTGTATCCTGCAGCCCCCCCTCGAGAAACTTAACCTTCAACCGCGATACCTCCTCTGCTGTCCCTGGCACACGTGCGCCGGACAACTGCGCGCGGCCCGAAGCACCTTACGCCTGGAACGACTGTCCGCAGCCGCAGGAGCCCTTGGAATTGGGATTCTTGATGGCGAATCCCGTCCCGGTCAGCCCATCCTGAAAGTCGATCTCCGTGCCGGCGAGGAAGAGCAGGCTCTTGGGATCGACCACGACCTTGACCCCACCCTCCTCGAAGACTTGGTCCCCCTCCTTGGGGGTGTCAAAGGCCAGCTGGTACTCGTACCCGGAGCATCCGCCCCCCCTCACCCGGACGCGCAGCCCCTGGCCCTCGACCCCATCCTTGGCCATCAGGTCTTTCAGCTTCGCTACCGCTGTTGCTGTTACCGTAATCATTGTCGCCTATACCTCCTTCGAGCTTGATGGTGTCCGTCCTCCTGACGATCAGCTTGGTGCATCCTGGACACTTACTGTGCGTTCCTTGGCGACCGGCAAGCCACTCGACCCCGCTCGTGGTGAACCGCTCAACATGGCCCGAAGCCGCTCCACTCGCTCACTCAGTTTCTCAATCGTATAATCGACCTCTTCCTCCGTGCTCCAGCGTCCCAGGCCAAACCGCATACTGGTGCTGGCCAACTCCTCACTCACTCCCAAGGCTAGAAGAACATAGGAGGGCTCCATCCTGGTCGAAGTACAGGCAGAGCCCGAAGAGATGGCCACGTCCTTCATGCTGAGGAGCAAGGCCTCCCCTTCGACCCGGGCGAAGCTCAAGTTCAGGTTCCCGGGCAAGCGTTGTTCAAGATGCCCGTTGCAATATACCCCATCGATTCGGCGAAATATCCCCGCCTTCAAACGCTCCCGGAGCCTCGTCAGCCGTTTCCCCTCCTCGGCCATAACCCGAGAGGCCACTTCACAGGCCTTCCCGAAACCCACGATCCCCGGGACGTTCTGAGTCCCCGAGCGGCGTCCCCGCTCCTGACCGCCGCCGTCCAGGAGAGGGGTGAGCTTGACCGCCGGTCGGGTCATTCGGACATACAGGGCCCCTGCACCTTTCGGGCCATACAGCTTATGGGCAGAGAAGGAGAGGAAGTCCACATGAATCTCACCCACCCTGAGCGGGATCTTCCCGAGGGCCTGGGCCGCATCGGAATGAAACAAGACCCCCCGGGCCTTGCAGATGCGACCGATCTCGGCCAGCGGCTGTATGGTGCCGATCTCATTATGGGCGGCAATCACACTGACCAAGATGGTCCGGTCGGTGATCACCTCCTCCACCTGGAAGGGATCCACCAGCCCACGCCGGTCCACCGGAAGATAGGTAACGTCAAAACCCTCCTTCTCGAGGCGTCCACAGGCATCGAGAACCGCGTGATGCTCGATGGCTGTGGTGACGATATGGTTCCCCCGGTCCCGGTAGGCCCAGGCGACCCCTTTGACCGCCAGATTATTCGCCTCGGTGGCCCCTGAGGTAAAAACGATCTCCATCGGCTTACAGCCGATGAGCTGGCCAAGCTGCTCCCTCCCCTTTTCGACGGCCGATTCGGCAGACCAGCCAAAGACGTGGGTCCGCGAAGAGGGATTCCCAAAGTGCTCCCGAAAATAGGGGAGCATTGCCTCGAAGACCTCAGGATCCACCGGGGTCGTGGCGTGATAATCCATATAAATCGGGAGCGTAAGAGCCATCACTACCTCGCGGATATCACCCAGGAGGCCTTCTTCTAGGCGTGTTTTATATTATAAAAAAATAGGCCGCTCCTGTCAAGCTAATTGGGGCTACTCAATTCCTATATTTCCAGCATTTTAGGAAACTTAGTCAGGATCTGGCATCCGGTCTCGGTGACGACCACTATATCCTCAATCCGCACGCCTCCCTCCCCCGGGTAGTACAAACCGGGCTCGACCGTCACCACGTTCCCTCTCCGCAGGACCGCTCCCCGTTTCCCGATCCGCGGGGGTTCGTGGATCTCGAGACCCAAGCCATGTCCGGTTCCGTGAAAGAATCCCTGCATCCGTCCATTCGTCTCTCCGGTGGGGAAGCCCAAGCGATCAAAGACTGTCGTCACCTCCTGATGAATCGTGGCTCCGTCGGCCTCATCCCGGATCAGCGCAACCGCCCGGTCCTGGGCTTGAAGAACCGCCTCATGCATTTGCCTCACCCGCACTGAGGCATGGCCCTTGACGACAGTACGGGTGATGTCGGCGAAATAGCAGGTCCGGCTAGAGCGGGGAAAGATATCAATGACGATGGGTTGATGGGCCATCAGGGGTCCTGTCCCTACGAGATGGGGGTCACTCCCCTGCTCGCCGCCGGCCACGATGGTATGTTCAGCCATGCAGTCGCGGTCGAGCAAGGCGTGGTGGATCAGCCTTCTCACCCCTTCCGAGGTCAGGCGCTCACCTGCCCGGTACAGCTCATGTCCTCGGATCTCGGCCTGGCGGATGGCCTGAATGGCGATATCCATCGCTTCTTCAGTCAGACGCAGTGTCTCGGCAATCCACCCGACCTCGACATCTGACTTTACCAGGCGCTCCTCAAGAAACGTCCCCTCCTTCACCCGGACCTCATACCCTCTGACCCGCAACTTGTCCGCGTACTCGGCGGGAAAGTTCCCCGGGACCAGGAGGTGCTGGACCCCTCGCTCCCTGAGTGCTTCATCGACCGCATCGAGTTGGGTAGGTTGTGCGAATCGGTCTTTTACCCGGTCCTCATACTTTTGGAGTGCGAGGACCGTCTCTACAACCGCCTGACTCCTGGCCCGCCCCAGTTCCAAATCACTCACCATAATGATCCGTTCATCCCCCACCTGAAAAAAGGGGAAAGGATCAGGGGCCAGGAAGCGGGTGGCGTAGTAGAGGTCGGCATCCCGCCCACTGGCCGCAATGATTAAGAGTGCCTCTCTCATCTCGGTTCAGGTTCAGGGTTCACGGTTCACAGTCCGACGTCCGAGGTTCGATGTCGCGATGAGCTCGGGGGGACCTTCCTCGTGGCCAACGGGTCCTGTCGCCTGGCAGCCCCACCGTCCTCGCGTCACCCATCCCCCAGTGGGGCCCTTCCGCTGCAGGCGGTGGGGCGCCCCGCCTGGCGCCACCCGTTGGCCTCACGATGCGGACCCGAAGCAGGCAACACAAATTCGAAATTCGAATTCCGAAATCCGAAATGTTCACGGTCGTCGGTCATCGGTCATCGGTCATCGGGCGTTGGACCTCGGACATCGGACTCCGGACATCGGACTCTTTCACCCCGTGCATCGTTAACGGCTCTTGAATCAATTGTGCCTCGCGGAATCTCTGGGGCGAAAGAGGGGTGATGTCGATTCCCGTGGTCCGGCCGTTCAGGATCAATTCCGCTATCAGCTTTCCGGCCACCGGCCCGTGCATAAAGCCGTGACCGCTAAAGCCGCAGGCCAGATAAAATCCCTGCACCTCACTTTCACCCAGGATAGGATGGTTATCGGGGGAGATCTCATAGAGACCCGCCCACCCACGCACGATCTCCACATCCGCCAGGGCCGGGAGCCGGTGGACTCCCGCCGAACGGACCTCCGGCACAATCTCCCAGTCTACCGCGGTATTGAAACTTGACTGCCGATCGGTGGGCGCCGGGATCAGGGCCCCACCCTCTTCTCGCCGGAAGTACCAATTCCGATGGACATCGATCGTCACCGGAACCTCCCGGGCGAGGTCAGCAACAGGCGCGGTGACAAAGAGCTGACGCCTCCAGGGCGTGACTGGGACCTCCACGCCCGCCATCCACCCGACGGGACCAGCATAAGGTCCGGCGGCATTGATCACCACGGGCGCAGCGATCTGGCCCTCGCGACTCTCGATCCCCTGCACCCGGCCTCCCCGAACGTTCACCCCCGTGACCTCACATCTCTCACGCACCTGGACACCGAGATCGGCCGCCCTCTCGGCATAGCCCCACACCACCTGGTGAGGGGATGCGTATCCATCTCCCGGGGTAAGGGTCCCCTCCAGCACATCATCGACCCGGAGGCACGGCACGAGGCGCTGGATCTCGGGAGGAGACAGCACCTCCACCGCAACGCCGAGACGTCTTTGCAGTTCCACCGCCCTCCGAAACCGAGTTCGCTCCTCTTCGGTGCTCAGAAGAAAAAGATATCC
The DNA here is from genome assembly GCA_001643535.1 of candidate division NC10 bacterium SPGG6. GTDB lineage: Bacteria > Methylomirabilota > Methylomirabilia > Methylomirabilales > CSP1-5 > CSP1-5. The sequence goes on along the minus strand of LXTG01000064.1, from coordinate 544 downwards.
GGTCTCCCGGAAGCCGGGTTCCCATCCCGTCTCCTCCCGGAAGGTCTGAAACATCTTCAGGCTTTCGATGGAGAGTTGGATATGGATTGCGGTGAGGAACTGACGGCGGATGCCACCTGCCGACCGGCCGGTGGAGCCGCCTCCGAGGTGTCCCTGTTCGAGCAGAACAATCTTGAGACGAGAAGTCCGCGCCAGATGATACGCGATGCTACAACCGACGACGCCTCCACCGATGATGCAGACGTCTGCGCGCTCCGGCACGGCACCGTCTCTCCGTCACCCCCCGATGTAGGACATTTCGATCTTGTGGAGTCCGACCGTCTCGCCCGAGCGGATCTCCGAGTAGCGGTCCGCCCGCTCCCCCCAGATCCGGGCGATGGTCTCGGAGAGCTCGGCATCCGAGGCACCCCTACACAGCAGCGTCCGTAGATCGGCGCCCTCCGTCGCGAAGAGACAAGTATACAGCTTCCCCTCGGCGGAGAGCCGCGCGCGGGTGCAGTCGCGGCAGAATGCTTGCGTCACCGAGGCGATCACACCAATCTCG
>LXTG01000085.1 GCA_001643535.1 candidate division NC10 bacterium SPGG6 | reverse complement strand
CCTTTGGGGGGTGGGGGGGGCACGCACATCACGCATCCAGCTCTCCTCCCGTCTCGCGTTTCACCGCCGTGAATGAGGACCGGGATCTCAGCCAGGTTCACCTGTGCCTGGGCGTAAACGGCCTCGCCTACGCGCACCGGGACCGCTACGCCCTCGCCATCCTCAATACGATCCTGGGGGGTGGGATGAGCTCCCGCCTTTTCCAGGGGATTCGGGAGAAACGAGGACTCGTCTATTCTATCTACTCCTATACCGCTTCCTACCGCGATGGGGGTCTCCTCGTGGTCTATGCGGGTACCAGCAACGACCACTATCAGGAAGTGGTAGACCTCATCCAGGCCGAGTTCCGGCAGGTCCGGGATGAGCCTGTAGGTTCCGCGGAGTTTCGGCGCACCAAGGAGCAGCTCAAAGGCAATCTCCTCCTCGGCCTCGAGAGCACCGGTAGCCGGATGACCCGGCTCGCTAAGATGTACATGTATTTCGACCGCTGCTTCGGGTTGGAGGAGATCATCCAAGGGATCGAGGAGGTGACGCCCGAGCGCCTGCAGCAACTTACCCAATTCCTCTTTGATGGGGGAGCGTGCACCTTGGCATCCATCGGCCGCGTGCTTCATCCCTCTCCATCCGGTCAGACGACCTGAAGGGTCTCAATTGCAATCCTGCGGGTGACACCGTTGTGGCGATGCTGCCACCGACGGAAAGGATTGAGCGATGATTCCCCGGTACACCCTCCCCCGGATGGCCGCGATCTGGGAGCTGGAGCACCGGTTTCAGGTGTGGCTTCGGATCGAGGTCCTTGCCTGTGAGGCATGGGCTCAGCTCGGAAAGATCCCTCCCCAAGCCCTACAGGAGATCAGGGGCAGGGCCGCCTTTGATATCGGACGCATTGAGGAGCTCGAGGAGACTGTCCGCCATGAGGTGGTGGCGTTTCTCACCACGGTGGCCGAGCGGGTCGGCGAGCCCAGCCGCTACATCCACCTCGGCATGACCTCTTCCGACGTCATGGACACTGCTTTGGCGTTCCAGCTCCAGGAGGCGGCAGCAATCCTTTTGGAGGATCTCGACGCGCTGCTCGGGACGCTGAAGACCTTGGCCAGGACCCACAAATACACGGTGATGGTCGGGCGGACCCATGGGGTCCATGCCGAGCCGATGACCTTTGGCCTCAAGGTGGCTCGCTGGTACAGCGAGATGCTCCGAAACCGAGGTCGGCTTGAGCAGGCGAAGGAAGCCGTGGGTTATGGCAAGCTCTCGGGGGCGGTGGGGACCTACGCCCATCTCCCTCCGTCCATCGAGATGTATGTGTGTGAGAAGTTGGGGTTGAAACCGGAGCCAGTTTCGAGCCAGGTCATCCCCCGGGATCGGCATGCCCAGTTCCTCGTGACGCTTGCCACCGTCGGAAGCGGGTTAGAGAACATCGCCACTGAGATCCGCCAGCTGCAGCGGACGGAGGTCTTCGAGGTCGCTGAGCCCTTCACCGAGGGCCAGAAGGGCTCCTCTTCCATGCCTCACAAGAGGAACCCGGTGATCTGTGAGCAGATCTCGGGTCTCTGCCGGATCCTTCGGGTGAATGCCATCGCTGGCCTAGAGAATGTCCCCCTCTGGCACGAGCGGGACATCAGTCACTCCTCGGTAGAGCGAGTCATCCTGCCTGACTCCACCATCCTGCTCGATTACCTCCTCACGAAGATGCAGGAGGTTTTGGAGGGGCTCCAGGTCTATCCCGAGCAGATGGCACGGAACGTGGAGCGTACACAGGGCCTTCTCTTCTCCCAACGGGTCCTCTTGGCCTTGGCGGAGAAGGGCGTTTCCCGGGAGGGTGCTCACGACCTCGTTCAGCGCAGTGCCATGAGGGCGTGGGAGGAGGGTGAGCACTTTCAAACCCTCTTGGTGAAGGATCCAGAGGTCTTGCGATACCTCACGGGAGACGAGGTCGCCGCCTGCTTTGATCTCAAGCCGTACCTAGAGCATGTGGACACCATCTTCACCCGATTGGGGCTGTAAAGGGCACCGTGGAGCGGCGAACGAAGATCTATGAGGGCAAGGCCAAGATCCTTTACGAGACTGACAACCCGGATCTCGTGATCCAGTACTTTAAGGATGAGGCGACAGCCTTCGACGCCCAGAAGCGGGGGATCATTGAGCACAAGGGGATCTACAACAACCGGATCTCTTCAGTCCTCTTCGAGTACTTAGGGCAACACCATGTCCGGACCCACTTCGTGGGGCAGCTCTCGGAGCGCGAGATGCTCGTCAAGCGGCTCGCGATCATCAAGATCGAGGTGGTGGTCAGGAATATCAGTGCCGGTTCTCTCTCCAAGCGCCTGGGTCTGGAAGAAGGGGAACCCCTGAAGGAGCCGGTCCTCGAGTTCTTTTACAAGAATGATGCGCTCGGCGATCCGCTCATCAACGACGACCATATCCGGCTTCTGGATCTTGCCACGCCCCAAGAGGTGAGGGCCATCCGGAAACGGGCCCTCCTGGTGAACGGTCTTCTCAGGGAGTTTCTCGATGAGCGCGATTTGATCCTGGTGGATTTCAAGCTCGAGTTTGGGCGGCATCGTGGGCAGCTTCTGCTCGGCGACGAAATCACACCTGACGGCTGCCGCCTTTGGGACAAGCAGACCTTAGAGAAGATGGACAAGGATCGGTTTCGCAGAGATCTCGGCAAGGTCGAGGAGGCCTATCAGGAGGTCTACCGGCGAATCTGTAGCCCGTGACAGCCTTCGGCCGTCACATTGCTAGAATGCTGGGAGGCTTGTACGCTGGAACGGGAACGCCTTCAAGCCTTACGGGAGGCAATCGCTGAGGCCTTTGTGTCTTGCGGTGCTGGGCTTTTAGCTGAGAGCGTTTCAGCCTTCTAGCGTTCTAGCATGCAAACGCTCTGCTGATGGGGCACGGGTTTCGCCTTCCTCCGAGGTCGGTCTTCCCCTCGCCGCCAAGGGAGGGAATTTTGTCTGGACGCTCGACTCTTAGCTCTCGACTCTAGATAGGGCCGTCGGAGCCGAAGGGCGTTAATAAAGGAAAAATGATACGTGCAAAGATCTATGTGACACTTAAAAGGGGCGTCCTTGATCCTCAAGGCGAGACGGTCAAGGGGGCGTTGGAGGCGCTCGGTTTTGCCGGGGTGAAGGATGTTCGTATTGGCAAGTTTATGGTGATCACCCTCAACGATGTCAGTCGTGAAGACGCCACGAGGCGTGTGGGGGAGATGTGCAAGAAGCTCCTGGCCAATCCGGTGATCGAGGACTTCCGTTTCGAGTTGGAGGAAGAATAGGTGAGATTCGGGATCATCGTCTTTCCCGGGTCCAACTGTGAGCTGGATTGCCAGTGGGTGCTCCAAAGCGTGCTGGGGCAGCAGGCGAAGCTCATCTGGCATCGGGAGAAGGCGCTGAGCGATTGCGATTGCCTGATCCTGCCGGGGGGCTTCGCCCATGGCGATTATCTCCGGACGGGGGCCATTGCGCGGTTTTCCCCGATCATGGCGGCGGTGGAGGATCACGCACGGCGGGGGGGGGTGGTCCTGGGGATCTGCAACGGATTTCAAATCCTCTGCGAGGCGGGGCTGTTGCCGGGCGTCCTCCTCAGGAACACGAGCGTGAATTTTATCTGTCGTCCTGTTCACATTCGGGTGGAAACCACAGAAACACCGTTTACGGCGACCTGTGCACAGGGGCAGGTGCTGCGTATGCCGATCAACCACAATGAAGGACGGTATTATGCTGACGACGAGACCCTGGCGCGCCTCCAAGCCCATAATCAGGTGATCTTTCGGTATGTCACGGCGGCAGGGGAAGCCACGGAACAGGCGAATCCCAATGGGTCGCTAGGTAATATCGCTGGCGTCTGTAATGAACGGAGAAATGTCCTTGGCGTGATGCCGCATCCTGAGCGAGCGTCAGAGGAACTGCTCGGTTCTGCAAGCGGCCTCTCCCTGTTCGAGTCGATCCTGAACTATGGGCGAGCGGCCTCTCCCACCCATCGGTGATCCCATGCAAGAGCCTGCCATTACCGAAGAGCTTATTGCGGCACACCAGTTGACGCCGGAGGAGTACCATCGCGCCTTGACAATCCTGGGCCGCGAGCCCACTCATACAGAGCTGGGGATCTTCTCGGTGATGTGGTCAGAGCACTGTAGCTACAAGAGCTCAAAGGTCCATCTCCAGGCCCTCCCCACCTCCGGGCCCAGGATTTTGCAGGGACCGGGGGAAAATGCTGGGGTGGTCGATCTGGGGGACGGCCTCGCGGCTGTCTTCAAGATGGAGAGTCATAATCATCCCTCCTACATCGAACCCTACCAAGGGGCCGCTACGGGGGTGGGTGGGATCATCCGGGACATCTTCACGATGGGCGCCCGACCGATAGCCCTGTTGGACTCCCTCCGTTTCGGCCCGCTGATCGAATCCCGGACCCGGTATCTCATGGGCGGGGTGGTGGCGGGGATCTCGGGGTACGGCAATGCCGTGGGGGTTCCCACCGTTGGGGGCGAAGTGGGCTTTGGCGAGTGTTACAGCCA
>LXTG01000125.1 GCA_001643535.1 candidate division NC10 bacterium SPGG6 | reverse complement strand
AAAACTGAATTTGCGAATAGATGATTTTGACATTGTTGAAGACAGCAAGCCTGGAGAGCACCTCTTCATCCAATTAGGGGACGTTCAACTTCCAAAGGAGCAAAGAGAGCGTATTGAGCGTAGTGGGCGATTACGGATGCGAATGCCTGGATTGCCTTCTCCGGCTCGTTCTGGAAGATCGGCATATAGTAGACCGCTTCGACGTTGAACCGCTGGGCCTCCGACATCCGCTGGAACGCCGCGTTGTTGGCCAGCGCCTGCCCGACGTTCGGAAGCGTCTGTTTTCGTACCGCCATCGGTCAGTCTCCGATCAACAATGGAAGCAGGATCTGAAGGCCGGGGAGGTCCTGGACGGTGGGGGAGGCTACACGGTCTACGGCCTCATCGAGAAGGCGAATGTCGCCAGGACCGAAGGTCTCTTCCCCCTCGGCTTCGCCTACGAGGCCCGACTCACCGAGGCGGTAAAAAGGGGGAGGCAATCCGCTGGAACCAGGTACAGATTCCCCAGGATTCTTTTCTCTTGAAACTCTACCAATTCCAGCAGGCCACCTTTGCCTGAAAGATACGTTCAGACGAAAGCAATAATTACCTGTTCGTCTGCCGTCATGGGCGGACAGGGGGGTCCAACGGAAGCGCAACGTTCGTGGCTAACCTCTCCTAGCCTGGTGCGATCTTCTTTGCCCCCCCTTCTTCAAGGATGAGTTTGCCGGTGATCTCAATCGGTCGCGGCGCTGATCTTTCCACGCCGGGAGCGCCCGGCATATTCAGGACCGCTGCAATGCGATCCGCGCCCGCCACCAAAATCAACCCGGTCACGACCGTATCCAGGATCCAATTGATATTAGGAAAACCCGACACCTTGAAAATCGTGATCCCTCCGACGCCGGCAAGAACCCCCATGCCGAGAACACCGGCAAAACCAAAGTAGATCAGCTTCTGTTTCTTCTCGGCGCCTACTCGCTCCGCGACGTCCTCAATCGTGGTTGGGTCGGGAAAGGTGCGGGTCCAGGGTTTGATAAAAGACAAGAGAAACAACAACGCCGTCACGATGCGATCAATCGCAAACGACGCGATCACAATAACGGCCATCGCACTGATGCCATCAATCTTCATCTCTCCCTCCTTTCTGGACTCGTTGTTTCGCTCACGCGCGGAGTTCCTAGCGCCCGCACGGGTAAAATACTTTCTAGGGAAAAGCAAATTTATCAACGGGTTGCTCTTCGTCTTGCTTGCGCAGGACGCCTGCGTAACTGCGCTGGATTTCCCCGTCCCTAAGCCGGACGGTCACCTGCCAGGGGACCGGTCTCGGCGGACGACTGGCGGATCTATAGTATAGGACGGTCAGACGGTACTCCCCCGGAATGGCATTCTCCAGAAGGATATGCTCCGGTCCGTCGCGGACCTTGTTGTCGATATCCAGCCGGGCCCCGGACTGCGTCTCCTTCCGCTTGTAGAAACAATGTTCTCCGTTCGGGAGGTACAAGTGGAGATCAACATCTCCTGGGCCGTCCCAGGTGAGTTCGGTCCAAATATCCATGGGTGGGATTTTCGCCGTCACCTTTACAATGTTCGACGCCCCCATGATGTTCGAGGACACGCCGCCCACCGAGGCCTGGATAATGTTCTCTCCCCGAACCATCGGAACCGTTGAGGAAAAGGCCCCGTTCTTCACCGATACCCGGCGAGGATATCCATTCACATTGAGTGTGATCGATCCCACGTTTGTATTCTCCACCGTTCCCTTCACCGTGATGACATTGCTGGTCGTCGACGTTCCGCCCCCCACCGGGGTGATCTTGATTTGACCGGGATAGTTAATAGCGTAAACAGTTACCACGGCGGCCGCAAGCCAACCGACAATCTTGGCGGTTACTGCGGTTGGCCGCGTGCGTTTTCTCCACCGCCGGACATTTTCTTCGGTCAGTCCGTCTACTCGAAAATGAATCTGTCCCATAAGCACTCCCGGTGGGGCTCAATAGATAGGTGTGGTGTCCCCCAACTATTTACACGGAAAAGCCTCGGCCATGGTCTTCGCCACGACCGGAGATGTCTTCATCTGTCCCAATTCTGGTTTCTCGTTGATCCATTTCCTCACAAGATCCCGTACTAGACTCGCCGATACAGTTTCAGGAATACAAGCACACAATCCATCTATCCTGTCAGGGCACCGATCCAATGGCTAGCAGAAAGACTTGTCAAAACACAAACGCCCGGGGGCGTATGCCCGCCAGGCGTCATCCGTCAAAGAATCCATCCAACTGGAATCAACACCGCTACCTGTCTGTGAACTACGAACCGTGAACCATGAACCTCTCAAGTAGAAGTGTGGTCCTCCCCTCCTTTCGGGTGGACGCATCCTATCTTCGACTTGAGGAGAGCAGTCAAGGCCCACCCGAAGAAGCTGTGGACGTAGAAAATTCCGGTCCCCTTGCGCTCGGTCCCGGAGGAGGGGGTCTTACTTGCCGAACAGGCCCTTGAGCTTTTCTCCGATGCCGCCCACGGCCCCTTCGGCCTCCTTGCGCACCTCTTCGGCTTCCGCGCGAGCCTTCTCGGCGAGTCCCTTCAGATCAATCTTGGCCACGGCCTTCGCGGCGCTGCGATTGATTTCTTTCAGGACCTTTTCAACAACGGTGGCGAGCGAGGCGCCCTGACCTCCCTTTTCCTTGCCGATATCCTTCATTTCGATATTGGGGAGGGGCAGCGTGATTGCCTCGCCTTTGAGCATGACGGCGCTCACGTGGAGCTTGGCATTCTCCACGAGGAGCCTGTCAATGGTAACCTTCTTCCCGCCCCCCGCGGCCTCTGGGCTTCCCGAGCCGTCCTTACCCCCGCCGCCGGTGAACTCCTGCACATTTTTTTGCAGGACCGCGATATTGCTGCCGCCGGGGCCAAGCTCATAGGTGATCTCCGGGGCGCTGATGATGATCTCGCGGATGGCGATCGTATCCGACAGGACGGAGCCGACCTCGAGCGATACACGCATTGCGCCGAGCTTAAACGCGCTGGGCGTCTTGAACCCCGGGGGATTCCCGACGACCAGGTTTGACAGCTGCGCCTCGCCCGACAATGGTGAAACATTGATCCCGCCGAGCGTTATCTCGCTCTTGGTCACTTCGGGGCCGTACGTCTCGACGGCCGACCGGATCACACGGTTCAGCGACAGATACAGAAACACGACCCCGGCCACAATCAAAACAAGGATAACGCCACCGATCATTGCTAGCTTTTTCATCTCTGTTCTCCCTTTATATATATGTGAGCCCCTTGAAGAGGATTTCGGCTACGGATGGGGGACCAATCATATGCTCGGGGGAGGAGGAACTGTCAACGGTTTTCTTTGAGCCCGAGGACGCAGAAGATCGTGGTCCCCTTGCATCACCTCAGCCAGGCGGGTGGAAACAGGAAGGATTATTTGGGGTATTCAACACCAAAGGCAGGAGCCTGGCCCGCTAAAAACTGATGCTGCCATGGTAGCCGAAATGGATGCCGATCTCCGGCCCTCCCGGAAACAGGGGGGGCGGCCACAAGTGGATGTACCTGGCCATCAGGAGCGGAGGCTGGTCGGATGGCGTGCCCGAGGACGGACCGGCGCGGCCCCGTACTTCTCCCACCACAGTGACCAGCCGCCCAGGTCCAAGCTTGTCGGTGCGCCGATCACCCCCTTGAACGGGGATCACGACCGCGAATCTTCCGCGAGAGGGCCGGTCCGGTCGCGGGCGGTCGCGATAACCCAGCGGCCGCTCCAAGACCTCGATCTCCATCCATTTCCCTCGAGGATTCACGGCCAGGACTTCCCCGCCCAACAACAGAAGGGTGCCGGCATAACTTTCCGGAGCCTGGTCAACTTCTGCCAATGAAACCGATCGCACCCGCTCCCTCAATTCCCCGGGGACGACGGAGGCGCAGGCAACGAGCGCGACCGCAAGAAGCAGGAGGCCAGGTGCCAACAGCATATTTCTCTTTAGCGGCGTGCTCCCCGTCACGTGACGTGTCTCCGCACGGTGCGCAACGAACGCGCTGCATCAATCTCCTGGTTTCTTCGCTATCGAGACTCTAGTGCGCGCGCGATCTGCACGCAACGAAAATCCTGCGAGGGTGTCAGATCTGCCCGATGACGGCTTCCAGGATCTGGGTCGCCTGGTCCACATCGTGGTAGTGAATGTTCAGGGGGGGCATGAAACGCACCGTATGAGGGGGGAGGGGGTTCACCAAGAGGCCGAGTTCTCGGCATGCCTGAGCGACTGGTAGCGCTATTGGGGAAGTGAACTCCAATGCCACGAGAAGTCCCCGGCCTCGAACCGCTCGTATAATTTCATACTTCTCCTGCAGGTCTATCAGCCGATCCCGGAAGTAGCTCCCCACGCGGGCCGCATTGCCAGGAAGATCCTCTTCGATCACGTGGCGCAAGACCGCGCAAGCCACAGCCGAGCAGAGGGCATTGCCGCCGAAGGTGGAGCCGTGATCTCCCGGGCCGAAGCAGGCAGCCCGACCGTTGACGACAATTCCCGCAATCGGGACGCCGCCGCCCAACCCTTTCCCCACGGTCATAATGTCCGGCT
>LXTG01000124.1 GCA_001643535.1 candidate division NC10 bacterium SPGG6 | reverse complement strand
TGCGCAAGTCGTCTCTTTCACGGCGGCCTCAAGGGCCCGGATATCGTTGTAGGCAACGTTGGTGAATCCTTTCGGGAGCGGGGTAAAGGGGGCCTGGTAATCCGGCTTTCCGGTCGCCGCCACCATCGCTAACGTTCGGCCATGGAATCCCTGCAGAGCCGAGATAACCTCGTAGGCCCCGTTCAGGTGGAGCTTCCCGTATTTCCGGGCCAGTTTCACCGCCCCCTCGTTCGCCTCGGCCCCACTGTTACACAAGAAGACCTTATCCAATCCGCTCGTCGACGTCAGCAGCTCTGCCAATTCGATCTGCGGGATGGTATAGACATCGTAGCCACCCAGGATGAGGCGTCCCCCTTGCTCCTCGAGGGCCTTCAGGATAACCGGGTGACAGTGCCCCAAGCTGCAGGCGGCCCAGCCGACGATGAAGTCGAGATACTCGCGCCCCGTCTCATCCCAGACCCTGGCTCCCTCACCCCGCACGAGGATGATCCCGAGGCGCCGGTGTCCGGTATCCATGAAATACTGTTGCTCCAGTTTCACCCAGTCTCTCATGTTTCCTCGCCTACACCTCGGCGCTCATCCCCTGCGCCATCTTGATTTCCCGGTCATGATTCACGGTCCAGGCCACTTTGTGCGTCACCACATCCAGCAAAGGCCAAGAGGCGGGCATTCCGGTCCCGCTCTTCTTGACCCCCCCGAAGGGGAGATGAACCTCGGCCCCGATGGTGGGCAAGTTCCAGTAGCCGATCCCGAATTCGCAGACCTCCTGGAGCACGCGCGCGGTCCGGTAATCCTCGGTGATCACCGAGAAGCCCAACCCGTACTCCACATCGTTATGAATCTCCACAGCCTCTTCCAGGGTTTGGAAGGGGATCAGGGCCACATGCGGGCCGAAGACCTCTTCACGAAGGACGCGTGCATCGCGGCGGTGGGCCATCCGGTAGACAAAGGGTGCGAAGAAGTATCCGCCTCGGTGCTCCCCCTCCTCCAGGCGACCCCCATCCAAGAGAACCTCCGCCCCCTCATTCTTGGCGAGCTGATGTAGAAACCGACCTTTTTTACCGCCCCCTCATTGATCAAGGGCCCCATGAAGACCCGCTCATCCAGCGGATCACCGATGATGATCCGCTTCGCCATGGCCGCGAAGGCCCTCGCAAACTCCTCCATCCGACTCTCATGAACGATGAGGCGCGAGGCCGACGTGCAGCGTTGGCCCGTGGTCTTGAAGGCGCTCAGGATCGCCGCCCGGACCGCCAACTCGAGGTCGGCGTCCTGGCAGACGATCATGGCGTTCTTCCCCCCCATCTCGCAGGCGCACATCTTGCGATAATCCTTCGCACACGCCTCCTTGATCCTCGCCCCCACCTCATAGGAGCCCGTAAAGAGGACCACCTCGACGTCTGGATGCACGACCAGGGGCCATCCCGTCTCCTCCCCCATCCCCTGAACCAGGTTTAACACCCCGGGAGGAAGTCCCGCGCGCTCAAAGCACTCAACGAGCTTCTCCCCGACAAGCGGGCTGTCTTCAGACGGTTTGAAGACCACCGTATTTCCTTGGACCAGCGAAGGGGTGATGAGCCAGATCGGAATGGCAAAGGGGAAGTTCCAGGGAGTGATGACCGATACCACCCCCTTGGGTTTTCGAAGCATGTAGGCGTCCTTTTCGGCGATCTCCGAGGGGAGCACCTGTCCGTGGGGCATCCGCGCATATCCGAACATGTACTGGGCCATGTGGATCCCCTCGACAACATCGGCCCTCGCCTCGTTCAAGGCCTTGCCCGCCTCCTTCGCTATCAAACGGGCTATCTCCTCTGTCTCGCCCTTCACTACATCAACGAACCGCTCAATACACTCCCCCCGCTTGATATGGGACAGGGCCCGCCACGCGGGGAAGGTCTCCTTCGCCGAGGCGACCGCCTGCAAAGCCTCCTCGCGATGTGACAAGGGGACGGTCCCCAAGACCTCCCCGGTGTTCGCTGGGTTTCGGCTTTCGTACTGCCTTCCGCCCTGGGCATCGACCCACTTCCCGCCGATGTAATTCTTCCCCCGCACCGCTCTCTCTCCTTGCGATTGTCGGCCCTTCGCAGTTTGTGCGGCGTTTCGCCGGTGATTGTTCTTGATGAGGTCCTACACAGGGATCGCGAGGTGTCGCCTCCGATACGTATCGAGAGCAAGGTTTGTGCCTAAACGGCTCCCCCACTCAGGCCTTGTTTGTCCGTTGGATATCCGAAGAGTCGAGGGGCTAACTTCGGGGTTGCCCGAATCCCTCACGCCAGAGCAGAAGAAGGACGGCGGCGGCGGCGGCGATGTTGAATAGCATGAGCAAGACGGAGTATTGATGCCACTGTTGAAACAGGAGCCGCGATGGATCGCCAGGGGGGGTCTTCTCGATCATAGGTCCCATGGCGCGGCGAAGAGCCAACAGCTTTGTCCCCACGAACTCCCGAGAGATGAGGGTTGACAGAGTCATCAGGACGAGCAGGATCGTCCGCAACCCCCAAAGCCGCTGTCGCCCGATCGGACGAGCCACGACGCTCGCGAGCACAAGGAGGGGCCCAAGGACATACCCAAACAGGTACAAGATGTTGAGCGTTGCGGCGACCAGGTCGCCTGCTTGATGGCGACTCTCGAGGGTGGCAAAGGCGGTGGGGGCTACCGCGAAGCTGAAAAAGACCATCGCTCCGAGCCAGACTCCCACCCCGGCAGGCAGCATGATCACGAAGATCCGGCGCATCGAGTTCCCTCACATCCGCCTGGATCCTCGAACAGGCCAACTTCGCAGGGCTTGGCGGGCTGTGGACGTATTCCCCTTCCCCATATCACGGGGCACAGATTTTTTGAACGAGGCGGTCCAGATCCTCCTCAGAGTAAAACTCGACCTCAATCCGACCGCGGTGGCCGCTCCGGATTATCCGGACCTTCGTGGCCAAGGCGCGCCGCAACTGCTCTTCCGCTTGGGCCAGCCCGGGAGCCTGCCGGCCCAAGGTTCGACCCCGAGCCGCCGGCGCAGCCTTCAACCGTTTGACCAGGAGCTCGGTCGCCCGGACCGAGAGTCCGCGCCTGATGACCGCCTCCCGCGCCTTGAGCTGAAGCTCCCTCCCCTCGAGGGCCAACAGGGCCCGACCGTGGCCAGCCGAAAGGGTCCCTTCGATCACGTCCTCTCGTAGTTTCGATGGAAGCTTGAGGAGGCGCAAGGTGTTAGCAACGCGGACGCGCCGCTCTCCCGCCACGAGTTCATAGCCATCCCTTGCTTGACGTACAATGACCGGAGAAAGAACCCCCTGGGCGCGGATCGACGCGGTGAGTTCGTCTAACTTCTTGTCATCAAAGCGTTTCCTCGGTTGGAACGGGCTTGGACGGATCTCCACCAGGGGGATTTCGACTATCCCCGGCTCTTCCTTTCCGACCGGAATAAGAGCCTCAAGGCCCCGACCGAGCGCCTGTCGTCCCATCGATCACCTCCTTTGCGAGATTGAGATACGCGTCAGCCCCTGCCGAGCGGATATCGTATAAAATGACCGGCTTCCCGAAGCTCGGCGCCTCGCTGAGCCGGATGCTCCTGGGGATGAGGGTCTTGAAGATTTTCCCGGGAAAGTTCCTCCGCACGTCCTCCAGCACCTGCCGGTTCAGGCTCAAGCGGCTGTCATACATGGTAAAGAGGATCCCCTCGATCTCGAGGTCCGGATTGAACGAGCGGCGGACGAGGCGCAGCGTGGTCAACAGATGGGCCAGACCCTCGAGGGCATAATATTCACACTGAAGAGGAATGAGAATGGAGTCGGCTGCCGTAAGGGCATTGAGGGTTAAGAGGCCGAGGGAGGGGGGGCAATCGATAAGGACATACTCATAATCAGGAAGGAACTCCCTGATGGCATTCTTCAGTCGTTGCTCTCGGCCCTCCGTCTGCGCCAGCTCTATCTCTGCCCCATGGAGGGATGGGCTTGAGGGGAGGACTTCAAGGGAAGAAATTGCTGCCGGGCGCAGTGCCTCGGAGGCCTTGGCCTCCCCCATCAGGACCTCATAGATGTAAGGCCCGGGTCCCTCCCGGGGGACCCCCAACCCAGAGGTGGCGTTTCCCTGAGGGTCTATGTCCACCACAGCTGTCCGTTTTTCAGCCGCGGCGAGACAGGCAGCGAGGTTTACTGCGGTGGTGGTCTTGCCTACTCCCCCCTTCTGGTTGGTGACCGCGATCACGCGCGCCAACCGATACCTCCCCTCAATGTCATCTCGGAAGATAGCACGCTGCGTCCCCCGGGGGAAGGGGAAAATGTTTCACGGGACACTTTCCGGATGCGCCCGGACCCCCGTTTCACGTGAAACATGCCTAACCTTGACCATGACTAGAACGTATCGGTCGCCGCTCGCGGGGATCATCCCCTCGATCCTGAGGTCGGGACGCCTCAGGGTCTCCGCCTCCCTCGGCCATTTGGGCCCCACGGGCAGGACGAGCCGCCCATCGCTTTTCATAAAGGGTGCGCACAGTGTAACCGCTTCTGGCAACCTCGCTACAGCCCTGGCGGTCACCAGATCATAGGCCTCCCGGTGGGACGGATCGTTATGGAGAGCCTCCGCCCTGGCCTGAAGAACGGAGACGCCCTGCAGCTGGAGGAGACGACACACCTGCCTCAGAAACGAAGCCTTTTTTCTCGTGGCCTCGACCAACGTGACCCTGAGATCGGGGGCGGCAACCTTCAGGGGAATGCCCGGAAAGCCCGCACCGCTCCCGATATCCATAAGCTCCAGGCCGGGCTGAACCCGAAAGGCCTCGAGGAGGGACAGGGAGTCCAAAATCCCGTGCCGGATCAGTGCATCATCGGTCCGAAACCCGACAAGGTTCGCCCTCCGATTCCACCGCTTGAGCTCACGGAGGTACGTGATGAGAGACTCAATTTGGGACTCGGTGAAGGGAAGATTCAGTCGAGCTATGCCGCGACGGAGCTGTTTTTTTGCCTTCTCATCCACAGAGAACGCCTGCCACTCAATGGCTCGCTGGTCTCCTCCCCCGACGACGGTGCGCTCGGCCCTGTTCGCGCCGGTGCCACTGACGCTACTTGCCGATACAGAAGTCGTGGAAGATCTGGTCCAGCACCTCCTCGGTCACTGTCTCCCCCAGGACCTCGCCCAGGGCGCCAAGTGCCCCACGGACATCGAGAGCAACAAACTCAAATGAGAGGCCCTCTCCCAGCCCCTTGCGCGCCCCGAGAAGCTGCCTCTCGGCCCGTTCCAATGCCTCACGATGTCTCGGGCCCACCATCGTAAACGCCTCGCCTTCCGCCTCCCCCCCCAGCAGCCGCTGAAGCGCCTTCCGCAAGTCCTCCACCCCTTGCCCGCTGAGGGCCGAGGTGAAGAGCGGCTGAACTCCGAATCGGCCTTCGTAGATGGCTGGCGACACCGCGGGGGGGAGGTCGCTCTTGTTGACCACGAGGATGCGCGGCTCCCGGGGCTCTGACCAGGCCTGTAGGTCCGACGGAGCGATGTGGTCGCTGCCGTCCACAACCACAATTGCAAGATCGGCCTGCTCCAGGGCCGCCCGGGTCCGGCGAAGACCTTCCGCCTCCAACGGATCTCCCGGCTCCTGCCGGAACCCGGCGGTGTCGATCAACCGGACCGGGATCCCCCCGACCTGAAATTCCTCCTCTACGGTGTCCCGAGTGGTCCCCGGAATCACCGAGACAATGGCCCGCTCCCTCCCGAGGAGGGCATTCAGGAGGCTCGACTTTCCCACGTTGGGGCGGCCAACGATGACCACCTTTGCCCCCTCTCGAAGCAGCCGTCCTTCCCTGGCCTTCTGGATCAGGGCGTGAAGCCCCTCCTCGACGCGATAGATCCGCTTCTCGAGCTCTCCGACCTCCGGGAAATCCAACCCCTCCTCAGGAAAATCGACCGAGGCCTCCAGGGTGGCCAACAGGGAAAGCAGCTCCCTTCGCAGACCCTGAACCAGCCCCGAGAGCCCGCCCTGAAGCTGGCGCACGGCCGCCTTGAGCCCCGCCTCGGTCTTGGCCCGAACGACCTCCAAGACCGCCTCGGCCTGCGCGAGATCGAGTCGCCCATTCAAGAAGGCGCGCCGGGTGAACTCCCCAGGCAAGGCAGCCCTCGCCCCGTTGCGAAGCACCGTACTGAGGATCGACTGAACGGAGACGCGCCCGCCGTGGCCGTGCAGCTCCACGACCTCCTCCCCGGTGTAGGACCTCGGGGCCCGCATGAGCAACAGAAGGACCTCGTCTATCACGGCGCCGGTCCCGGGGTCGACCACATGGCCGCGGTGGATGGTGTGGCTAGCGAACCCCCGCGGGTCAGCACCGGAGGAGGGGGAGAAGGCGCGGCACGCTACCTCCAGGGCCCGCGGTCCGCTCAGACGGACAATTCCGATTCCCCCCTCCCCCGGAGGTGTGGCAATCGCAGCAATGGTATCCTGAAAGGGATCCGCTGTTTCAGCCCTACTCATCCCGATTCCTTTCCTTCGCTCAATGACAACCCCAACCCCCGATTCATATGATATTGGTGTCCGATCTGGAGAACATTGTTCACCAACCAGTAGAGGACCAGGCCCGACGGCATCCGCCAAAAGATGAACAAGAAAAATACCGGCATGATGTAGAGCATCATCTTTGCCTGGCGGGGGTCTCCGCCAGTGGGGCTCATTTTTTGCTGAATGAACATGCTGATCCCCATGACCAGTGGGAGGCCCCGGAAGGGGAACACGTCTCCCGCGAGGGGGATGCTGAAGAGCGTATCCGCGACCGAGAGGTCATCGATCCAGAGCGCGAAGGGGGCGCGCCATAGCTCGACCGAGCTGGCGAGCGCATTATAGAGGGCGATAAAGATCGGAATCTGAATGACCATGGGGAGGCACCCGCCGAAGGGGTTGACCCCATGTTTTTTGTACAGGTCCATTGTCTCCTGGTTCACCTTCTTGGGGTTGTTCTTGTGCCGCTCCTTGATGGCTTGGAGCTTCGGCTGAAGCATCTGCATCGCCTGCATCGACTTGTGGCTTTTCGCCGTGAGGGGGTAGAAGACGACCTTTTGCAGCACCGTGATGATAATGATGGCCACGCCGTAATTGCCGACGAAATCGTTCAGAAACCGGAGGAAGTAGAGTGCCGGCCGAGCCAGAAAATCGAACCAGCCGAGGTCCACGAGTCCTTGAAGGTTGTGGCCCGCATCCCGCAGTCTCGTGAGCTCCTTGGGCCCGGCATAGACCTTGAGCGCCGCCTCTGTCTCCCCTCCGGGAGGGAGATTCATCGCCGAGTAGACGAGGCCTACCGCAGGCCTCCCCTCACCATCCTTCGCCACGAAACTCGAGGCGCCCGGCTCACCCGGGATGAGGGCGGCGGCGAAGTAGCGGTCGTGAATGGCCGTCCAGGAAACTCTTCCTGATTGGATGAGCTCCTGCTCCAGCTCCTCCATGTCCGGGGTTACTTGTTTCCCATCTATCAAGGCGGTCGGCACGGGGGGCACCTTCCCCTGATTGACCGCCCCGAGCCGGAAGCCGGGGCCCCACTGCAACCGAATGGAGCCCTGCGTGGCCCCCTTCGCGAGGTTCCTCAACCGAATCCGAACATCGGCCAGGTACCGCCCCGGGTAAAGCACCAAGGTCTTTTCCAGCACGATCCCCCCGGCCTCCTGAAACTCCATCACGACCCGCTGTGGTTTGGTGGGATCGGACGTCGGCCGCTCCAGGATTCGATAAAGCCCCTTGTTCCCCTCGCCGCCATGGACCCATGTGGTAAAGGGAAGAGGGGTTGTCTCGTCGGGGTGGGTGCCTACGAGGTCGACGGGGCCGGTATCCTCTTGGTACTGCTTGAGCTGCCAGCTCCGAACGCCGCCGCCTCGATTGGTCAGGACCACCCTGAGCAGATCGGTCTCCAGGATGATCTCCTCTTCGCGTTCCCCCCGCCTGAGCGGCCCGGCGATCCGCGGGGCCTTGGCGAGTGGCTGAGGGACCCCAACTGGGGCGAGGGGCTTCGTCTCCTCAACAACCTCCTGCTCCGGTTCCGGGGGCCGAGGAGGAGGGGTTGGGAGAAAGAAGGTCTGATAGAGAATGAGAACGATCACGGCCAAGACGGTGGCAAGGATCGCCCTCCGCTCCATGCCCCCGCCGCCGGGCTCCTGTAATCCGTTCACGGGCTCCTCCGACGCAACCCAGTCTCCTTAGCGTACGGGATCAAATCCCCCCGGGTGACAGGGGTGGCACCTGAGCAATCGCCAGGCCCCCAGCATGAGGCCGCGCGCCAGGCCGTGCCTCCCTATCGCCTCTTGAGTGTATGCCGAACACGTCGGGACAAACCGGCAGGTAGGAGGGAAAAGCGGAGAGGCGAGCCGCCGATACAGCGCGATGGCCTTCAGGGCAGTCTTAGTTACTGGACTGAACGAATTCTTCTGCATGCTCCGGGGAAAGATCCTGGAAGAGCCCGGCCTGCTTGAAGAGGTCTCCCACAATCGCCTGAAAGGTTTCGGGGTC
>LXTG01000126.1 GCA_001643535.1 candidate division NC10 bacterium SPGG6 | reverse complement strand
CATCTGGGCCCCCATGTTCTCGAAGGGATCCTCCAGCTCGATCTCTTTGGCCACCGTAACCCCGTCCTTGGTAATAGTCGGCGCGCCCCACTTCTTATCCAGGACGACATTGCGCCCCTTGGGGCCCAGGGTGACCTTCACCGCATGGGCCAGCTGGTCTACACCGCGCATCGTGGCCCGTCGCGCCTCCTCATCGTACTTGAGCTGTTTTGCAGGCATCGATCACTTCCTCCTTTTAAAACGTGTCAGTGTGTCCCTCGGAATGTCTTAGACGCGTTGGATAGATCGGGGGCCGTGGTCCTTGATTACTTGAGGATGCCGAGGACCTCGCCTTCCCGCATGATCAGATATTCTTCATCGTCAATGCGGATCTCGTTGCCGGAGTACTTTCCGAACAGAATCTTGTTTCCGACCTTCACATCAATGGGGAGCCGTTTGCCTTCATCGGTGAGCTTCCCGGGACCGACGGCGATCACCTCCCCTTCTTGAGGCTTCTCTTTCGCCGTGTCGGGAATGATGATTCCGCCCTTCTTGGTCTCCCCCTCTTCAAAACGCTTGACGAGGATATAATCGTGGAGTGGCTGAACTCGTACGGCCATAACCTTCTCGACCTCCTTCCTTAGCTGATGTGAGCTGATGTGGTTGTCAGTTTCCTTCCGGGTCGCAGGGCTCGTCCCCTGAGCCCTCCAGCCCGGACTCCCCGCGCGGCTGTTAGCACTCGATTGGGGTGAGTGCTAACAGCCTGTAAATTAATCGACGGCGGGGTATCATGCAAGGCGTGCTGTGAGTCGATTTAATTGAGTTTGCGGTTAAATATCCATATAAGACACAATTATTTACGTTTTTTCCTCACTTTCACCGTAAAATGGCGTTTTTCTCTTTTTTTCATAGCATAGTGTCGTCCGTTGCGATAAGCGGCCTCTCCTGGTATCATGGCTCAAAACGGGAAGGGGTGCCATGAAAGACCGGGTAACGCAAGCCGTGGTCTCTCTGGATGCTATCGCCGGGAACTTCGGCCGCATCCGGGATCGCGTAGGGGAGTATACCCAGATCATGGCAGTGGTCAAGGCGGATGCCTATGGCCACGGCGCTTTGCCTGTTGCGCGGACCCTCGTCGAGATCGGGACAGGGTGGTTAGGTGTCGCCCTGCCTGAAGAGGGGGTGGAGCTGAGGCACCAGGGTTTTCAGGTCCCCATCCTCGTTATGGGACCGACCCCTCCCGACCAGGGTGCAGTCCTTTTCGAATATCGTCTCGATCAGATGGTCTACCATCCCCTCCATGCCCGGGCTCTTTCGCAGAGGGGCGGAGGCTCGAGCGCGCGCGTCAGGGTTCATCTCAAAATCGACACCGGGATGGGGCGATTGGGAATTCACCCCGCCGAGGCCGCGGCTGCCGCGAAGGCGATTGTCCATCTCCCCGGATTGGAGTTCGGAGGGGTGATGACGCACTTTGCCGCGGCCGATGCTCCTGATAAGGGTCATGCCCTGGAGCAAATCCGGCAGTTTCTCGAAGCGATCCGCGAGATAGAGGCGGCAGGGGTGGCAGTCCCGCTCCGTCATGCCGCCAATAGTGCGGCCCTGCTCGACCTTTCCGAGGCCCACCTGGACATGGTACGGCCCGGGATTGCCCTCTACGGTTATCCTCCCTCCCCCGGCGGTCTCTGGGAGCCCGCCTTGACCTTCAAGACCTGCATTGCACAGATTAAGGAAATGCCAAAGGGCGCAACGGTGAGCTACGGCTGCACGTATGAAGCCCCGCGGGATATCCTCGTGGCCACACTCCCCGTGGGATATGCGGATGGATACAATCGCCTCCTCGCCAACGGGGGGGAGGTGCTCATTCGAGGAGAGCGGGTACCTGTGATCGGCCGGGTGTGTATGGACATGGTGATGGTTGATGTGACAGAGGTGGCCGGGGTTCGGGAGGGCGAGGAAGCGGTTCTCCTCGGACGGCAGGGTGACGAAACGCTCTTTGCTGATGAGTGGGCAGCGCGCCTCGGCACGATCACCTATGAGGTCCTTTGTAATATCAGTAAGCGAGTCCCCCGCTCCTACCTTTGGCAGGGCAAGATCATCCACGCCTAAGATTTCTTGTCCAGTCCCTCCCTCAAGGGGCTATGGCTCCTTCCTTTTGGTCCGACCATTCCTCCCTTTTTGGCATTACCGGATAGGCATTTTGCCATTTCGTCCGACCCATCCGGTATCACTGCGTGAACTCCAGGCACCGATCGGGAATTCAGGGATTCCTATGGGCAGAGAGCCTCCCCCCGTGGGCTCTAACTTATTGTTTCCTGGGCACTTTGAAGCCTGCGGTCACTTCGCAATCTGGCATACAGCTTGCACGAATCTCACCGTGACCGGCCATAGCAGGCGGCCTCGAGAGACGAATGGGACAAGCGCCGTTCGTCAGGCGCCGTCGGGTCGAAAAGGGAGGAAGGCGCAATGGCTAGTTCGGTAAGATCTGGCGTCGCGATCACCAAGGCGGGCGCGGTCCCGGTGGTGGCTCAAGACGAGAAGGATGCCTCTCACCTGATTCCTTCTCCCACGTTCACCTTCGTCTGCTGGCTTGAAGGAGTCTTGGCCTCAGCGGATGAAAACGAGAATGTGGAGGCGGTGCTGCTTGGTCTTGGGGCCATCGCGGTTTGTTTTCTATTCGGGTATGGCATCGTTTTTCTCACCAAGTTCCAATTGGGCTTCTCTGCGATTGGGCTCGGCTAGCGCCTGCCGCAGGCAGCGATCCGTGGGGCGAGCGGCAACGCATTCCGCGTCGTGATATCCTCCTCATTCCGGTAGTCAAACACCACATCTCATAGTGCACGCTTCCCTGGAATCTCCCGCACTCTTCTGAACCCGTTCTATCCGTTACTGTTCAGGGTGCTTCGTATTTCACAATTCCGCCGGCACTGTTATGGAGAGCGCTTGAGGTGGGGCCGCCAGGGTGGGGCAATGCTGTCTCGCCTGAGGAGGCATGGGAGCGGTTTTCCGTGGGGGTGGTGGTGATCGCTGTCGTGTTCAGGCGGGGCGGGCGAGGAGGATGACGAGCATCCACGAGAAGTGAAAGTCGCCCTCGACCTCACGGATCTGGAAGGCGTCCCGGACCGCCGGGGAGGCCTCGATGAATCGCCGGCGGAGTTCGGCCACCACCTCGGGAGGGGAGCCCGAGGTGCGGACCCAATCCGAGAAGACCAGCTCAGTGCGGTGAGCAGTGGTCAGCTCTTCTAGGGTGAAGCCCGCCTCCGGGATAAATCTTCGCCACTCGGAAGGCGTGTAATTCCGCACATGGGAGGTGTCACGGATCCGTTCCAGCTCCTGGTGCCAGGTGTATGGCTCTGACTCCTCTGGACTCGAGGAGTCGGTGAGGACGAGGCGACCGCCGGGCCGGAGGATCCGATGGATCTCCCGGAGAAAGGTGGGGACCGAGGCGAAATGATGGGGGGCGATTCGACAGGTGGCAATGTCGAAGCTTCCGGCTCGGCAGGGGAGAGCTTCGGCAGCCGCCTGGAGGAACCGAATGTTCCGGAGTCCCCGCTCGGCCGCCAGGCGTCGGGCCTCGTGGAGCATATTCGTCGTGAGGTCAGTGGCTGCGACCTCGGCCGAAGCTTCGGCGAAGGCAAAGGCGGTAAAGCCGGTCCCGGTGGCGACGTCCAGGACCCGGTCCGCGGACGTCGGCTTTGCCCAGTCCACCATGACATCCAGGCTTGTCCCGGTCGCATGGGCACGGCTGACCGCATAACGGGAGGCCTGGCGTCCGAACTGCCGCTGGGCCGCTTTTTCGGGGCTCGTTTCACTCATACGCCGAAGATATCATCTCTGCCGATGTCGGGCAACACTGCGCGCGCCACCTTGAGGATGCGTATTCCCTGTGGTAGAGTCGGCCGCGGAGGAACGAAAAATGACTCTGGAGGATCGGGAACATCTCGAGGCAGCACGGGTAGCAGCAAAAGAGGCGGGCCGGATCCTGATGGAACGATTCGGCCGTCGTCCGCAGGTGTATTACAAGGGGCGGATCAATCTGGTCACAGACGTGGACCGCCGGTCAGAAGCTTCCATTGTGTCCTTTCTTCACCGCCGCTTCCCCGACCACACGATCCTCTCCGAAGAGGGTCAGGGACACGTGGGGAAGGGTGAGACCTGCTGGATCGTCGATCCGTTAGATGGCACGACCAACTACGCCCATGGCTTTCCGTTCTTCGCGGTCTCTATCGCCTTAGAGCATCAGGGCAAGCTGCGCTGCGGAGTGGTCTACGATCCGCTCAGAGAAGAGTGGTTCACAGCCGTTCATGACGGTGGGGCCTACCTGAATGAGGAGCCTATTCACGTCTCCGATACTGACCAGCTAGAAGAGGCGCTTTTGGCAACCGGCTTTCCGTATGATATGAGAGAGTCTCCCGAGAATAACCTCAATCACTTTTCAAATTTCAGCATGCGGGCCCAGGCGGTGCGACGCCCTGGCGTGGCATCCATAGACCTTGCATATGTGGCGGCGGGGCGACTGGACGGTTTCTGGGAGCTCAAGCTGAAAGCGTGGGATATCGCTGCGGGTG
>LXTG01000111.1 GCA_001643535.1 candidate division NC10 bacterium SPGG6 | reverse complement strand
AGGGGGGGCTGAGTCCTCCTATCTACCGAGGGGGGCCAAAGATCCCCTGGGGGACCTTCTGCCAGTCGGCCAGGAACCGTTCCAGCCCTACGTCGGTCAGGGGGTGTTTTACTAGCTGGTGGAGGACGGAGGGGGGGACCGTGACCACGTGGGCCCCGGCCAACGCGGCCTCAACGAAATGGACCGGATGTCGCACACTGGCCGCCAAGACCTGAGCGGGGAGGGCGTAATTCTTATAAATCTTGACAATGTCCCGGATGACATCCATGCCGACATGGGCGTAATCGTCGAGGCGTCCAACGAAGGGGCTCACGTAGGTCGCCCCTGCCTTGGCCGCCAGCAGGGCCTGGGCTGCCGAGAAGACTAGGGTCACATTGACGCGGATGCCGTCACGGCTGAGCTCCCGGACCGCCCGGAGCCCCTCCTTGAGCATCGGGACCTTCACTACTACATTGTCAGCGATCTTGGCGATCTCCCGGCCCTCGGTTATCATCTCCTCGTAAGTCTTCCCTACCACCTCAACGCTGACCGGGCCGGAAACGGTCCGACAGATCTGCTCGACGACCTCACGAAAGTTCGCCCCTTCCTTGGCGATCAGGGATGGGTTGGTGGTCACCCCATCGATGAGGCCATGCTCCACGGCGTCCTCGATCGCCTTCACGTTGGCGCTATCCATGAAAACCTGCATCGCTCTCCTCCTCTCCCTCTCGTGCCATCCCTTGTGTAAAACGCCGTTCCACCACGACCGTATAGCGTGCTGCCGGCCTCCCTCGACCTCCCACCGCTCCTTCTATCTCCTGAACCTCGATCACCACCTGGCGCCTGGACAGATTCAGGGCGATGCGGCTCCCCGCCCGAACCTGGCGGGCTGCTTTCGCCGGGAGACCGTCGACCCGAACCCGCCCGGCATCGCAAAGGGCTTTGGCTTGGCCCCGGCGTTTGACCAACCGAGATGTCTTGAGGAAGAGATCCAAACGCATTTGAACGCTAGAAAGCTGGCAGGCTAGGAGGCTTGTATGCTCAAAGGCTTATAAGCTTCCCCTTTTTCAGCCGTCGAGCGTTCCAGCATGCCAGCATCCTAGCGTTATACTTTATAGTTTTCTGGACAGCCAGGGTTCTAGCCTCCTAGCGTGCTGGCCTTCTAGCCTGCTAGCATTTGTTTCGTTGGCCGCTCGCCGAAGATGGCGGTCCCGATCCGGACCATGGTCGCCCCCTCTTCGACGGCCACCTCGAAGTCATGGCTCATCCCCATCGAGAGATGGGTCAAGGCGAGTTGGGGGAAGCGGGAGGCGGCCTCGTCCCGAAGCCTGCGCAACCGCTGAAAGTAGGGGCGACCCCTCTCGGGGTCCGGATCGAAAGGGGGCATGACCATCAACCCCTCGATGCTGAGGGACGGCAGGGACATCGCCTGCTCCAGGAAGGAGAAAAGGTCTGTCTCTGTCAGTCCCGTCTTACTGAGTTCCTGAGCGAGATTGACCTCGACCAGGGTCCTCACCGGCTTTCCAAGTCCAGAGACCGCTGTCTCCAACTCCCGGGCGAGTTTCAGAGAATCGAGGGACTGGATCCAGTCAAAGAGCCGCACCGCCAGTCGGGCCTTGTTGGTTTGCAGGTGCCCGACCATGTGCCACCGATAGGGAGCATCGATCTCGGCGATCTTGGCCTTTGCCTCCTGAACCCGATTCTCACCGACATCATTGATACCGGCAGCAACCGCTTCCCGAACCGCCGACACGGGAAAGGTCTTCGCGACGGCTACCACAAGAACCTCCCCCGGATCCCGACCCACCCTCAAGGCTGCCGCTGCGATCCGCTCTCGAACGCTCTCGATCCGCTCCTTTATCGTCATCCACTTTTTCCCTGCGAGGGTAAAGTAACAGAGGGATTGGGAGGTGTCAACGCCGTGAACCGATGACCGTGAGCATTTCGAATTGCGGACTTCGAGTCGTGAGCCTCAGTCGAACGATTTCGGATTTCGAATTTGACGGCCAAAAAGCCTGGATCATTGAACTCCTCAGTCCTCAGTCCTGAGCCCTCGACTCTCAACTCTAAGCTCTCAACCCTGAACTACATGAGGCTGACAAGGCTCATCATACGGCCCGTCGTCGGTTTTTCGGCGCGGTAAGAATAGAAGAGATCGCTCCGGCATGCCGTGCAGAGCTCGGTGTCGAAGATCCGATCCGGCCTGAGTCCTACCTCCTGCAGCATCGCGATGTTCAGGTGACCGAGGTCCAACATCCAGCGATCCTCGCCGGCAGGTCTTGCACAATCCTGCCACGCTCCGCACGCTCGCCTGATATGGGTGATGACCGGCTCATCCACTTCGTAACAGCAGCCACGAATCCCCGGACCGAGCGCTGCATAGCAATCGGCGGGATCGGTCCCATACGCGTCGTGCATCTTTCTCAGTGTATGCTCGACGACGCACTTCACGCTGCTCCGCCAGCCGGCATGGAGTGCCCCGACGGCCCGGCGGCGAGGGTCGACAACGAAGATCGGAAGGCAGTCGGCAGTGCTGATGGCAAGGCTGAGGCCGGGGATCTCGGTCACCATCGCATCGTAAAAGTAGTCGTCATCTAACAGGAGCCGGGGAAACCGCTCGTGCCCGGCCAAGGCCTGGTTCACCACCAGGACATCGTTGCCGTGGACCTGGCGGACCCGGACAACGCAGGATAGGTCAAGACCGAGGGCGCTGAAATACCGTCGGCGGTTTTCATGCACCGCCGCAGGATCATCACCGACGCTGAAACCCAGATTGAGGGTATGATAGGGGGGCGTGCTCACCCCGCCTTTTCGGGTGCTAAAGGCATGCCGGATGGAAAGCTGCTCAAGTGGGGAAATCTGGAGGAATCCCGGCTCGGCGCTCTCGCGAATTCCCTTGTCGGCTAGCCCCATTTGGCTCGCTACACGCGTCATCGGCTCAGAGCATACCACAATGGGATCTTCCGCCCAACTCTCCATCGACCGCTGGGCGACTGGGTTCCGCAGCGATATCGCGGAGGACCGAGGGAGGAAATTAGTGCCGCATCAACTATTTCTTGCTCACATTCCACTCTGGTGCGGCACTAGTCGGCCTGGCGGCGGAGGAACGTCGGGATGTCGAGTTCGTCCTCCTCCACCTCTTGCAGCATCAGTTGGGCCGACCTCACATCCGCCTTCCCCGCCCGCCGCCTCAGATAGCTGGGCCGTTCTACCACCTTGGTCGCATAGGCCTTGATGTCGGCGATCTTGGCCTCTTCGGCCACCCGGGTCTGCTGTTGATCAAAGCCCGTGGCGATGACTGTCACCCGCACCTCCCGGTTCATCCGCTCATCGACCACCGCTCCAAAGATGATGTGGGCATTGGGATCGGCGGCTTCAAAGATCGTCCGACCAACCTGCTCGACCTCATGGAGGCCGAGGTCGGGGCCGCCGGTGATGTTCAACAATACCCCGCGAGCCCCATCGATGGAGACATTTTCCAGGAGGGGGCTGTTGATGGCCTGTTGCGTCGCCTCAGCCGCACAGTTCTCCCCCACGGCGTATCCGGTTCCCATCATGGCCAATCCCCGCTCAGCCATGATGGTCCGGACGTCGGCGAAATCCACATTGATGAGCCCAGGGATCAGGATGAGATCAGAGATGCCCTGGACCGCCTGACGGAGGACATCATCGGCTAGCTTAAACGCCTCGAGAAAGGTCGTGGTCCTGTCGGCCACAGCCAGGAGTTGCTGGTTGGGAATGGTGATGAGCGTATCGACCCTCTCCCTGAGTTCCTGGAGGCCGCGGTCGGCCTGCGCCATGCGCACCCTCCCCTCAAACTGAAAGGGCTTGGTCACCACCCCCACCGCGAGAACCCCTACTTCCTTCGCGAGATTGGCGATGACGGGAGTTGCACCCGTTCCGGTCCCCCCGCCGAGCCCCGAGGTCACAAAGACCATATCCGCCCCCTCCAGGAGGTTCAGGATCTTGTCGGTATCCTCGATGGCCGCCTTCCGCCCGATTTCGGGATTCGACCCTGCCCCCAACCCCTTGGTGAGTTTCTCCCCGATCTGCAGCTTGGTCTCCACAGGGCAGGACTGGAGGGCCTGGGCATCGGTGTTCACCACGATGAACTCCACCCCTGTCATCGCGGAGGTTGCCATGCGCTTGACCGCATTCGAGCCCCCTCCTCCCACGCCGATGACCTTAATCTTCGCTATCCTCTGAGGCGCATCTTCTAAATGAAACGGCATCACTCACCCCCCTTGAAAACAGTGTTAGTGTCGAGGGTCGAGGGCTGAGATAACATCGTGGCCCTCTAGCCCCGTTCCCATTCCGTCTTGCTGCTTTCGTCCCCGACCTCGGACTTCAGACATCGGACCGTCCTAGAAGAATTCCCCGAACCATTCCCGCATCCGCTCTGTCACGCGACTGAACAGGGCCCCCTCGGTCACTCGCCGAAACTTCCGCTGATGCCGATTCTGGGCACCGTACTGGACCAGCCCTACGGCCGTTGCATAGACCGGGCTCGCCACCACATCGATGAGACC
>LXTG01000107.1 GCA_001643535.1 candidate division NC10 bacterium SPGG6 | reverse complement strand
CGACACGCCGGTGACGATCACGACGGGGGTGTTGCCCGTCTCTTGCTGCGACTTCATCTCCTGCAACATCTCGCGACCGCTCATACCAGGCATCTTGAGGTCGAGAAGGACCAAATCGGGGGCAGCATCTCTGACCACGCCGAGCGCCTCCGCTCCGCTGGCGGCGGTCAGGACGTCAAATCCTGCCTCTTGCAAAGCCGCCTGTATGATTTGAAGGGCTTTGAGATCGTCATCCACCGCCAGGATCTTCCCCGGTAGAAGCCCCGTTATGCCCTTTTCCACAGATGACCCCCAGTCCTGCATTCGACCCTCCGTCGGCGCTACACTTCGCGCCCGTTTTGTGCACTTTTTATGCCAATGCAGATTCCCGCTCTCTGGACCGGGAAGGCCCACGACGACGAAAGGTGCACGTGCTTTTGTGCCGGCACGGACCGGAAAAGGCGCTGTGGGGGATACTTGGTGCAGGTGGCTTTCCTCGGGAGCGGAAATCAAACCTCTACGGCCGGTACAACCCAAGAGATTTTGGATGCGGGTTGTCAAGAATTATGCAAGCTAACGCAAGATTTGCAATCCGCGGGGGAATCGCAACCCAATTCAGGCTCGTGGCCAGAACAGGCCCTACGTTGTATCCCGAGCTCGACGGATCGGCAGACCCCTGAATGGGGCGACTGCACAGAAATCTGCTGTCCAGTTCTCGGCAGCTGCTGAAGTTTCGCCACCCGTGCACACACGAGTTCGCCGCAGGACCCCTTTCATTTCAATTGGTTGTCGGGCAACAGATCTTGGCACGAAGATTGCGAAGGGGAATGGTATCTCGCCAACGTCTAGCCCCAAGTTTTGTCAACGCGTCCAC
Organism: candidate division NC10 bacterium SPGG6; assembly: GCA_001643535.1. Taxonomy (GTDB): domain Bacteria; phylum Methylomirabilota; class Methylomirabilia; order Methylomirabilales; family CSP1-5; genus CSP1-5. The sequence continues at coordinate 3,753 of LXTG01000107.1, read as the reverse complement.
GCCTGGCACGAGGGAATTTGGTGCAACGGTCCCAGGTCCTCATTCGCATAAGGGTCGTGAGGGGCACCTGAAGATGTCTGCGGTCTCCTTTGCTCCTGCCCGATCACGGTAAGAACGCTCTTCCGACAGCCCGGCGAGCCGGATCACGACTCAGGCCGCCATCGTTCGACAGACCGAGACCGACCAATTTCTGCATGCACCCCGGGCCGTATGCTGCTCGGGCTCTCGATTGACGATGAAGTCGTTGAAGAGCCGCCGCCCGCAGCGCAGTTGATCAGAGGGAAACGAGAATCTACGGAGGGGGGTGAGGACTAAGGAGAAAATTCATCCGAAGCAATGAACGAAGCTCGGTGTGGAGAAATGGCCCATCGTGGGGTGGACGACGCCTACAGAAGGGGGATGGACCATGATAGCAGGAACGAAGTGTCCCAAGTGTGGGCTGATGCAGATGGCATGTGAAACCTGTAAGTCATGTGGTGGTGTGCTAGGCGGCATAGCACCAAACGCGACCCCACTGCGACCTGCCCCAAACCAGCATCGAGGTGAAACAGTTCACCCAGGTTGGCCCCAACAATATTGGAAATCCCTCTTGCTCGGGTGTGTCGGGGTCTTGCTTATCGTGACTGGGTTTTACCCGCTGCCTCTCGCGGGGACTCGCGAACACACGGTGGTCGCGCCCGCCATGCGTCGCTCGACCGATGCCGAACGTCGCGCCACTACAGATGCGCTGCAGGTCTTGGGGAGGCTCAAATCCGTCACCGCGAGGGGCCTCAGGCAAGGGGATTATGCACCCCGCCTCCTCGACCCAAGAAAACAGGGACCTCCGGGTGGATGGGGGGAACGCGGTGCTGGCATCTCCCTTGTCGTCTTGGCAATCCTCTTGGGCGTTTGTGAATCCCGCCATCGTGCGACCACAGAAGAAAAGAAAGGCTCGACCATCACGCTGCTCGGGAAGCAAAAGAAGGCGGCAACGGAGCATGATCAGGCACGCAGGGTTGTGGCAAGGGTGCAAGGTGGCACATCAGGCCTTGAACGGGAAGCGCTTGCTTTGCTCGTGGGCCCTCAGCGGTTTCTGGAGACCTTCCTTCGCCTTACCGATCATGTAAATCTGCGGTTCCAGGGGGATCCCTTGGAGGAGCCAATCCAGTGGAAGAGATGGGGCCGTCCGAGCGACGAGCAAATAGAAGAGATCGCGACCGTCCGTGTTCTTTGGGACAGAGAGTACGTCTCCGGCGTATTGCCCGCGGGGTACGGGGATTACACTGTTGTTGCCTCAAACGAGGCAATGGCTCTGCGGACTGCCTTTGATCGCCTCCCAGCAACTCTTAAGGAGAAAGCCCGAAGAGAACAATGTGGCGCGGCGTAGGCCTGCTTCTGGGCCCTATTGATAAATCCCAGTAAGTGCCTATTATTACAAGCAGGGGGCTGCCGTAAAGAGCAGGTGACGTTTAAACCGGCTGCATGAATCCGGGATAACTCTTCGTGTCGGCTGGGTAATTCTATGCTGTTGGCTTGACCGCAGAGATTCTTAGGCTGACAACCGAGCTGGCAATCTCCCTGACTTCCTCAATCGTCAGGCTCGAATCTTCCAGGATGGCCTTTGCCGTCGGGTCGTTCGCCAAGAACTTGGGCGGAAACGGCACCTCCTGAAGAATGCGGATGTCCCGAAATCCTGCCGCACGTATGGCCCCCACGTACTCTTCCCTCAGCATCGCCCCAGCCACACATCCGACATACGCCTTCACAGAGCGCTTGACCGGATCCGGGAGTTCTCTGAGCAGCATAAGATCTGAGATCATCAGCCTCCCGCCCGGCTTGAGCACCCGGAAGGCTTCTCGAAACACCCGCGGCTTGTCAGGGGAGAGGTTGATGACGCAGTTCGAGATAACGACGTCCGCCGTGTTGTCGGCAAGTGGCAGGTCTTCATTTTCCCCCAGTCGAAACTCGACGTTCTCGTACTTGCCTCGCTTCGCGTTTTCCCTGGCCCGCTCAATCATCGCTGCTGTCATATCGACGCCGATCACCCTGCCGTTCTTTCCCACCGTACTCGCTGCCAGGAAGACATCCAGTCCGGCACCTGAGCCCAGATCAAGCACCGTTTCTCCCTCTCGTAACGAAGCCAGGGCAACTGGGTTCCCACAGCCAAGGCCCAAGTCTGCACCCTCAGGAACCCGGTGAAGCTCTTCCTCGGAATAGCCGACCTTCGTGCTAACATCCTGAGCGACATCAACGCTCTCGCAACACGATGCGACAGGACCGCACCTGGGCCGGCCGCGTCTTGCAATGTCGGCATACGCTTCCTTAACGACTGTCTTGATGTCTTCGCGCTTCATTTTGCACTCTCCGCCTTCACGCTACTGTGACCGGCCTGCTGCACGCTGCTCCAGCATCGGACCGAGCAGGCTCTGCACCATCTCTGTCAACGCCGCAGCTTTCACAAGCGAGATGCAACTGAAAAGGGGGACGTCCTTACAATTATAACATTCCGGGGTGAAACTTTCACGGTATCTCATGGCGGCACCCGAGCGCACCCCGGAGGATCAGGTCTTGCAATCCTACAATGCCGCTGAGAGCCGCCCCTCATTTCGTGGTCTGGGAGGGCATTTCGTTTTTTAGGACGGAAGAGAGAATAGGCGATTTGGCGGTCCGAAGAAGAGGATTCGGCCCTCTGACCTACGGAATACGAATCCTACGGGATGGCGAGCAGATTGTTGTGCTGCCGCAGCAGCCGGTCGGCAATTTGAGCAACTTGCTCGACAGTCTTACCAGGGCAAAAAATGACTTCGGGGAACCCCTGGCGGAGACTCCGGTGGTTGTCCAGCGTCGCGAAGCCTAGATCCTCATACGGCAAAAGCTTCAGTCGATCCAGCGCCTCCTCAGTTGACAGATTCCCCTCTCTCACCGCTTGCAATACGGCTTTCACCTTGGTTCTATCCATCCTCGTGTTCCTTCGGGTATCAGCGAACGGAGAGACTGTCGTCCGGGAGACGCCCACGAACCCTGTGGCCGAACCCTTTAGCGACCAAGGGGACGCCCAGCCTGTTCAGTTTAACTCTACGCTTGGGAGAAAATTTTCCCCGTTTCGACGAGGGAACTGGTGTTCCCTTTGAATGCGTCCCTCAGTCCTACGAAACGCTCGGCAGCGGCTCGTGGAACAAGGTCACGAGTGAACGCAACGATGACCAGTATCTGGCCGCCAGCGTACCCGCCTCCCACACCAAAAACCGTTTTCACGTTATAGCCGGACACAAAGTCTTGCGCCGGAATGATCTTCCTCCCTTGGTGATCCGTGGCTTCGGCGGCATTCTCGACGAAGAAGAGACCGGCTGCGCGGTCCATCTTTTTGATAATTTCTGCATCCTGGGTGTCGACCCAGTCCAAGGGGACACCCAGCTCCTTGAGCAGACGGGAAATCATCGGAATGGCGTCGACGAAAGCCGAAGATGTCAGCGGTATTCCGACATGGTCCGAATTCACATTGTTCCCGCCCTCGGGCACATCTCATTGACGCGTCTTCAACCCCTCCACATTTCGGGATACTACGCAAAGCTCTTGGAGCCAGAGGGCGGGCAAAGGTCCCTCTCTGCCCAAACAGTGCTTCACCATCACCGATTGCTCAAACAGGCCCTCAAGCAAGCCGTGAGGTGGAGGCTCATGGGGCGAAACGTTGCTGACGCCGTCGAAGCACCGCGCGCCCTACGGAAGGAGTTCGACGTTCTCGACGAAGCGGAAACGGTCGAATTATTGGAAGCA
>LXTG01000116.1 GCA_001643535.1 candidate division NC10 bacterium SPGG6 | reverse complement strand
CCCTCTCGGGACCCATGCCGCAGGAGCCGGACCACCCCTCCCTTGATCTCAATGTACTCCCCCATCGACGCCTTCCCCGTACACTATCCGAGGGATTCCACCTCCTCCACCCCCACGTCCCGGTACCGCTCAGGCAGGAAACGACGGGAGGAACAGTGGCCCACCGCCATCAGCTCCTGCTGACGAATCGACTCTGCAGATTGGGAGGGGATGAAGTCCTCAATAGCCCAGCGGTAATCGTCCTCTGCCACTGCGTTCGCCCCGCGAATCCTGGCATGGCGGTAGGCCCTGAGCGAAATCTCCTCGATGTCTGCGCCCGTGATCTGCCCTGGAAACCGCGCCTCGCATTCCTCCGCCATCGCGGCAAAATCGACGGCCATGACGGCGATGCCGTGCTTTTTCGGAATGACTGCAAAGATGGCAACCCGCTCATCCGCGTCCGGCATCAGCAGAGGAATCCGCTCGCTGAACCGACCTGAGCGACGTTCCGCAGGATCCAGCCTGTCCGGACGGTTCGTAATTCGGATCCACAGGACCCTCCCCTGGATGGCGGGATCCGCGGTGAACTCAAACCGCATCTGACGAAGCCGGTTGGTCACGCCAGAGTCCCCGCTGATTTCATCCCGGGACTGTTCGCTCTGATCTGCTTCGTCCTCCAGCACCACCAAGGGCGTCAACGATCGGAGCGATTGCAGGATCTTCCAGAAATTCCGCTCCGAGGCCCCCACCCACTTCTCCCGTGGGTTGGTGATTTTGACGAAGTTGAAGCCGCACTCCTTTGCCAGCGCCTCGGCCACCGCCGTCTTCCCCACCCCAGGGGGCCCGACGAGAGTGATCCCCCGGGGGACCATCTTCACGTCCCCGTCCCGGATGGCCTGGATCACCTCCCCGAAGAACTGCTTGACCGCGCTGAGCCCCCCTATGGTCTCTAATTCGAAGCTCGGCTCAACGAGCTCGACCATCCCGTAAAGCTCCTGCCGGAGAATCTCCCCCTTCCGCTGTTTGATCTCCCCAAACGTCAAAGGAGACCCCTTCGCCTTGGCCTGGCGACAAAGTTGCTCGAGGTGGAGCCGGGTCAGCCCGGCGGTCGCTCGCGCCAGCTCTTCTGTGCCCATGCTCAGCCTCAAGCCATTCTGAGCCAGGAGGTGCTCGATATACTGGAGCCGCTCCGCCTCATCGGGAAGGGGGACCTCGATCACCTCGACCCGGCCGGCCACCTGCCTCAGGGCCGGGTGCAGGTCGGCCAGATTGTTGACGGTGAGGAGGAGGATCCCGCGCTGCTCGTGGAGGGTGTGGTCGGTCGCGAGGCTGAGGAGGGCCACCAGGTTGGTTCGATCATCCTCATTCATGCAGGAAAAATCGGCAGCCGGGGCAATACTCTCGGCATACTCGAGGACAGCAATCGCACGCCACCCTCGGTCCCGGAGCCGTCCCGACCGCAAGGCCTGCCCCAGGAGCGGGATAACTTTGGTGGGATGAGTGGGGAGGGGGGGAGGCTCGGCGCTGACCGCCTCGCCTAATGCCATCAAGGCCCGTCGACGTTCCTCTTCCAATTTAGCTTCTCGCTGATCACGAGCAGCCAAACCCGCCGCCTCCCGAAAACGGCGCTGAATCTCCTCGTCGGGAAAGCGAACCCCGGTGGCCCGATTGTAGAAAATGACGGGACTCGTGTCCCCTAGCCACTGAGCGAGAAAGGTTGGAAAGGCAAGAAACGTCTGTCCGAGCGGAACGTAATCGGCGATGTTATGGTGAAGAATGAAGAGGCTCGAGGTCTCCGCCTCGATCCGCTCATTGAGATCTTGCGCCCATACCGGGATCGGTGTCATCGCCATCATCTTCCTTGCGTAGTCGGCCCCCTTTTCGAACCCTATCATTCTAGGTGAACAGCGGCACACTGTCAACGGAAGGCCACGGGAGTGCTTCCCATGAAGCCTTGATTTCTGCCCCCGGGGCATGGCAATGGTTGACCCGCGAAGTCGAGGCATGATGGCGCTTCGACGGCAGGTCGAACTCCCCGGTTGAGCAGGAAGACGATAAGGCTCACCGGGCGGGACGCTGTACTCACGGGCAACTCTTGGGGGAATGGTGGATGGAAGGGTTCACACCTCTCAGGGTGGCTCAGTAGCCCTTCACGATCTCCGCCCGTGGTCCCGGCGGCGGGGTGACCAGAGCAGAACCCTCGATGACCTGCTCCCCCCGCTGACTGCGAAGGGTCGTCCTCATACAGTTGCCTCATACCGCTCAAAACAAAAACTTCCTGCTTGTTATCTTGACTCGAGAGTGTGGGTACCCGCCTTTTAACACAACAGGTTACAGGCTCGGATTAGACATTGCTTTCGAAGCAAACGCGATGGTATAGTTTGCGCAGTTATCGGGAAACCGCGCCGCCCATCTCGGGATCAAGCCGTTGGTCGGGATCGAGGGATATGCCTGGGCGCGCTTGACCCCAAAGTACTTCATGACCGTGCCGGCAGAGGCAATCAAGCAGGTTTTCAAGAGGACCGGCGACATTGATCCCTTTGAAATCAAGGAGGCCTTTGCGGCGGTCCCCTTACTGACCAAGGCTACATGAACGTCAAAGGAGGAGGGTGGCGTTTGGCCATCCCATTGGTGTCACGGGTACTCCAGTCTTAACCCCCCTCTCGCACCTTCTGCAAGAATGTCAGGTCCGACGGGGACTCTGCGCCCTCTGCCTCGGTGGTGGAAAGGGAATCGCCCTCATCGCTGAGAGAGTCTGAGAGGCGACGGATCAACGTCCCAAGTCAGCAGTCCGAAGCAGATTCGATTTTGGATGGAGGGATTGGAGGATGGACATTAAGGTCATTGGCGTTATCGGTGCGGGAACTATGGGGCACGGAATTGCCCAGGTCGCTCTGCAGGCAGGCTTCCAGGTCCTCCTAGGGGATGTGGCAAAAGATATTCTCGAAAAAGCCCGGAGCCGCATTGCCTTCGGCCTCGCCAAGGGGGTGGAGAAGGGGAAATTCAGCGAGACGCAGAAAGAAGAGATGTTCAAAAACCTCACCCTGGCCACCACCCTCGCCGATTTTGCGGCTGCCGACTTTGTCATCGAGGCAGTTGCCGAAGACTTTTCGATCAAGAAGGACGTTTTGGGGGAGCTCGATCGGGTGTGCAGACCCGAGGTGATTCTGGCCACGAACACGTCTTCCATCTCCATCACCAAGATTGCTGCAACCACCTCCCGCCCTTCTCGGGTCATTGGGATGCACTTCTTCAACCCAGTCCTCCTCATGCGGTTGCTTGAGATCATCCGGGGCCTCGCCACCGAGGAAAAGACGGTCGCCGTCACCCGCCAACTGGCCGAGCGGTTGGGAAAGATCCCCGTAGAAGCCAACGATTCTCCCGGTTTCCTTGCGAATCGAATCCTCATCCCCATGATCAACGAGGCGATCTACGCCTTGATGGAGGGGGTAGGAACCGCCGAGGCCATCGACACGGTGATGAAGCTCGGGGCCAACCACCCGATGGGCCCCCTGGCCTTGGCTGACCTGGTCGGCCTCGACGTCTGCCTGGCCGTGTTGCGGACCCTTCACGAGGGTTTTGGAGATTCGAAGTACCGTCCCTGTCCGCTCCTGGTTCGCATGGTGGAGGCCGGCTTCCTCGGACAAAAGACTGGCCGCGGCTTTTACTCCTATGAACACACGAGAAAGGAATAGATGATGGAGCATCAGACGCTAAAGTACGAGGTCGCGGATGGGATCGCCCTCATTACCTTAAATCGTCCCAAGGCGCTCAATGCGATTAATCAGATAATGATCCAGGAGCTGACCCAGGTGTTTGACCAGGCCGATGAGGACCCCGAAGTCCGGGTCGTGATCCTGACGGGGGCAGAGGAGAAGGCCTTCGCTGCGGGTGCCGACATCACCGAATTCCAGCATATGAGCCCCCTGGGGGCCCTGCATTTCTCTCAGACTTTCCACGCGCTCTTCAACCGGATCGAACGCCTCAAGAAGCCAGTCATCGCAGCCGTCAATGGCTTTGCCCTGGGAGCGGGGTGCGAGCTGGCCCTGGCCTGCGACCTCATCTTTGCATCGGATCGAGCCCGGTTCGGCCAGCCCGAGGTGAATCTAGGATTCATTCCTGGCGGGGGCGGAACACAGCGCCTCGCCCGCCTCATTGGCAAGTCACGGGCGAAAGAACTCATCTACACGGGAGAGATGACCGATGCCCAGGAGGCCTACCGGATCGGTCTCGCGAACAAAATCTTCCCGGCCGACGGGCTGATGTCAGAGGCGAGGAAGTTCGCTCAGAAAATCGTGAGCAAGGGTGCGGTCGCGCTCGAGCTGGCGAAGAGGGTTATCGAGGAGGGATATGAGACTGATCTAACGAGCGCATTGGCCCTCGAGGCGCAGGCCTTCGCCCTCTGTTTTGGCACCGAAGACAAGACGGAAGGGGTCCATGCCTTCCTGGAAAAGCGCCAACCTCACTTCAAGGGGAGATAGCCCCGTTGTCGGTTGCCGGCGACCAGGGGTCGGCAATTGGCTGGGAAGAGAGCGTGCGGCCGGACGGCAAAGGCCTCTGAAGGGATTAGGTGATACGCGGATGGGATCCCCCGGGATGGCAGCTCGATCAAGGTCCAAGCTGCCTCAACGGAGTACCCGGCGCGGCGCACTGAGGCTTCTTTGAAGGACGACCTGCAACCCTGAAGGAGAGGCGTAAGCACCTAATCCCGGTGACTGCCTAGAGGCGCTCCACCACCAAACTGTTCCCTTCGCCGCCGCCTGCCCCCATGCTGGCCACCCCGTAGCGTAAACCCCGGTCCTGGAGAGCGTACAAGAGCGTCACGAATATCCTGGTACCGCAGGCCCCGATGGGATGGCCGATGGCGATGGATCCGCCGTGGACGTTGATCTTCGCGTTGTCTACCTTCAGTTCGCGTTCAAAGCCGATGACCTTGACGGCGAAGGCCTCGTTGATCTCGAACAGGTCGATATCTTCCATCTTGAGCCCCGCCTTTTGTACTGCGTTGCGCGTCGCCAGGACGGGACTAATGGCCATAATGGCCGGCTCGACGTTGCCGTGGGCCCAGGAGCGGATGAGGTACCAGGGCTTCAGGCCTAACTCTTTTGCCTTGCGCATGGACATGACGACGACGGCCGCCGCCCCATCGGTGATCCCCGAAGAATTCCCCGCCGTGACCGTCCCCCCCTCACGAAAGGCTGGCTTGAGCTTAGCCAGCTTCTCCAGGGTAGTGTCCGGGCGCGGATGCTCGTCCTGGGCGAACAGGATCGGGTCTCCCTTCGGCTGGAGAATAGAAACGGGAATGATCTCCTCCTTGAATTTCCCCGCCTTGGTCGCCTCGGCCGCCCTCTGCTGGCTTATCAAGGCTTGCCGGTCCTGCTCTTCCCGGCTGATCTGGAATTTTTCTGCCATGATGTCACCAAGGACGCCCATGCGTTCCCCGGTTCCGGGACAGGTGAGCCCGTCATGGATCATGTGATCCAAGGCCTCGAAGGATCCCATCCGATGCCCCCAGCGGGCCTGGGGGAGCATGAAGGGGGTCCGGCTCATGTTCTCCATCCCCCCGGCCACCACGATATCGGCTGTGCCCGCCCAGATCGCCTGGGCGGCCAGTCCCACCGTCTCGATCCCTGTGACGCTCGCTTTATTGACCGTATAGCTTGAGACTTCGTTGGGAAGCCCAGCCTCCAGCATCGCCTTCCTTGCCGGCCCCAAACCCAGGGTGGCCTGAAGCGCGCTCCCCATAATCACCCACTCGACCTGCGCCGGCTCCAGGTTGGCCCGCTTGACGGCCTCATTGATGACGAGGGCCCCGAGTCTCGTCGCGGAGATGTCCTTCAAACTTCCACCAAACTTCCCGACCGGGGTCCTGACTGCGCTGACGACCACCGCTTGTTCCATCTTCCACTCCTTCGCCGGGCCCATTCATCACCCGGGCCACCTTTCCCTAGAGGCCCGTCGGCGGTTTATACTCCCCAAAGACCTCCCGAAGCAGACCGCAGATCTCACCAATCGTCGCGTATGCCTTGACCGCACCCAGGATAGGCTCCATCAGGTCCTCCTCACCCAGAGCGGCCTCCCGGAGGTGAATCATGGCCTGCCTCACGGTTGGGCTCCTGCGCCGGGCCCGAAAGGCAGCAAGCTTTGCCTTCTGATTCGCGGCGGCCTCAGGGTTGACACGAAAGATTGGGGTTCGTCGCTCCTGGCTGTCGCCGAAGCGGTTCACGCCCACGATGATTCGTTTGCCTTCCTCGACCTCGCGCTGGAACCGGTACGCTTCCTCCTGAATCGTGCGCTGCATATAGCCGCGGTCGATGGCAGCGACGGACCCCCCCATCGCCTCGATCTCCTCAACGATGCCCCACGCCTTTTGCTCAAGTTGGTCCGTGAGCGCTTCGACGTAGTAGGAACCCGCCAGCGGATCCACGGTATCAACGACACCCGTCTCATAAGCGATGATCTGTTGTGTCCTCAGGGCGATGCGCTGGGCCCCCTCGGTGGGGATGGCTAGTGCCTCATCGAAGCAGCTGAGCGCCAGCGACTGCACTCCACCCAAAACCGCCGCCAGGGCCTGCAGCGCCGCCCGGACAATGTTGTTTTCTGGCTGCTGGGCCATCAGCGTCGAGCCGCCGGTCTGGGTATGGGTCCGAAACATCCACGAGCGAGGATCCTTCGCCTGAAACCGCTCCCGCATGAGCTTCGCCCACATCCGACGTAAGGCCCGGTACTTGGCGACCTCTTCGAAGAAATTGTTGTGGGTGTTGAAGATCCAGGACAGGCGTGGGGCAAAATCGTCAACGTCGAGATGGCGGCGTCGGACCGCCTCGATATAGGCGATGGCATTGGCAAAGGCAAAGGCCATCTCTTGGGCCGCGGAGGCGCCGGCATCACGAATATGGTAGCCGCTGATGCTGATGGGGTTCCACCGGGGGACATGCTTCGCGCAATATGCGATCAGGTCGGCGGCCAGGCGAAGCGAGGGACCTGGCGGGAAGATATAGGTCCCCCGAGCCACATATTCCTTCAGCACGTCATTCTGGACGGTACCCGCCAGCCGCTCCCTGGCCACCTGTTGCTTATCGCCCACGGCCATGTACATCGCCACCAGGATCGCCGCCGGGGCGTTAATGGTCATCGACGTCGTCACCCGATCCAGGGGAATCCCGTCGAAAAGGGTCTCCATGTCGGCCAAGGAGTCGATGGCGACCCCCACCTGTCCAACCTCCCCCTCCGCGAGAGGATCGTCCGAATCCAGGCCCATCTGGGTGGGAAGGTCAAAGGCGACGCTCAAACCGGTCTGTCCTTCTTTCAACAGGTACCGGAACCGTTCGTTGCTCTCCTCGGCCGTTCCCATTCCAGCGTACTGGCGCATCGTCCAAAGCTGGCTGCGGTACATCGTGGGATAAATCCCCCGGGTATAGGGGTACTGTCCGGGGAAACCCAAGCTGTCCACAACATCCAGATCGGCCGTATCCTCCGGGGTATAGAGACGCTCCACCGGGATCCCCGACGAGGTGGAAAATTCCTGACGCTCCTGAAGCCGGGCCAGGGCAGGCTTCAGGACCTGCTCTTCCCAGGCTTTTATGGCCTCAGTTATGTCTTTTTCCTTCTCTTTCATTCTGATAATCCTGACTTTAGCCTTCGACCAACCGCTTGCCGATGACATCCCGCTGGATCTCGCTCGTCCCCTCGAAGACCCGGAATACCCTGGCATCCCGCCAGTAGCGCTGGATGGAATACTCTTTGGAGTACCCGTAGCCCCCATGGACTTGCAAGGCCTCGGAAGCGACCCGCTCCACCATGTCAGCCGCAAAGAGCTTGGCCATCCCGGCCTCCAGGTCGCAGCGCCGACCGGTGTCCTTCATCGTCGCTGCGTAGTAGGTGAGCTGTCTCGCTGCCTGAATCTCGGTAGCCATGTCAGCCAACTTGTGTCGGATCGCTTGAAAGTTGGATATCGGCTGCCCGAACTGGTGCCGCTCCTTCGCATATTTCAAAGCCAGGTCAAAGGCCCCCTGCGCCACGCCGACCGCCCGTGCCGCAGTCTGGATTCTCGCGGACTCGTAAACCGCCATGAGCTGGTAGAAGCCCTTGTTCTCGGTCCCGCCAATCAGGTTCTCGGCGGGGACGGGGCAATCCTGAAAGCCCAAAGTGAAGCAATGCATGCCGTGGTACCCCACGGTGGGGATCGGTTCACCGGCGATCCGGGGGGGATCAAACTCATTCCCAGAGTTTTTTTCGACCAAGAAGAGGCTTAATCCCTTGTGGCGTTTCGCCGGATCCGGATCCGTCCGCGCCAAAACGGTAAGGACATGGGCACAGTTCGCGAACGTACACCACGTCTTGGCCCCGGTGATCAGGTACCGGTCCCCATCCCGCCGGGCCCGCGCCTTGACCCCCGCGGTGTCGGAACCCGCATCCGGCTCGGTAAACGCAGCGGCCGACAGGAGTTCTCCAGAGGCAATTCCCGGTAGAAATCGTCGCTTCTGCTCCTCCGTGCCGTGAGACTGGATCAGCAGGCCGGTGATCAGGTTTCTGGTGAGGACACTCCCGACGCTCAGCCAACCACGCGAGAGCTCCTCCGAAACGACGGCAAGTGCCAGGTGGTCGAGGCCGACGCCTCCACTTTCGGCCGGAAACACCAGGCCAAAGTAGCCCAGCTCGGCCATTTTCTTGATGATTTCATTGGGGATGTCCTTTTCCTCCCGATCGAGAACGTCGGCGACAGGGAGGACTTCCTTCGCCACGAAATCCCGGACCGACCGGCGCAGCTCCTCATGAAGTTCGCTCAGCATCGCTTCCTCGCTCCCCCTGCGATGAGGATCAGATCCAGACTGATCGCCGGGATACGATTGATAAAAATAGCCACGGGACCGATGACGGCTGCCCCCGTGGCTTCACAGACGGCCGGGAAACACGCCTTTAACGGCCGCCCCACCGGGGGCACAAACCGCTAAAACTCACTACCACGATGGAAGACATGGACCAAGTTTGCATGTGAGATATGCGGGCCGACCGTCCAGGGTGGCAAAAACAAACACCGTTCTCTTAACATAGCGATTTTCGCCTGTCAAGAAAAAATCGGCACATGGAGGAATAAGTGGACTACCGGAGAAGCCGCGACAAGAGCCGTTCGTACTCCTGGAGAGGAACTGCCCCGACAATCGGGGGTGCCTCGCCGATGACGACGGTCGGAATGGCCCGAACCCCATACTGCGCGACCGCTTGTCTGTGTTCCTCCAAGATGCGGGGACGCTGACTCCCTTGCTCGTAATCCCTGAGAAATGAATCCATGTCCAGACCGGCCTGTCGGGCCACCTCGATCACCTCCGCTGGCTCTCCGATATTGGATCCCTCCTCGAAGAAAGCCTTGAAGAGGTCGAGGTGCATTCGTTCAAAGGCCTCGGGGCCTTGCAGTTCGGCACACTTGGCCGCCTCCAGGGCCGGGAGGCTCCACTGGGGAAAGTCGGGGCGGGTCCACATCCGAAAGGCGATGCTGACATCCGCCGAGAGGGAGGACGCCTGTCGCCAAGCGGCCTCGCGGTAAGTCCCATGAAACGTGGCGGAGGGATCGGGCTCCGGCCGGAGGGCGAAGCTCCACCGTCTGAGTTGAACGCGATCGTGGTACCGTTCTTGAAGCCGTCGCAGGCGGACCGCCGCCGGATAACACCAGGGTCACAAGTAATCAGAAAATTCCAAGATGAGAAGAGGGCTTTGAGACATGGTGACTCATTATACCGAAGCCTTTCGCGACCGTCCACCGAACATCATCGTGTGTCCCGCAGGCGATAGGAGATGGGGATGCGGATCGCGCCTGAGATCACCGGGAAGGGGGCGGCTCGCTTGATGGTCTCGACCGATGCACGATCCAGGACAGCAAATCCGGAGGACTTCACGATTGTCACGCCTTGCACGCTTCCATCCCTGGCAATTCGAAATTGGACCTCCGCGGTCCCCTCCATCCCCCCCCGGCGCGCCTGCGCGGGATACCGCTTCGCCCGCTCGATCCGCTGGCGCAAGAGGTGGAACCAGGCGGTTCCGCCCCATCCCGATTGCTCACCCCTCCCTAGAGCTAATCCAGCACCAACCCCGCTTCCATGGCGCGCCGCGGCCACCCCGACGCCGCGGGATTCTCCCACTCCTGCTTCGGCCCCTGGGATCACTCCGGGGCCGATTCCACCGGCCCGGCCGCTCCGCTCCCCAGGCGACTCCTCACGTTCACGGGTGGAACCACGGCCGGTCCCTCGCTCGTCCACGGCTCTGCTGCCGCCGGCGTGCCCCCTCTCTTCAGAGGACAACCCTGAGCGGGACTTGCCACCTCCGGCAGATTCCAATCTCTCGGAAGGAGGAGACATCCCCCTCGGCACGGCCGGTGCCAGGAGAGACGGCGCCGTGACCACCCGCTGGTGCTGTTCCACCGGTTTCCGTACTTTGTTTGGAGCGCGCTTCGGTGAAGAGATTTCCGCCCCCGCCGCAGATCTCAGCGGGGTCGGTGGACCGTCAATGCCTTTTTTGCTTTGAGCACGTGAAGGAGGAGGTCCTTCTTTTCCACGCGGCTCCGAGGTCTCTTCACTTCCCGATCCCCCTCTCTCCCGAGAGAGACTCCGCCCTGTCCGGCTTCGCTTCGATGCCATACCACCCCCAGGGATGCCACTGACAAGCCTGACCTCCACCGCCCCCCCGCCTCCGTAAAGAGTCGGATGCGCGCCCCACCAGTAAAGGAGCACGAGGACAGCGGCATGCAGGAGCAGGGAAACGACCCACGAAAGCGAATGCTGGCTCACCCGATCTGACCAGTCCCGCATGGAAGACCGTCTCCTAATTATAGAACCCCGAGAATTCAAGGGTCACACCTGCTAGAAAGCTGGCGCCCGGGGCTGGGCTCAGGAAGCGACCCACGCCAGTCAGGACACCCCACGGCTCATACTCGGTGTCCGTGATGTTCTCCCCCTGCAGAAAAACGGTCAGCGGCCCCCGGCGGTAACTCGCCCGCGCATTCATGACGTAATAGTCATCGAGCCGCTTGTCCAAGTTAGGCTCGTCTCCTGAGAAGATCCGATCGCTCACGTAGAGGCCGGTGAGCGAAAGGGTCAGCCCCTCGAGGGGAGAGACGTTCACCCCGACACCCAGGCGATGCCGCGGGACGAGGGGGATGTCGTTTCCCTCGCGGACCTGCCCCGAACTCAACAGGACATCCTCCTCGAAGGTCGCCCTGATGTACGAGTAGTTAATGAACCATTCAACGAGCGTCGGGTTTCGTCCTCTGAGCGTCAGCTCAACCCCTCGACGCCGGGTCTTCCCCACGTTCTCATTCAACCCGGTGAACGGACCGGTGGGCACAAATAAGATGTCATCTTTCAGATCAATCTGGAAAAGTGCCAGCGTTCCCTCAAAATACTCTCCCAGGCGGACCCGGGTTCCGACCTCATACGTGCGTGATGTGGGCGCCTCCAGGTCCGGGTTCGAGGAAAAAGGGGCAAAGGCAAACAGCTCAGACACCGTCGGGGTGCGAAACCCCTCCGAGTAACTGAAATAGACCGCGACTTCCGGATCCGGATCCGTCGCAATCCATGTCAGTCCGGCCTTGGGACTGAATCGTTCGAAGGTCTTGGTGCTGTCTTTCGTGCGGTCGAGTCGATCAGTGAACTCTATCCGGTCCCAGTCGTAACGTCCCCCCCCGCTAACGATGAGGACTTCCGGGATGAGGTCAAAGCTCTCCTGGAAATAAATGCCCACGACGTGCTCGTCGATCTTCCGGTCACTCGGGAAGCTGCCGGAGTCTATGCTCATAAGGTTACTTTGGGTATACTCGACACCGGCCACAAAGACGTTCCGATGATCGGAGGGGGTGGCCTCGTGCGTCACCTGGGCTGTTCCGCCACCGGTGATGATGTCGGTCTTGGTCTCACTTGTCCCCCCACTGCGGAACACGTCGAAGCTCTCCTGGTCCAGATCCCGGATGAAGGCGTTGAGCGCGACGGAGAAGCCGGCCGGCAGGTGCTGCCGCAGGTTGAGGGTTCCCGCATGAAGCGTGCGCTCGGTGGAGTCGCCCGGGTCCAGATTGCCGCTCTGGGTCCGGTCCTGCTTCAATTCATCTTCCCTCAGGGAGCCAGCTCGCTCGATGCGATCGTCCACAAAGAGGTACGAGAGAGTAACGTCGGTCCCCGGGTTGCCAATCCGGCGCCCCACTTTGGTAAAGAGCCTTTTTACATCGGCGTCGGAGTCAGCCCGAAACCCATCCTCGAACTGCTGCGTGAATCCGAGATAGTAGTCGAAGTCCCCGACGGGACCGCTGATACTTCCCCGGTAACGCTGGCGGCCAAAACTGCCGCCCGCCACCTCGAGCTTGGCCTTGGGCACCGGCCCTCCCCGTTTGGTCTGGAGATTGACGACCCCGGCTAAGGCGTTCTTGCCAAAAACAGAGGCAGTCCCCGGAATAACCTCTATCCGCTCCAGATCCTCGACAGGGATCAGATCAAAGTTAACCACACTAAAATCTGGATTATTGACCCGGACCCCATCCAGGATCACCGTGGTAGTGGTCACGGGCTCGCCGCTGAAACCCCGGAGTTCCAGCGTGGGTTCAAAGGTATTGCCGACTTGCTCGTACAGGGTAATCCCAGGCTGATACTGAAGGACCTCTGGAACCGTCCGTGCCCCTGAGGTCTCAATCTCCTCCTCGGTCACCACCCGGACCTGACCCGGATACCGACGAAGATCCAGGGGGACATCAAGGAGGCGGGTGGACGAGACGACCACCTTGGGGAGGTGAACGATCTCCTCGGTTTTCTCCTGGGCCCAGGCCACCCCGATCACAAACCCGGTGAGTACCCCCGTCAGCAGCCAAATCCTGAGAATCTTGGAAACCATAGAACACCTCCCTTTCCGCGAAAGTGATGTTCGCCTTCCCCCGGAAAAGGTTTCCTGACTCGTGGATCATTACCCCCTGCGCCTTCCCATCCCGGAATTCGGAACAGTGGCATGATGCAGGGAGGTTCCCCACTCACAGTGGCGGGACCGTGCTGGATTTGCACCAGCTTCCCTTTAATCCGGAGGCGTACTGGTTCATGGTTCATGGTTCATGGTTCAGAGTCGACGGCTACGGCAAGGTGCGTTACAGGCGGGGAAGGATGCG
>LXTG01000121.1 GCA_001643535.1 candidate division NC10 bacterium SPGG6 | reverse complement strand
CCTCCTACTGGTCGGGGTGTTTCTCGTCCGGCGGATGACCCTGGATGTCCTGCCCGAGTTTGCGCCACCGCAGGTGATCATCCAGACTCAGGCCCCCGGTCTGAGCCCGGAAGATGTGGAGACCCTTATCACGTTCCCCATCGAGGCGACAGTGAACGGCACCCCCGGCGTAGATGTGGTTCGATCCAAGACTTCGGCTGGACTCTCGACCGTTATTGTCGTCTTTGAGTTGGGGACCGATATCTACACCGCCCGGCAGCTCGTGAATGAACGGCTCCAGGTGGTGCGAGAGCAGTTCCCCCCGGGAACGGAGGCCCCGGTTATGCTCCCCATCACCTCGGCGGTGAGTTGGCTGGTCAAGTTCGCCCTGCAAAGTGAGACCGTTTCTCCGCTCGACGTTCGGACCCTCTGCGATTGGGACATCCAGAATCGGATCCTGGCCATCCGCGGCGTGGCCTCGGTGGTGTGCATGGGGCCTGGCCCGAAGCAGTATCAGGTCCTCCTCTCCTCGGAGAAGCTTCTCCGGTACAACGTGACCGTCCACGATGTCCGCGAGGCGGTGAAGCAAGCCAATGTAAATGTTCCCGGGGGCTTCCTCGTGGTCCCGGGGGAGGAATATGTGGTCACCGGCGCCGGACGGATCGTCTCCCTCGAGGAACTCAAGAAGACGGTCGTGGCCGAGCACGGCGGTATTCCGATCACCCTCGACCGCGTGGCGAACGTGAAATTCGGTCCCGAGTTCCCCCGGGGGGATGCAGCCTACATGGGAAAACCGGCGATCATCGGTACTATCTCCAAGCTGTTTGGTGCCGACACGCTGACCGTCACCCGCGAGGTAGAGCGGGCCCTCGAAGACATCCGGCAAAGCCTGCCCCAGGGCATCGAGATGCACACCCAGGTCTTCCGCCAGGCCAACTTCATCGAGTCTTCGATCCAGAACCTCCGGCGTGCCCTTATCGAAGGGGCGGTCGTCGTCACTATCATCGTGGTCTTCTTCCTCTTTAACGTCCGGGCCTCCTTCATCACACTGACCGCCATGCCGTTAAGCCTGCTCATGGGCATCTTAATTCTGAAGGCCTTCCAAGTGGGGATCAACGCTATGACATTAGGGGGGCTGGCCATTGCCATCGGTGCAGTCGTGGATGACGCCATCATCTATGTGGAAAACATCTTCCGCCGCCTTCGCGAGAACCGGGACAAGGCGAGACCGGACCCTCCCCTCAAGGTCGTCTTCCTGGCCTCCCGGGAAATCCGGGACTCGGTCGTTTACGCCACCTGGATCATCCTGGTGGTGTTTGGTCCCATCTTCCTCTTAACCGGAGTGGAGGGGCGGATCTTTACCCCCCTCGGGCTGGCCTTTACCGCCTCCATTTTTGCCTCGCTCCTTGTGGCGATCACCTTGACACCCGTCCTCTGCTCATTTCTTCTCACCAAGGCCAAGGGAGTAAGCAACCCCGAGCCGGAGCGGGAGAGTGTCACTATCCGCTTCCTCAGGGATGGCTACGAGCGTCTCCTGCGACCGGCCCTCCAACATCCGCGGATGGTGATCGCCGTCTCGGTCATCTTACTGGGGATCAGCGCGGCGATGATCCCCTTTTTCGGCCGCTCGTTTCTCCCGGAGTTTCACGAGGGAAACTTCATCTTGGCTGTGACCGGCCTCCCCGGGACTTCGCTTCAGGAGTCGATGCGTCTGGGCAATCGGATCACCGCCATGCTTCGGAAAAATCCCGAGGTGGTCTCGATCTCCCAACGGGCCGGGCGGGCCGAGCTGGACGAGGACGCCATGCCCCCGAACTTTATCGAGTTCGATATCCTCCTCCGCTTTGGCGACCGGGATCCGGAGGAGCTCATCCACGCCATTCGGGAGGACTTGAAGAAGATTCCCGGGGTGGCGGTGAACCTTGGTCAGTTCATTGCCCACCGCCTGGACGAAGTCCTCTCCGGGGTCCGGGCCCAGATCGCGATCAAGATCTACGGCCCTGACCTGGATCGCCTGCTTGAGAAGGGACAGCAAGTAGAGGGAATTCTTGCAGGGATCAAAGGCATCACCGATCTCCAGCTCGAGCAGCAGATTCGTGTCCCGGAGGTCCGAATCAAGGTAGACCGCGGGCGGGCCGCTCGTTTAGGACTCAATGTTGGCGATGTCCTCGAAACGGCCCAGATCGCGTTCAACGGTGAGGTCATCTCCCGGGTGATCGAGGGACAGAAGAGCTTTGACCTCTTCCTCTGGTTCGACGAGCCGTCCCGCCAAGATGTCCGGTCCATGCGGAATATCCTGATCGATGCGCCGGGCGGACGAAAGATCCCGTTGAGCCAGGTGGCCGAGGTAGCCATCGAGAACCGGCCGTATTTCATCAACCGGGAGCGGGTCCAGCGGCGGATCGTCGTCCAGTCCAACGTGGCCGGGCGGGACCTGGGAAGTGTCATTGCCGAAGCGCAGCAGAAGATCCAAGAGCGGGTCGATCTGCCGCCCGGCTACTTCGTCGAGTATGGTGGGCAATTCAAGAGCCAGCAAGAAGCTACTCGGATCTTGCTGAACTACGGCGTGGTAGCCATCGTGGCTATCTTTTTACTCCTCTACAAGGCGTTCAATTCTTCCAGGGCGGCCTTCCTAGTCATGGCTAACCTCCCGCTCGCCCTCATTGGCGGGGTGGTTGCGATCTTCCTAACCGGGAAGGTCATGAGCATTCCCTCGATTATCGGCTTCATCGGGGTCTTTGGCATCGCTGCCCGAAACGGGATCATCCTGGTGAGCCGATACCGCCAGCTCCGGGCCGAGGGGTTTGACCGGGAGTCGGTAGTGCTTGAGGGCTCGCTGGACCGGTTAGCCCCGGTGCTTATGACCGCCGCTGCGGCCGGGTTGGGCCTCCTTCCCCTCCTCTTCGGTGACATTGCCGGCAAAGAGCTGGAGCGCCCCATGGCCTACGTCATTCTCGGCGGGCTCGTCACCTCGACGTTCTTGAACCTGCTCGTGGTCCCAACCCTCTTCCTAAAGTGGGGCTGGGACCCCGAAGAGTCCTGGCAGCGCCAACTGGCCCAAGAGCGGGGTGATTTCCTCGAGGTGGCACCCACGCCGGTTCGAGGCGGAGCTGCCGGCGGCTCGCCCCGGTCGGCAACAGAAACATCACCTATCGATCACGGAGATAAGGAGGAGTAACGGGAGTTCAACCCTTGTCTCCCTCCGCATTGGAGGGGATCCTGAACCCTGGTGGCCGAGCGGGAAACGCGCGAAGAGACCCCGGTCCTTTCCTTCGGCAGCGGCTGGGTATAGTAGAACCGGAGAAGCACGTCGCAACTCCGGGACACTAGGGCGGTGGCATGCGACAAAAAGAGCAAATATGCCTGGTCTCTGCCCTACTCCGGTTACGTATTGCCCCCTTCGAAGTCACCGACAACGGGGCATGAAAGGAAAGCTCAAGGTCATAGGCGAGGAGCGCAACCGTCGTCGTCCGGACATTAAGGCTGACTCGCAGCCCCGGAAGGAGGAAAGATCATGGGCAAGCGATTTGTGGTCCTAGCCCTTGGTGTCATTATGCTCGGCAGCCTCCCAGCACAGGCAGGCGAGGATTACCGGAGCAAAGTCAAACTCACGGTCCAGTCCCCCTTCATGTGCGCCCAACGACACTTCCACATCCCGGGGACGGCAGAAAACCAGTCCGACGTCACCCTTGGCCGTATCCGAATCAAAGGGGAAGCATTCCAAGGGGATAACCGGTTAATGTTCACCGCCTTTGGCAAGGTCTTCAGCCCCGAGCTGAAGCCGGGCGAAGTGGCAGCCTTTGACGTGGAGTTTCTGGACATCGTTGGCCCGGACATGCAAAAGGTCAAGGACTACAAGGTGGAGGTGGTTGAGGCGGAACCCAAGCCGTAAAGTTCCGGAGAGGGAATTGTTTTGGAAGTAGATCCAGGGGAAAGCGATGCGGAATCAATATCCGCGGTGGCCCGTAGTCGGAGCTGTCCTGGTCGGAAGCATTATATTCTCGACTGCTGGAGGGCCAGAGGCCTGGGCACAAGATCCAAGGCCAATGGTGGGACATCCAGCGCCAGATTTCACGCTACCAAATCTCCAGGGCAGGCCAGTTCAGCTTTCAAACTTCCGTGGCAAGAAGGCGGTCTTTATCAACTTCTGGGCCACGTGGTGCCCTCCGTGCCGACTGGAGATGCCCATGATGGAGAAGGCCTACCATGTCTATAAGGGCGATGGGTTGGAGATTCTTGCCATCAGCGTTGATTCCGGTCCCAAAAGTTTGGTGAGAAATTTCATCCAGGAGTTCGAGCTTACTTTCCCCGCCCTTCTGGACCCGGACATGAAGACTATGAACCAGTTCCGGATCTTCGCCATCCCCGCAAGTTTTCTCGTGGACAAAGAGGGGATGATCCGCTTTCGAGAACTCGGCTATCGTGACTGGACCGATGGGGATTCGACGAAAATCCTGAAGGAGCTAATCCGTTGAGGTCAGTATGGATACGGTGACCCTTGGGCTCATCGAGGCAGCCGTGACTCGAAGCGGCCTCAGCCAGGAAGCCGGCGCGGGACGTGGTCGTAAGTGCAGAGGCGCGCATCCGACAGCGGAGTCGGTCCCCTCTGGCTGGCCCGTACCGAAAGAGCGTGAGATGGAGATCGGAAGAG
>LXTG01000092.1 GCA_001643535.1 candidate division NC10 bacterium SPGG6 | reverse complement strand
GCTTCAACCCTTTCACGCTATTCCGGATTGACGTTTCCTCTGCCAGATTGGCCTTTTGTTTCAAATTTATACAAGTATCCCCTCATATTGTGCTCGAACATTGCTCTCCGGCGCTGAAGTTCCCCGCTGAAGATCCACACTCCTGCACAGCAGACAGGGCGACGCTTTCGGAGAAGGAAGAGGGACGGGGCCACACCCCCTTCTCGAGACGAGCGGTGAGTCATCGAAGGACCGGAGAGAGATGATGGGGAGATTCCTTTTAGGGCGGTGCCGACAGGCGGTGCCGGTTCTCTTTGGGGTGACGCTGATCACCTTCCTCTTAACTCACGTCGCCTTGGGGGACCCGGCCCGGGCGATGATGGGCCAAAGAGCAGATCCCGAAATGGTGGCCAGGATCCGGGCGGAATACGGGCTCGATAAGCCGTTATGGAGCCGCTATCCCCTGTATATGGGGAAGCTCCTGGTTGGAGACTTGGGGTACTCCTACCGGCAAGGAAGGCCGGTGAGTCACGTCGTTGCCGAGCGACTCCCGGCCACGGTTCGCCTAGCGGTCGCCGCGATGATGGTGGCAGTGATCCTGGGAATCGCTGCGGGAACCATTGCTGCAATGCGGCATAACACCATGTGGGATCTCCTCATGATGACCATATCGCTCCTTGGGATCTCGGTCCCTGTCTTCTGGCTCGGGATGATGCTGATCCTCTTCTTCGCCGTCTGGCTCGGATGGCTTCCGATCTCGGGCTACGGTGACGGGGCCCTCAAGCACCTTATCCTCCCGGCCCTCACCCTCGGGGCACTCCAAGCGGGCTACATCGCCCGGATGACCCGTAGCGCCCTTCTGGAGGTTCTCCGGCAGGAGTATGTCCGGACGGCACGGGCCAAGGGGCTCAAGGAACGAGTGGTCATCCTGAAGCATGGCCTGCGAAATGGAATCTTGCCGGTCCTCACCCTGGTGGGGATCGGCCTCGGAGATCTGCTCGTGGGTGCACCTCTTACAGAGATAGTCTTTGGCTGGCCGGGACTTGGTCGGCTGCTGGTGACTGCGGTGGGCAATCGCGACCTCCCAGTGGTTTTAGGGAGCACCCTCCTGTTTGCCCTGATCTATCTGGGGGCGAATCTCCTGGTCGATCTGGCGTATGCCTTTGTGGATCCGCGAGTCAGGTTAACGGAGGGGTAAGTCCAGTGTCCGAACGCCAACGTCAAAACGGGAGACGATATGGGAGGCGACTTGGGGGGAGGTGGAAGTGGCATCGCGGAATTCTCCTCGGGTCCTTGATCCTTTTCTTCTTTGGCCTGATAGCCCTCCTGTCCCCGCTCCTGTCGCCTTACGACCCGTACCGGATCCCCGAAAAGTTACAGGCGTTCAGTCTCCTTTCCCCGGGGGCGGACCACTGGCTCGGGACAGATCTGTTGGGTCGAGACCTGTTGAGCCGGATCTTGTATGGCGCGCGGATCTCCCTGCTGGTCGGAGTTGTGGTGGAGCTCGCGGTGACCCCCGTCGGGGTCACAATCGGCTTGTTTGCTGGGTACTTCGGTGGTAAAATCGATGCCGTTTTGATGCGCATTACTGATGCGGTGATGGCCTTTCCCGGGCTCGTCCTGGCCATCGCGTTGACCGCGGTCCTGGAGAGGCCCGGGTTCCTCAGCGTGATTATCGTGCTCGCGGCCGTCCGCTGGACGACGGTAGCTCGGCTCGTGCGAGGGCAGGTCCTGAGCCTTCGAGAGGCAGAACATATCACGGCGGCTGTCGCGCTGGGAGCGAGGAAGGGAAGGATCATCTTTCGCCATCTGCTCCCGAACTGCCTGGCTCCGATCCTGGTTGCCATGACCTTCGGCGTGGCCTCCAATATCCTCTCAGAGGCGGGTCTCGGCTTCCTGGGGCTTGGGGTCCAGCCCCCCACGGTGAGCTGGGGGTCGCTCCTCGCCGAGGGTGCCGTCTATCTCACGGTCAAGCCCTGGCTGTGCATCTTCCCAGGTCTGGCCATCACGTGTACCGTCCTCGGGTTCCATTTGTTGGGAGACGGTCTCCGGGATATCTTCGACCCCCGTCTGAGGTCCTAGCTAATAGTGAGGAACGACTCCCTTTTGACGGTGGAGGGCCTTCAGACCCACTTCTTCACAGAGGAAGGGGTGGTGCGGGCGGTGGATGGTGTCACCCTGAGCGTCCGGCCCGGTGAGACGTTAGGCCTCGTGGGGGAGTCGGGCTGCGGGAAGACAGTCACCGCGCTCTCCATCCTTCGGTTGATCCCAGACCCCCCGGGGAGGATCGTGGGGGGTACCATCTCATTTGATGGTCGGGATCTGCTGCGCCTGCCGGAAGAGGAAATTCGAAAGATCCGCGGCAGCTCCATTTCCATGATCTTTCAGGAGCCCATGACATCCCTCAACCCGGTCTTCACCGTGGGGGAGCAGGTGGCGGAAGGGATTCGCCACCACCAAAAGGTTTCCAGGCGGGAGGCATGGGATCGGGCCATTGAAGGGTTGAGGCGCGTCAAGATCGCCGACCCGGTGAGGCGGGTGCGAGAGTATCCTCACCAGCTCTCAGGGGGAATGCGTCAGCGGGTGATGATTGCGATGGCGCTCGCCTTGGGCCCGAGGCTCCTTATTGCAGATGAGCCCACGACGGCTCTCGACGTCACCATTCAGGCGCAGATCCTTGAGCTGCTCCTGGGTCTCCAGGAGGAGATGAAGATGGCGGTGATGCTTATCACCCACGATCTTGGGGTTATCGCGGAAACAGCCGATCGGGTTCTGGTCATGTATGCGGGCCGGGTGGTGGAAGAAGCCGTTGTGAAAGATCTTTTTGACAACCCGCTTCATCCCTATACCCAGGGCCTGTTGGAATCGCTGCCCAGACTGGAAGCCGGAAAGGGAGGACGACGCCTGACGGCGATCCCCGGCCTGGTCCCCAATCTCTTGGAACTCCCCGTCGGATGCAAGTTCGCTCCGCGGTGTTCCAAGGCGGTCGGTGAGTGTTGGCCCACGGAGCCGGAGCTCCGGGAGATCCGACCAGGACACTGGGCCCGTTGCATCTTGGCGTAGTGACGAGAGATGGAACCACTCTTGGTGGTGAAAGATTTGAAGAAATACTTCCCCGTCAAGAAGGGGATCTTCTTTGGGGAGCGGGCCGAGCTCCGGGCGGTGGATGGGGTGAGTTTTGAAATCCGGCGGGGAGAGACCATGGGGCTGGTGGGGGAGTCGGGTTGCGGCAAATCCACGACCGCTCGCCTCATTCTCAGGCTGCTCGAGCCAACCGCTGGGGAGGTCTACTTTGGGAAGACAGCCGTCTTCACCGCAAACAAGGAGGAGATGCGCCAGCTCCGTCGGAAGTTGCAGATCGTCTTCCAGGATCCCTATTCCTCCCTGGATCCCCGGATGTCGGTGGAGGAGATCGTCGGAGAGGGGCTGACGATTCACCGGCTGGCCAAAGGGAAAGAGAAGTCGGAAAGGGTGGCGGAACTGCTGGAAATGGTCGGGCTCGGGCGGGAGCATTTGGGTCGCTATCCCCATGAGTTCAGTGGCGGGCAGCGGCAGCGGATCGGGATCGCGCGGGCGCTCGCGGTGGGGCCGGAGCTTCTGATCGCGGACGAACCGGTCTCAGCCCTCGATGTCTCCATCCAGGCTCAGGTGATCAATCTCTTCGAGGATCTCCAAAAGGAGCTGGGCCTCACCTATCTGTTCATCGCCCATGATCTCAGGGTGGTGAAGCACATCAGCGACCGGGTAGCAGTCATGTACCTCGGGCAGATCGTGGAGCTCACAGAGAGCGATGAGCTCTACCGGAATCCTCTTCATCCCTATACGCAGGCTCTCATGTCCGCGATCCCAGCGGCGGACCCCCGACCCAAAGGGCGGCGGATGGTCCTGGAGGGGGATCCGCTCAGTCCGATCCATATCCCTTCCGGCTGTCGGTTCCACCCTCGCTGTCCCAAGCGCTTTGACCGGTGTGACAAAGAGGAACCGGTCCTCCGAGAGGTGTCCGCCGGTCACTGGGTAAGCTGCCACCTCTACTGAGATGGAGAGAAGATGCATAATTGCGGGCGGCATGGTTGTGGGCGAGCCCCCCAGAGGAGTACGGGTCGGTGGCCAGGCGAGAGGGTTGGGGCTTGCTGAACATTGTGATGTGTGTGGAGCAAGAGCGTTAGGAAAGGACAGGGAAACATGGCCAAGCTTAAGCTGATCACCTTTGGCTGTCAGGCCAACGAGGCTGACTCGGAGAAGATCGCCGGCGTCCTGGCCCAGGAAGGGTTCGAGCTGACGGAGACGGCAGAGGAAGCCGACCTCATCCTGCTCAACACCTGTAGCATCCGGGAGAAGGCCGAACAGAAGGTCTATAGCCTCCTCGGGACCTTTCAAAAGCTCAAGACGCAAAACCCACAACTCAAGATCGGCCTTTGTGGCTGTCTGGCCCAACGGGATGGCGTCCGGCTCAAAGATCGCTTTCCTTACCTCGACCTGGTGGCTGGCCCCGGGGCTCTGATCTATCGCATCCCGGAGATTCTGAAAGGCGGCACCGCGTATCCGGTTCTCCCCCGACCCAAGGAGCCGCTCCCTCTCTATGTCCATTCCCCCCGGCCTCGCCGTGGGAGCACGTTTAAGGCCTGGGTGAGTATCATGGAGGGATGCAACTACTTCTGCACCTTCTGTGTGGTGCCTTACACCCGAGGACCGGAGCGGAGCCGCCCCCCCGAGGATATCCTGGCCGAGGTTCAGGAGCTGTTACAGCAGGGATATAAGGAGATCACCCTGCTCGGGCAGACCGTCAACGCCTACGGCAAAAATTTGAAGCCCCGGACGCAATTCGCTCACCTCCTCAGAGCGATCGATGCGGTCGCGGGAGGGGAGATCCGGGTCCGCTTCACGAGCTCGCACCCGAGAGACTTTACCCCGGATCTCATCGAGGCAGTCGCAGGCCTCAAGAGTGTCTGTGAGCATGTGCACCTGCCAGTCCAGGCCGGCTCCGATTCGGTGCTCAGACGTATGCGTCGTTTGTACACCCGGGAAGAGTACCGGGCAAAGGTCTGTGCGCTCAGGAGGGCGGTGCCGGACGTTGCGCTGAGCACTGATCTGATCGTCGGCTTTCCGGGGGAGCGCGAAGAGGATTTTCAAGAAACGCTCACCCTCCTGCAGGAGGTGAGGTTTGATAGTATCTATGCCTTCAAGTACTCACCGAGACCCCTCACCCCGGCTGCTGCCTATCCTGATCAGATCTCCGAGGAGATCAAGACGGAACGGCTCAATATCCTGCTTCGGCTTCAGGGTGAGATCGCGCTGGAGCAGAATCGTCGTCGACTGGGCAAGATCGAGGAAGTTTTGGTTGAGGGGGGGCCGAACTCAAAGATGGGGAGCTCTGCGAGCGGTCGAACCCGAAGGAACCAACTCGTCCACTTCTCACAAGAATTCTTCGTCCCCGGAGATACAGTCTTCGCCCTGATCACTGAGGCTTACAGCCACTACCTTAAAGGAAAAAGTCCGTAGGCCATCTGTTTCTTGTTCAGGCCATTCCTTGAAAATGGGGAGCAATAGAGGGGGAAAAAAGGTTTGACACGTGAGTGATTCCCCACTATGATACGCAAGGTTGCGTGCTCTTTCTTCAAGGAGTGTCTGTGAAAAAGTATAACTTTCTCCGGGACCCTTCGGACCCTTCAGAGCCGACCGGAGGCTCCGCCGGAAGCTTGAGTCCACAGGCTAGGCGGCTCTTAATCATCGGAATAGTGGGCATTGTTGTCGCCGGTGGTCTCTATGTGTATACCACGTATTTCGTCGAGATCCCCCCGCCTCCACCACCACCTCTCGCCCTTCGGAAAAGGCGGGTTCAACCACCAGCAGTGCCGCCTCCGGAGAGGCCTCCCGTGGTGAGGCGGGAAGTAGTTACGGCGCCGCCACCTCCGATGCCTATCAGCCCCCCTGGCGTGAAACCGAAGGCCGTCACGCCCCCTGTGTCACTGAGGAAACCTGAGCCACAAAAGAAGGCGGAGATAGCAGCCCCGGCGGTGAAAGGACCCAAGGCGAGGGTGGCCCCAGAGGTGGCCAAGCCAGCCAAGGCCCCGCCGGAGCGTCCTAAGCCAGCAGAGACCCTGGCTAAAGTAGAGAGGCCAGCTTCCAAGGCGAGGACGAGAAAGGATTACAGCATTCAGGTAGCTTCTCTCGTCCGCAAGAGAAATGCCCTGTCCCTCAAGGAGCGATTGGAAAAGCTTGGATACAATCCGATTATTCGAACGACCACTGCCCGAATCACCCGCCATCGAGTCTTTGCAGGGGAATATAGCAGCCGCGAGGAGGCGGAGCAGACCGCGCGGCGGATGAACGTTGATGGGGTTCCTTCGAACCTGGTCGAGGGCGAGAGTGGGAAGTTCCGTTTGGAGGTCGGGTCATTCTTTCAGCTGAACAAGGCTATCGATTTGGCTCACGACCTGCAGAAGAAGACCTACACTCCCAAGATCGTGTCCGAGGCTGCCTCCACTCCAATACACCAGGTTCGGGTTGGCGAGTATGAAAACCGGGCGGAGGCCCTCAAGGTGATCGAGGTTCTCAAGGGAAAAGGGTTTGCACCCCTTATAGTCAAGCGCTGAATTTTATCTTACGAAACCTTCCGGAAGGGGAGACGCAGGGACGCCTCCTCAAGGTCTGAGAGGAAAGGAGGTAACGGACATGACGAAAGCAGACCTCGCGGCGCTCGTGGCGGAGAAAGGGTTGACCAAAAAACAGGCAATGGACGCGGTGGAGGCGACCTTTGAAGCCTTGAAGGATGCCATGAGCAAAGGGGAGAAGATTCAGTTGGTAGGGTTCGGATCTTTTCAGGTTCGGGCCAAGCGGGCCAGAAAGGGACGAAATCCGCAGACCGGATCGGAGATTGTTATTGCTGCACGTAAGATTCTCAAATTCAAACCTGGGAAGGCCCTTCAGCAGGCAGTGAACTCCCAGGGGTAGCCCTGGAGGATGAGCAGCGTGGCGAACCAGACACGGCGGGAGATGCCAACATCACGGCGGCAGGCGCGGCGGGGGACGCTGCATGAGTCTCCAAAGCGGGAACCGATTCCGGATAAGCTGTATTTCCGCATCGGKGNGGTGGCTCGTCTCAMCAAACGTGAAATCAGGGGTTCTTGTCGAGGACGGCAAAATTCAGGTTTGGCGAGATTTCACGATTCCCGGCGCACGCCAGATCGTCAGCCCTTCACCGGACACTCGCAAGGAGTTACTGGAAGAGCTCGCGCTTTAGCAGCATCGCGCGATTCCGGCACCGCTGGCAAGTTGCTCGATCTGATGTTGCGCTTGAACATCGAACGCGGCGTGACGTTTCTATTCTCGACCCACGATGCCCGCGTGATCGATAACATTCGGTGCGCCGGAGGGCTGAACATCACGAACCCCGCGACCCTGGATCCGACGACGGGCGTGACGCTCTTCAATCGGCATCTGGCCATCGATGCCTCATACAGCCGGTACGTGCGCTACGCGCTGTTGTTGCTCAAGGCAGGACGCGGGGTTCCCGCGTCGGCCTATGACCGGCTGCCAACGGACGACC
>LXTG01000002.1 GCA_001643535.1 candidate division NC10 bacterium SPGG6 | reverse complement strand
ATTTTCCTTCACTTGATTCTCCCGATAAGCTCGTCTCGTTCCTGTTCAGTGATGATACCTTCTGTTGCGAAAGCATTCAGGAGGTTTCGGCATGAATTTCGAAAGTGTTCATCCATCCAAAACTGTGTAGGGTCCGTAGTTTCCTCGGCACCCTTAATCGACTCGTTGGCTGTTGTCAACACGATCCGTTCTGCCATCTCATACTTTTTGCTCCGAATCGAGTGATTCAAGAATCGGACAGTCTGTGACCGGCCCTTTCCCTGAGCATTGCGAGACAAGCTTCGACAGGGCTTTTTTCATTGCCTGAAGTGTCTCGATCAGGCGGGACACGTTCTGCACGCGCCCGACCCGAACATGCTCCAGTGCACCGGCTGCGGCCTTCGCAACGGTGCTCGTCAACCCGACCGACCGCCGTTCGGGGATCAATACGCCATGGACCCCCGCCGACTCGGCGGTCCGAAGTACTGCGCCCAAGTTCCGCGGGTCTTCCACCCCATCCAAGATCACCAAGAAGGGCGCCTCGCCTCGTGCGCGTGCGGAGGCGAGCATCTCTTCGGGCTCGGCGTACGGCTTCGTCGCGACCAACCCAATGACACCTTGATGCTTGCCCCCCGGTACGAGCCGATCCAGGGCCCGCTTTGGCTCGACGTGGACCGGCACGCGTGCGGCCCGAGCCAGCCGGACAAGGTCTGCACATTGACGATCTTGTCGCGACACCAGAATCCGCAAGAGCGGCCGGGTGCCTGCTCGAAGCGCTTCCCGGACGGCATGAAGGCCGGTGAGGACCTCGCATGCCTCATCGCTTCCATCGGCTGGTCCCATCTGGT
The DNA here is from genome assembly GCA_001643535.1 of candidate division NC10 bacterium SPGG6. Lineage (GTDB taxonomy): Bacteria > Methylomirabilota > Methylomirabilia > Methylomirabilales > CSP1-5 > CSP1-5. The sequence continues at coordinate 12,619 of LXTG01000002.1, read as the reverse complement.
CGATCCTCGATCGTAACCCCGAACGCGGCAAGCTCCGCCCTGATCTCATCAGCCTTCGCGAAATCCTTTTGTCGTCGAGCCTCGATTCGTCGGGCCACCTTTTTGTCGATCTCTGCGTCAGGTAGGACCCTGGGGCGTGCGCCTGTCAAGCCGAGAGCACCAGAACCAACGGGAATGATTTGCGAAACCCATTCCCGGAACGACAACTGAAGGAGACCGAGTACCCGACCGAATGATCCAAGCTCTTCGCGGGCGCTCTCGCATGCCTCTTTGGACAGTCCGGCCTCTAACAACTTGTTGACGTCCGCGCGCAGCACCTGTAGCTCAGCGATAGCTACTGGGGTGTTGAAGTCATCATCCATCGCCTGATGAAACGCCTCACGGACCCGTTCGAGCACCGCTGGGAGTAACGCATCCGCTTGTCCCTGCGGTGCGGTCGCCTCGTCAAGCCTCTGGAACAGGCCATAGAACCTGTCCAGCGCTCGCTTGGCCTCCCACAAGGCCTCGTCGGAAAAATCAAGGGGGTGTCGGTAATGGGTGCCGAGCAGAAAATATCGGAGCGCCTCGGCTGTCACTGGAACCTTATAAGGCGATTTCTCAAAGATCTCGCGGACCGTGAAAAAGTTCCCGAGGGACTTGGACATCTTCTCCTGATTGATTGTCACAAAGCCATTATGGATCCAGTAACGCACGAACGGCTTTTCCGTTGCCGCTTCGGACTGGGCGATCTCGCAATCGTGGTGCGGGAAGATCAGGTCCTCGCCACCGCCATGAATGTCAAAGGACTCGCCGAGGTGCTCCATTGACATGGCCGAACACTCGATGTGCCAGCCCGGGCGTCCTGGACCCCACGGGCTCTCCCATGACGGCTCTCCGGGTTTCGCCGACTTCCACAGGGCGAAGTCGTGTGGATCCCGCTTGCGCTCATCCACCTCAACGCGCGCGCCGGCCAGCAGCTCTTCGAGGTTCTTGCCCGACAGACGTCCGTAACGAGGGAACCGCCTCACTTCAAAATAGAGGTCGCCATCGACGACATAGGCGAAGTCCCGGGCAACCAGTCGCTCGATCAGCGTGATCATTTGGGGGATGTACTCCGTCGCATTGGGCTCGACAGTGGCAGGAAGGACCCCGAGGTTCTCCATGTCCTTCTGGTATTCGGCGATAAATCGTTCGGATATTTCCCCCGCCGAAGCACCTTCCTGTTCCGCCCGTTTGATAATTTTGTCATCCACATCTGTGAAGTTGCGAATGAATCGAACCTCGTATCGCTTGACCTCGAGGTAGCGGCGGATCACGTCGAAGACGAGCGCGGACCGGGCGTGGCCGATGTGGCTGAGATCGTAGGCAGTAATCCCGCACACGTACATCCGGACCTGTCCAGGGATGAGTGGTTCGAACAGCTCCTTCTGCCGCGTGAGTGTATTATAGATCCGCAACCCCACCGGACTCTCCCTCACCGGCCCTCGTCGCCCGCCTCCACTAAGAGCACAACGGCGAGGCAGGCGATCCCTTCCCCCGCTCCCAAGGGGCCCAGCCCCTTGGCCGTCGTCGGCTTAATGTTGATCCGGGCTGTTTCGCTATCCAAGATCTGGGCCAAGTTGGCCGCCATGGCTCTCAGATGGGGGGCCAAATGGGGCGCCTCGGCCACCACCGTCGCATCCAGGTTTCCAATGCGGAAGCCCTTGGCTTTCACCCGCCGCCAGGTCTCCTCAAGGAGACGAAGACTGCGAACCCCCTGGTACCGAGGGTCACTCACCCCGAAATGGTGCCCGATGTCTCCTTCCCCCGCAGCCCCCAGCACGGCGTCGATCACCGCATGGGTGATGACATCGGCGTCCGAGTGCCCGTCGAGCCCCTTCCCAAAGGGGATCTCAAGTCCTCCCAAAATGAGCGGGCGGCCGGCGATCAGGGGATGGACGTCGTAGCCGATGCCGATCCGCATCCTGCATCCTCCCAGCGGCTGAGGAGCTGCTCCGCTCGCTGCAAATCCTCCGCGGTGGTGATCTTCATGTTCTCCGGATAGCTCAAGACGACCTTCACCTGCACCCCCAGACGTTCCACCAGCATGGCGTCGTCGGTCCCGCGGAACCCATCGGCCGCGGCCCGGCGATACGCCTCCCGGATCAGCTCCCCCTCAAAGGCTTGAGGGGTCTGGGCGATCCAGAGGCGGTCTCGGGGCGGGGTCTCCCGAATGAGCTCGCGCTCCACTACCTTGACGGTCTCGACAGCCGGGACCGCCGCCACGGCTGCCCGAAAGGTCTGGGCTGCTTCAATCGTCCGGCGGAGAAGGTCGGGAGAGACGAACGGGCGAACGGCATCGTGGATCACCACCAGCTGCGTTTCCGCAGTTGTTCGCTGAAGACCGCGGAAGACCGACTCCTGACGCTCGGCGCCCCCGGGAATAATCTCGATGATGGGCGGAAGCGGGTAGGGCGCGAGAATGTGCTGCTGGCACCACTCCTCGGCCCCAGGTGGAACGACCAGGACCAGTGCGTTGACGAGGCCTGGATTGGTCAGGTTCAGCAGGGTCCGGGTCAGGATAGGCATCCCCCGGAGGAGGAGGAACTGTTTGGGGACATCTCCTCCTGCCCGACGGCCAAGGCCTGCTGCCGGCACGATCGCCGTCACATTCATGATACGCTCAGCGACCCACCGTCAGTCCGTCCCGGTCCCGTGCCGATTCACGGCCAATCGATGGCTGGAAGCCGACGTTACGCAGCTTCGGCCTCTTCCTTCAGTCGGGAAAAAATCATCCGCCCCGCCGTCGTCTGCAGCACCGAGGTCACACAGACATCGATGGTCTGCCCGATGTGCCGGCGACCATTGTCGATGACGACCATGGTTCCGTCATCCAGATAGGCCACCCCTTGGTTATACTCCTTCCCCTCCTTAAGGACGTAGACCCGGATCTCCTCTCCGGGAAGGACCACGGGCCGCAGGGCATTCGTCAGCTCATTGATATTCAGCACCGACACCCCATAGAGTTCAGCCACTTTGTTCAAGTTGAAGTCATTGGTGACCACCTTGGCTGCAAGGGCCTTGGCCATCGCCACCAACTTCCCATCCACCTCCCGGATATCCGGGAAGTCCATGTCGTGGATCTTCACCTGCACATCGGGATTCTTTTGGATCTTTTGCAGGATGTCCAACCCTCGCCGTCCCCGATTCCGCTTGATGGGATCGGACGAGTCTGCGATGTGTTGGAGTTCACGCAGCACAAACTGCGGGATGATCAGCGTCCCCTCGATAAAGCCTGTCTCGCAGATGTCGGCAATCCGGCCGTCGATGATGACCGAGGTGTCCAGGATCTTGCTCCGTTCACCGCTGGGCTGCCCTTTGACCACCCGGAGCAGGTCGAGGACGCGGAGTTCCCGCCCCTTCTCCACCGCCACCGCGGCGACGATGTAGCCCGCGGCAACCATGAAGAGCAGACTCACAAAGACTTGCAGCGGTTCGGGCAGGGGTTCCAAGAAGACCGACACGGTGTCGAGGAGGAATCGGGCGAGAAGGAGTCCAATAACTAGACCAACAAGAGCACTTATGAGGACCGTAATCTGGACTTGTCTGAGGATCCACTCCACCAGGAGCGCGCCCGCGGCCACCCCCACGGCCAGACCGACGAACAGATACACGCTCTCCGATCTGTACATCGACCCCGCCGCCAAGCCGACGAGACCGCAGAGGACTACAAAGAGTCCTCGGACAATCTGTCTTGACATCAGCAATCACCTCCTTCGAATCTACCACCTCCCTCACCCAACCCTCATGCCGTGGCGATAGTCTTCTCGACCATCCCGTCCGCCTCCAGAGGGTCAATGCCAGCCGCATGGGCGATCTCGCTGACGATGAGCTGTCGAACGTTCTCAAGCATCTTCTTCTCACCGAAGGAAAGATGCCGCTCTTTCTGGAGGACGACCAGCTTCCGCAGGACTAATGCCATCTCATAGAGGGAGCCGGACTTGATCCGCTCCCAGTTTTCCTTGAACCGTCGGTTCCAGTTGGGGCAGATCTCAACATCCTTTCGTCGAAGAATCTCCATGACCTGGGGGATTTCCGAACGCCCGATCACCTCTCGGAGGCCGACCCGCAGGGCATTATGAATCGGGATCAAGATGGTGGTATCGTTGCCCAAGATTCGCAAGATATAAAACGACTGCCGACAGCCTGAGACCTCCTTCTCCTCGATGGCCTCAATCAGGGCGACACCGTGAGCCGGATAGACGACCTTCTTCCCTATACAGAACATTTCGTCCATCGATCGTACCTCCCTAAAGATCTAGGATATCAAAAATCATGCGATGAGTCAAAATTTTCTTTGCAATTCACGAGAAGAGAATGGCCATCATCGCATCCACCGTCCCCACGCCGATGACGTCTATCTCTGCTCCCTCGCGGTGTTTGCCTTCGTTGGCCTCGGGGAGGAAGCACCGGTTGAAGCCAAGCTGCCAGGCCTCGTGGAGTCTTTTCACTGCGTGCCGGACAGCCCGGATCTCTCCGGTAAGCCCGACCTCACCGAAGCAGACCATTCCAGGGTCCAACGGAATGTTCCGGAAGCTGCTGGTTACGGCTGTCACGATACCCAAGTCCGCAGCCGGCTCGGTGATCCGCACCCCGCCGACAACGTTGACGAAGACATCACAGGTGGAGAGTGGCATCCCCAGCCGTTTCTCCAGGACCGCCAACAGAATTGCCACCCGGTGAAGATCGACCCCGGTTACCACCCGGCGGGGAAGGCTGGCATGGGTTGGGGCCACCAAGGCCTGGATCTCCACCAGCAGAGGACGAGTCCCCTCCATGGCGACGACGACCACCGATCCGGTCACCCCTTGAGGCCGCTCGGCCAGGAAGAGCTGGGAGGGGTTACCAACCTCCCGGAGCCCCGTTTCGGTCATCTCAAAGATCCCGATTTCGTGGGTGGAGCCGAAGCGGTTCTTGGTGACCCGGAGGATCCGATAGGTATGTTGCCGCTCCCCTTCAAAATAGATCACGGTATCGACGATGTGCTCCAAGGCCTTGGGCCCCGCGAAGGATCCGTCTTTGGTCACGTGACCAATCAGACACGTGCTGATCCCCCGTTCTTTACTGAAGCTCATAAGGCGGGTCGCAACCTCCCGCACCTGACTGAGGCTGCCCGGAGGTGACTCGAGTCCCCCCACGTAGGTCGTCTGCACCGAATCCACAATCAAGAGATCCGGCCTAATGCGCTCCCCATGCTCGATGATCGCCTCAAGGAGCGTCTCGGCGGCGAGATACAGAAGCGGGGACATGGCGCTGATCCGTTCCGCACGGACCCGGATCTGCTCGGCCGACTCCTCCCCCGAGACGTAGAGGGCCTTGCGACCCTGATTGGCGAGGCGGGCCGCGACCTGGAGCAGCAGGGTTGACTTGCCGATACCGGGGTCACCCCCGATGAGGACGACCGAGCCCGGGACCACCCCCCCCCCGAGGGTTTGATCTACCTCCGGGAATCCTGTGGGAATCCGAGTGAGTGCGGGTCCCTGCACCTCGGTGATAGGGACGGGGGGGGCCGACGGATTGCGGACTCCCACCCCCCGCCCGCCGCCTGTGGGATGCTCCTCCACGACCGTTCCCCAGCTCCCGCACTCCGGACAGCGGCCCATCCATCGAGGAGTCTGGTACCCACACTGCTGACATTCAAAGTAGGTTTTAATCTTCGCCATAGCGCTTTACGGAACGAACCGTACGCCTCTGGTCCTGATCATTCGCACCGGCCAATTGTGCAAGGGGGGACTAACTACTCAGTTGAGAGGAGAGGTCAAAGGGAGGTGTCCGAGTCAATTCCGCATCCTCGAAACGCATGTACTCCCGCCGAAAGGTAAGCGAAACGGGGCCGGTAGGACCATTCCGTTGTTTCGCCACAATGAGTTCTGCTTCGTAGTTTTCTTTTTCGTCAGGAGCCTGGAGCGCTTTGTAATATCCCGGGCGGTAAATAAATGCCACCAGATCCGCATCCTGCTCGATGGCCCCCGACTCACGGAGATCGGCAAGTTGTGGGCGTTTGTTGTCTCGCGCCTCGACAGCCCGCGAAAGCTGGGAGAGGGCCACGATCGGAATTTCTAACTCCTTGGCTAAGGCCTTCAGTGACCGGCAAATTTCGGTCATCTCCTGCTGCCGACTCTCGAACCGCCCTCCCCCTTTCAGCAGCTGCAAATAGTCAATAGCCAGCAACCCAATGCCGTGCTCAGCCTTTACCCGGCGAGCCTTGGCTCGCAACTCTAGAACATTCATGCTGGGGGTGTCATCGATATGGATGGATGCCTCGGAAAGCCGTCCTGCGGCTGTGGTCAACTTCGGCCAATCTTTATCCCCCAGGCGACCTGTCCGGAGGCGATAGGCCTCGACCCTCGCTTCTGCGCATAACATGCGCTGCACCACATGACTTATGGACATTTCGAGGCTAAAAATGGCAGTCGGGATCCTCTCTTCCATGGCCGCGTGCATGACAATACCCAGCGCGAGGCTGGTTTTCCCCATCGAGGGCCGTCCCGCAATAATAATCAAATCCGAATGTTGAAAGCCCCCGGTGAGATTGTCGAGATCCGTAAAGCCTGTCGGGACGCCTGTGACATGTCCCTTCCGGCTGTATAATCGCTCAATATCCTCGAAGGTCGATTTGAGCACGGATTTAATCGGCCGGAATGACGGACGGACGCGATCTTTGGACACTTCAAATATTCTCTTTTCGGCCAAGTCCAGCATGGCTTCCGTGGGCTCGGTATCTTCGTAGCAGGAGGAGACGATCGACGTCCCCGCACTGATCAGCTCGCGGAGGAGGGCCTTTCCTCTTACGATCGATGCGTGATACACCACGTTGGCCGCCGTGGGGACTGCCTCGGCTAGGGAGATGAGATATTGATTGCCGCCCATATCCTCAAGTTGGTGACGGCCCGTCAGCTCATTGGCGAGGGTGATGAGATCAACCGGCTCGTTCCGCTCGAAGAGTGCCTGGCAGGCTGCAAAAACTTTTTGGTGGGCTTCCCGGTAAAAATGCTCAGGACGAAGAACCTCGAACGCCTTTACCAAGGCATCCCGATCGAGAAGAACCGCTCCAAGGACGGCAATCTCCGCATCAACATTTTGAGGGGGGATCCTCTCAAAGGTCTTTGGAGGAAGTACAGCCACGGTGTGGGCCTTTCGCGCACGGCTTTTCTCAAAGACAATCGTACATTACCCGCTCACGACCTGGACCTGGACCTCCGCAACCGTTTCCCGGTGTAAACGCACCGACACGGCGTAGGTCCCCAAGGCTTTGATCGGCCCCTCCAGTGCAATCTTCTTCCGGTCGAGATGGATCCCCTGTCGCGCTAACGCCTCGGCGACATCGCTACTCGTTACGGATCCAAAAAGACGATCCTGTTCTCCTGCCGGGCGGGCGATGGTGATGGTCAGGCCCCGGAGACGCTCGGCGACGGTTTCGGCTTCCTGCTTCACCCGCTCCTCTCGCTGTCTCGCGTGGGCCTTGATCTGTTCGAGGGCCCGAAGGTTCGGAGAGGTCGCCTCCACGGCCAGCCTCCGTGGGATGAGGAAGTTCCGGGCGTAGCCCCTGGCCACATCCACTTGGTCCCCTGCTCGGCCCAGATCCGGGACCTCTTGTATCAGGATCACCTTCATCGATCTTGCCCTAGCTGATATCGGCCACGAATGGAAGCAGGGCGATGTTGCGAGCCCGCTTGACGGCGACGGTCAGCTCCCGCTGGTGCGGGGCACACGTGCCGGAGATCCGACGCGGGATGATCCTCCCTCGATCCGTGACAAAACTCCGGAGACGTCGGACATCCTTGTAGTCGACCTGCCCTACCTTGTCCACGCAGAACTTGCAGACCTTCTGCCGACGAAAGCTCCTCCGTCGCTTGATCACCGCCATTCGTATCCCCCCTGTAGGGCCCCGAGGTGGCTTGCGGTCGTGTCCCGACCTTAAAAGGGTGTCTCTTCCTCACTCGGAGCCGAGACCGTCTCCTCCTCAGGCCCTTTGCGACCCCCGAGGAACTGGACCCGGTCCGCCACCACCTCGTGCTTCGACCGCTTCTGCCCTTCCGGAGTCTCCCAGGAGCGTTGGGCAAGGCGCCCCTCGACCAAGGCCGATCTTCCCTTGCTCAAGTACTCCGCGCAGGTTTCAGCCTGCTTCCCCCAGGCGACGATGGTAATGAAGCAAACCTCATCCCGACGGTCCCCTGCTTGCGTGGTATAACTGCGATTCATGGCTAAATCGAAACTGCAGACCGGGGCCCCGCCCGGTGTGTATCTGAGCTCCGGATCCCGGGTCAGATTTCCAAGAAGGATGACCCTGTTGAAGTTCGCCATAGCTACGATCTCTCCCCCCCCGCCTCAGTGGTCGCGGCCCCCGTGGTTGCCTTCTCGCTCTGCGAGCGTACTGCCGGCTTGACCTCCACCGCAAGATAGCGCAGGACGACCTCTGCGAATTTGAGGTGTCGATCCAGGGCTTGGATCAGGCTGGGCTTACCCGTGACCCGGAAGAGGACGTAGAAACCCTCCCGCTTTTTCTTGATCTCGTAGGCCAGGCGGCGCTTCCCCCACTTCTGGACCTCCAAAAGCTCAGCCTCTTCCCGAGTCAGGAATCCCTTCAATGACTCTACCTGTGCCTCGAGCGCCTCGTCGGACAATCCCGCCTCGTAGATGATGATCACCTCGTACTCTCGCACCCCCTCACCTCCTCGGGCGATTCTTCGGCGTGCTGACCTCGCGCCGCAGAACGCATCCGGACATTAAAGCGATTCATAGCCGATCCTACACCCCTCTCCACGATTTCCTCCACCGCGTCGGCTGCGCGGCTCAAGAGGTCGGCGAGGAGGTGAGCCTCGGCCTCGTCGAAAGGACTCAGGACAAATTCGACCTCGTCCCCTCTTTCCGGCCGGCCGATGCCGACCCGCACTCGGAGAAAGGCACCCGTCTCGATCTCCTCTTGGATGGAACGGACCCCCTGATGTCCTCCAGGTCCCCCTCTGGCCAGCACCTTGATCCGCCCAAAGGCGAGATCGAGATCGTCGTGAATCACCACGAGCTTTTTCGGGACCGACGTCTTTTCCAGCCACGCCTTGACCGGCCTGCCGCTTTGGTTCATGAAGGAGAGCGGTTTGACAAGAGTGATCGGTTCCCCCCCCAGGCTACCCCCAGCGTACAAACTTTCCCAGCGGCGACGGGAAATACGCGCGTTCCGCCGACGCGCAAGCTCCTCCAGGACCAGGAAGCCTATGTTGTGGCGGCTTCGGGCGTACTTGGCTCCCGGGTTCCCTAGACCCACAATGAGCCACAACGCCTCCCCCTTACTCCTTCTTGGGTCGTGTCTTGGCTCCCGCCTTGGCGGGTGCCTCCGGTGCCGCACCAGGCTCGCCGGCTGCCTCCTCTGCCGCTGCCTCCTCTGCTGCCACCGCTTCCTCGGCGGCGGGTGCGGCGACCTCCTCCACCACTGGCGCGGCCACCGTCACCACCACCTCTTCCCTGTCGGTCAGGAGCTCCACCCCATCAGGAATCGAAAGGTCATTGACGTGGAGGACGTCCCCGATATCCATGGGGGAAACATCCAGCACAACCCTGTCCGGGATAGCCGCCGGCAGACACCGCACCTCGAGCTCCCGGAGGATCTGGTTGACCATTCCCCCTTTCTCTTTGACACCTCTTGCGACTCCCGTGAGCTCCACGGGTACCCCGACCTCAATTGGCCGCTCCATAGAGATCGCGAGGAGGTCTGCGTGAAGGATCATCCCGGTCACGGGATCGACCTGCACATCTTTCACCATCGCCCTGCGGGTGAGCTTCTCCCCATCGCCAATCGTGAGGGTGAGGAGGACGTTCTCGCCCGCCTCTGTCCCCAGGGCTCGGAGAAGACTCTTCGGGTCTGCCGCTAAGCGGATCGGCTCTCCCTCTCCGTAAAGGATGGCCGGTATTTGTCCCTGCCGACGAAGCTTTCGTGCAACGCCTTTTCCCGCACCGGTCCGGCGTTCGACCTTCAGATCGACAAATTCCACTTGCAACCCCCGTGCTGGTTCATGGTGGATGGTTCATTCGTTCGATGACCGATCACCGTTAACCGATGACCGTCTCTATCCCGTCGTCAGTCGTCGGAGGTCGATCATCTGCTCACACAAAGAGTGAGCTCACTGAGGTTTCCCGATGGATCCGGTCGATGGCCTCTCCCAACAGGGGGGCCACCGAGAGGAGGGTCAGCTTCTTGCAGGAACGTCGCTCATCGAGGGGGATGGTATTCGTCACCACCACCTCCTCAAGGCCCGAGCTCTCGATGCGCTCGATGGCCTCCCCAGACAGGACCGCGTGGGTGCAGCTCGCGTAAATCCGGCGGGCCCCCGCCTCCCAAAGGGCCGTCACCGCCTGGGTGATGGTCCCTGCCGTATCGATCATGTCATCGACAATGATCACATCCCGATCCTTCACATCCCCCACTATGTGCATCACCTTGGCATCATTGGGGCCCTCCCGCCTTTTGTCGATAAAGGCCAACGAGGTCCCCAGCCGTTTCGCAAAGGCCCGCGCCCGCTCTACCCCGCCAGCATCGGGGGCCACCACCACTCCCTCATGCCGCTCCCGCTCCTGGAAGTAGCGAAGCAGAACCGGGAGCGCAAAAAGGTGATCCACCGGAATGTTGAAAAAGCCCTGGATTTGCCCGGCGTGTAGATCCATGGTGAGAACCCGGTGGGCCCCCGAGACCGTGATGATATCTGCCACGAGCTTTGCTGAAACAGGGACTCGGGGTTGCACCTTGCGATCCTGCCTGGCGTAACCAAAGTAAGGAATCACGGCGGTGATGCGTTGTGCAGAGGCGCGGCGCACCGCATCGACCATGACGAGAAGCTCCATGAGGTGATGATCCACAGGAGGGCAGGTCGGCTGGATCACGAAGACATCCGCCCCGCGCACATTTTCATTGAGCTGGACGAAGACCTCCCCATCAGAGAACTGAGAGACCTCGGCCAGACCGAGGGGCATCCCCAGATATTCGGCGATCTCCTGCGCCAATTTCCGATTGGCATTCCCAGAAAAGAGGATCAGTCGAGTCACTGTGCCCTCCCTCTGCATGATGGCTGCGGGGCCAGGATTCGAACCTGGACAGCCAGATCCAAAGTCTGGCGGCCTACCATTAGCCGACCCCGCACCCTACCCATTCACACGACCGCCGCTCTCAAAAAATTGGGGGATGAGCTTTCCTCTTTGCGAGAAGCCCACCCCCTCTCGCCCTCTTCAGTAGGGGCGTTCCGGCCCCCCCTCCCCGATCCCACCGGGACCCAGGGGGGGACGAGACACGGTCTGGACGACAAAAACCGTGTACCCCTTTTCCCTGAGACGGGCCGCCCATTCCTCCGCTTCCTCTCGTACTCGCGCCCGGCCAAAAACTGCCGAGCCACTGCCGGTCATGAGGGCCGGCCGGGCACCCCAGGCCTCCAGAGACACCTTGAGCTGCTTGACAACAGGGTAGCGGCGGAAGACGACTTCCTCGAAACGATTCCACGATAAAGCAAGAAGAGGTTCGTAGTTCCCTTGCTCCGTTTCCGCTATCACCCTAATGCTTTTATCCCCGCCTGTCAATTCTAAATTGGCATACGCCCAGGCAGTCGGGATCGGAAAACCGGGAAATGCAATCAGCAGCCACGAGACAGGAAAGGGAGGAAGGGGATGGAGGTCTTCCCCTCGGCCAGACGCCCACGTCGTGGGTCCACCGAAGAAAAAAGGGACGTCCGATCCTAGCTGGATACCCATCTGGTGGAGACCTTCCGGGGTAACGCCGGCCCGGAGGAGGCGATTGAGCCCCCACAGGGTCGTGGCGGCATCGCTACTCCCCCCTCCAAGCCCTGCCCCGAGCGGGATGCGCTTGATGATCTGGATCCGGACGCCGGCTCGGATACCGGTGGTCTCCAAGAAAAGGTCCGCGGCCCGATAGGCCAGATTCTCCTCACCCCCCGGGCAGGGAAGGCCGTCCGACTCTACGGAGATCCCCTCCCCGCCCTCGAGGATCCGGATCTCATCGCAGAGGTCGACGTGCTGCAGCACGGTCCGCACCTCATGATATCCGTCGGCCCTCTTCCGCAGGACCTCGAGAAAGAGGTTGACCTTGGCCGGTGCCCAGAGGGTGAGTCCCATCCGCGGATCAGCAGCCCCCATTTTCTGCTGGGGGGGAGAGGGGGAATGAAAAGAGACGATCGGCGAGGATCGGATTGACCTCGATCGTCTGGTAGGTCACCGTGATGCTTACAGGTCTGCTGACCTGCGTGAGAGTAATCCCCATAGGAACAGAGATCCCCTGCACCTCGCGGACCGCACTGAAATCAAATCGAAGCCCCTTGCGACCCTTCCAGATTTCCCCGCCCCGGAGAATCCCGGACGGGTCCAGATAGAGCCGTTGCACCGAATTATTGTACTCCTCCTCAAGTAGATACGTCCCACGCGAGGGGAGATAAGAAACGAAGGCGGATGCCATAACGGGCCGGGGGGGGAGACCGGCGAGGAGGTGGGCAAGGACCGCGGGAGGGAGATCGAACCCGAGGAGACGGTTGAGCAGCTCACATCCGTCCGATGAAAGGCCTGCCTGATTCGACGCGTCATGGACCACGAGCCTGTGATTCGACGCGTG
>LXTG01000118.1 GCA_001643535.1 candidate division NC10 bacterium SPGG6 | reverse complement strand
TATCTCTGGACCAATTCGCTCCCCTTCGCCATCGGCCTGCACGCGGGGTGGGTCTTTCTGGGCAAGATTGACGGTTTCCTGCTTTTGGAACGGACGGGGATCAAATGGCTGTATGGCCAGCAGGGGGTTCTGGCTGGGGCCATGGGATGGACCTTTCTCTTACTGATGCTCCCGATACTCCGTCTCTGGATTGCCCGCAGTTCGATGACCGATCGCCGTTCTAGTGCCCCTCCAACTCACTTCTCCTAACATTCACAAGATACAGCCAGGGGCACTGAGGGGGTGTGGGGGAGAGGCTTCCCCACGCCTGGGGGGTGCTCAGCGAAGGCACAGCCGGGCGCCGAAGGGGGGCCTGCCCCCCTAGCGGAAGTGCCGCACCAGAGTGGAATGTTAGCGAGTAATAGTTGGTGCGGCACTAGTTCAGGGTCCAGCGGTCACCGTCTCCTGGTGGTTGGTGATTCGTGAAAACCACCAACCACTAGCTATCAGTCACTTTCTTATTGTCGATCGTCGGTCCCCGCCGCCTTTCTCGCCCTTCCACGCGAACCGTGGCTCCCCGTCCTACCTTCAGGACTCGCGCCGCACTGCGGCGGTTGGAGAAGATTTCCAGATAGCCAGCACTCCCAAGGATGGCTCCCATCTCCCCTGCCTTGAGACTGGCGTAACTCTCCTCCAGGCCGTGGATCGTTCTCCCCTTGATCGAAATTCTGATCCCCTTCTCCGAGGGAAGGCCCGAGATCTCGCGGGCGGAAATATTGGTAATGAGATTCCCGAACCGGTCCACATGGAGGATGGAACCCACAAGGACCCCCTCCCCTTTTTCCCTGGGCAAAGGCAGGGAGAGGCGTGCGTAGGTGGTCGTACGCTTCCCGAAGCGATCGAGCGTGGCGCGGCGCGAAAGATGCGCTGCCACCGGGGCAAAGATATCCCGTCCATGAAACGTCCGGCTCACAGGATGGAGGAAGTACGCGTCCGCGGTGATCTCCACGACGCGCCGGATCTCACCCGAGGCGACGAGATAGCTCAAGACCCCGTTGTCCGGGGCAACATAATACCCATGTCCTCCCTCGGCCACGAGAGGCCTGCGCCCTCCTCCCACGCCGGGATCGACCACCACCACGTGGATAGTCCCTTCGGGAAAGTACCGGTACGAACAGTGTAGGAGGAAGGCAGCTTCGAGAACATCCTGGGGGGATACCCCGTGGCAGAGGTCGATCACGTGCAGCCGAGGGTTGATCCCCAGGATCACCCCTTTCATGATCCCGACAAAGGGATCGGCACTCCCAAAATCGGTCAGCAGCGTGATGATCCTCAACGGTCCACCTTCATCAGAAGGCCCCGACCCTCCGCCACAATGACACCGTCGGCTGTGGTCGCCCGACCTTCCATGTCCACGGTCTTGCCTCCGTCCCGGAGAATCCTCCCGGTAAAGTAAAGACGCTCCCCCACCCTAGCGGGCCGTTTGAGCCGGACGTCCAATCTTCCGGTCACCGCTCTGACGCCGCGCAACCACGCGCCGTTGACCATCACCTCATCGATGATCGTGGCGATGATGCCCCCGTGGACGATATCGCGGAAGCCCTGGAACTGTTGTGTCGGGAGAAAGCTCGTACGCACCTCCGCCTCCCCCACGAGTTCGAAGTCGAGTTGAAGCCCGGCGGGATTTTTTTTGCCGCAGACAAAACACATCTGATCATCTACGAGTTCCATGGCCTCTCCTTCCACCGTAGGACAACTTTCCCGTTGACTTTTCCCGCCAGCCTCTTTATGTGTACAAGAGTTAGTTGCCGAAGTGGCGGAACTGGTAGACGCGCATGGTTCAGGACCATGTGGGCGTGAGTCCGTGGGGGTTCGACTCCCCCCTTCGGCACCATCTCTCCCCTTGGCCTTCCTGTGCCTCGACCGTCTCCCGTAAGCGTAGCGTCCGATCTCGGCAAGCTTTCTATATCATCCCTTGTCCGGAATCAAGATCCTACCCCTTCTTGGGAGGCATCTCACACACCTCTCGCCACGAACACCAGGGTCAGGAGGGACGATACCGAACGATGTGAGTTTGCGAACAGGCCCGTCCGAACAAGGAGGCGAAGAAAAGATAGAGATAGAATCCGACGAAGGAGCCGAGGATCCAAAGCAGAAGGGGTGCCGTTCCGGACAGCAGAGTGGCGATGAGAAAGAACAGCACGTACCAGACGGCGAGGGCGCCGAGGTACTCGCCCACGATCAACTTGATCTCCGTCCAGACTCTCGGCAAGGCAAGGGCCTCCGAGATGCGACCCGTCCGGGCCAGATTCACCTGAGCCATCGGCTCGAGGATCCCGGAGAGGAGTGCGGCGATGGAGAAGAGAAAGAGATTGGCCCCGACGTGCAACAGGAGCAGGGGAAAAGCCATGTAGACAGAGGCTACCAGAAAGACCTTCAGCCCCCTCATGAACAGATCGGTAAAACCGGTCCATTCAGGCAAGAGCTCCTCCTCTCCCCCCAGCACCTGCTCGAGCAGGCGCAAGGTATAGCCAAAAGTCAAGAGGTTCACTATGGGGAGGGTATTGAAGACAGCACCGAGGAGAAGCTTCCGAATTGCTTGGGGATCCCGAAAGGGATGTTGTAACGCATCGATGACCATCTGCCGCATGGCGTGCCCCTTCAGGCTCCGTGTAAAATCTTATTACTCTGGGTCACCCTCAGGAGGGGTGCCGATCGATCTCAACTTTTCGGGTCAGAGCGCCGGTGCACGTCTCTATTTCGCGCCCGGATTTGCTCTTAGATACGCCGCCTTGCTGGTGGCCCTTTGGGGACGAGAGGAGTTGGGGTGCTCCCCCAGGCAACAGGGATCATTACACTGCCAAAATCTTAACAATCTCGTCCCGCTGAAAGGCGGGAACGGCTCTTTCCCCCTCCGGACCGGCCAGGACGACACCCCGCGCCTGCGGGATCACGCAACCGATCCGCCAGACCGCGACCCCCGCTGCTTCAATCGCCCCTAGCAGCTGCCCGGTGTCACATCGAGGGCAGGTGATGAGGAGGGCGCCAGAGGCGATGAGCCCCAGGGGGTCTATGTGAAACTCCTCGCAGAGACGGCGGGTCTCGTCCAGGATCGGGACCTGTGCCTCCTCCACCTCCAAACCGACCCCTGCCGCCTCACTGAGCTCATACAACCCCGAGGAAAGTCCCCCTTCGGTCGGATCGTGCATCGCGCTCACCCGTCCCGCTTCTACCGCCACCAGTGCCTCCTTCGCGATGCCGATGCCCGGGTCATAGAGGTACCCTTGAGCCCGTTGGATGAATGCTTCAGAATAGCCACGCGCTTTGAGAAATTCTTCCCGCTCTCGGGCCAGGATGGCCGTTCCTTCCACAGCAATCCCCTTCGTGAGGAGGAGATCATCTCCGATCTGCGCCCCGGAGGTCACGACCAACCGATCCTTTGCCACCTCGCCGATCATCGTTCCGATCACCAGGGGCCGATCCAGTCCCGGGGTCACCTCGGTATGGCCCCCGATGAGCCCGACACCGAGCCCACGGCAGGCCGCATCGACTTGCTGAAATAGTTTCTCTACCTCTGCCTCATTCTCTCCTTCCGGAAGCAGGAGGGTCATGAGGAACCACCGGGGTCTCGCCCCGCGGGTTACGACATCGTTGGCATTGACCGTCACGACGTAATACCCCATCTCCCGCGTCGCATAGGTGATGGGGTCAGTCGAGACCACAAGATATCTGTCGGCCACTTCTAAGACCGCTGCATCCTCCCCGATCCGCGCCCCAAGCACCACTTCTCTTGTCGGATTCGCATACCGTTCGAGGAGCGAGGCGAGCAGGTCCCTCGGAAGTTTGCCGGGCGGGAGGCGATTCCCCAACGGTCGTCCCCCTAAAATTCAGGAGTCATGAATGGAGTGGGGGTGATCAGACAGAGGAGGAGTATGAGGGCGCCGAGGGCCAAGAGGCGTCGGCCCGCGTCGAGAGGAGTCACATCGTTCATGGGGGGGGGATGCTTGAACCCCATCATGAAGGCGACAAAGGCCCAGAAGAGCCAGCCCGGCCAGAAGGCGATCCCCAAAATGGCCAGAACGATCGCGGTGAGAAATGCCAGCCTTTCCGACTGCCGGCCGAGGAGGGCGTAGGCAATATGGCCCCCGTCCAGCTGCCCGAGAGGGAGGAGATTCAGCGCGGTGACGAAAAAACCGATCCATCCAGCGAAGGCGACTGGGTGCAAGAGAACATCCATCCCCTCCGGGATCGTACCCAGGGTCATCTCCTGGACCACGGTGAAGAGGAGAGGGGATCCCAGGGAGATGCCCATGTGACCTCGCGCGGGGACGATTTCGGACAGGGTCAGTCCGATCATCAAGACGGGGATGGCAAGCAACAGGCCGGCTAGTGGTCCCGCGATCCCGATATCGAACAGGCTCCGCCGGTCAATGACTGGCGATTTCAGCTTGATAAAGGCCCCGAAGGTTCCGAGACCCACTGGCGCAGGAATGAAATAGGGAAGGGTCACCTGGACCCCGTACCGCCTTGCTGTGAAGTAATGGCCCATCTCGTGAACCCCAAGGATCGAGAGAAGACTGAAGGAAAACGGAAGGCCCGCTAGGAGGCTTGTCGGGGACGTTAAGGGATTGACTCCCGCGTGAAGTGCCCCCACGAAAAGGGTAGTGATGACGGTGGCAACGAAGAGAAATATCTGAGTCCAGGGACGCTCGGCCCCCGAGCGCTTCGTCACGGCAGGGGTAGGGAGGATGAGGATCTCCCGCTCACTCGAAAGGAGCGGGAAGAAGCCGTGCGGCTCCAGGCGCTGCCGCAAGATGGCCAGGGCGTTTTCAGGCCGAGCCAGCAAGGTCCCCCGGAACCGAGCGGCCGCACCCTGGACCTGCCACTCTTCGACCTCAAAGACGCCGGAGAGCTGCTGGGCAAGAAAAAAACCGGTTGCTTCCGAACCCCACTCTTCCATAACGCTCTCGCCTTATACCATCCCCCCGCGGATGAGTCAAAACCTTTCCCGGCCGCTCGGAACCAGCTCGAGCACCTCGGAGGGGGCCGCGGAACTCGGATCCATCGGGTGGTACCTTCCGTCCCGCCAGTCCGCAAGCTGATCGCTATAATGAGGAGAAAGGGGGTCTCCGGAGCTCCCCCCTGGGATGATCCACAGGGATTCGTGAACGTTCCCCAAATCCACGATCTGCCGGTAGGCGGGTCCCACAACAGGTTCGAAGGGGTGAGAGAGGAGATAGGCGGCAACGTTCACCGTCATCCCATCCCCCGGATGCGGAAAGGGCCCGCGATTGAGTTGAACGATCCTGTTTAGGAAGGTGCTCCCCCGATCCCGCCCCCCGCCCAACGGGTGTCGGAGGGTAAAAGAATGAACCTTTCCCCAGGCCCACTCTCCTTCCGCTCCCATCTTCTCTTCGAGAAACGCGACGGCTTCTTCAAGCGCCCGGCTCACCACAGGACCTCGCCCCTCGGGCATCCATACGGCTTCTCCCTCCTCCAGGATCCGATCCACCGGCACCACCGGCAGATGGAGAAGCGAAAAGTAGCCCCGGTATAGCTCATGAGTGACTCGGTTGAGCCGGTCGGCAAACACCAGAGAGCGGAGCCGTTCGTAAAAGACATGGTACAACGCCGCCTCCCCGGATTCCGCCCTCATCCGAAAGTCCCAGTGCAGGAGCCGCTCTGCCGCCGCCCGGGCCCTCCTGGACAGATCCCCGGCCACCGGAGCAATCACCCGCATCACCACTGCCTTCGCCTGCAGCGACAGGACATCACCCTGAATGGCCGCCATGTCGGGCACGTCGAGCCCTCCTCGTTCCAAAAGCTCAAGAATCCGTCGGGCCCGATACGGAGGCTCCCAGAGATAGGTCAACGTATGCGGATATGTGTCATCGACAATCCGGTGATTGGCAGTCACGATCAGGCCAGAGGGGGGGTTGATCAAGGAAGGAAGCTCATCGAAGGGGATTTCCCCCTGCCATTCCGAGGCCCCGGATGCCCCGTCCAGGGGGAATGGGCCTTCGCCTCTCCGGCGCCTCGGAAAGCGCCCGGCGCAGAAGTAGGCATAGTTTCCCGCCCGGTCGGCATAGAGAAAGTTCTGGGCGGGAATGGCGAAGTTCCTCAAGGCCTCTTGAAACTCGTCGAGGCCCCGCGCCCGACAGATTTTGAGCAGGGCATCCATCTCTCGAGAAGGTTCAAGACCCGTCCAGCGGAGGGAAAGTGGAGTGTCGAGAGGAAGGATGTCGCTCAAGAGGGGGCAGTCGGCCCCGCCGTGAGGGACGTAGCGGATGGTAACCCGGCGAGAGGGGCCGCCCCGGACTGCAATTTCTTCCACCCCCACTGTCAGGCGGCGCCAGTTCCCCTCGAAACCGTACAGGTCCGGGTCAGACGGGTGAAGCGTCTCTCGGTACAGGTCGGCATCATCGGGCATGGCTGAGGTGATTCCCCACGCGACATCGGCATTCGMSCCGRTGACGATGCCGCCGCCAGCGCGATCCGCGTGTCCCTCGGCTGGCAAACTACTGCTGGCGACTGTGACCGGTTTATCGAGACGTGGAGCGCGTTGGCAAACCGCCGCGCGAAAACCGACGTTGCCGAGCGGTCGGTGGCGTAGGGGGGGGGTGATGACGACTTCCGACACGACACAATCTGTGGCTACCGATACGCCTACGGCGGTCTATTTGGACTATCAGGCGACGACCCCGGTCGATCCTAGGGTTGTCGATGCCATGTTGCCTTGGTTCAGTGAGCATTTCGGCAACGCCCATTCGACGCAGCATGCGTTCGGCGCGCAGGCAGCCGAAGCGGTGGAGGCCGCGCGTGCCAAGGTTGCGGCGCTGCTTGGCGCCGACCCTCGCGAAATCATTTTCACATCGGGGGCGACGGAGTCCAATAACCTGGCGATCAAAGGCGCGGCTCGCTTCGCGCGCCGGCACGGTCGCGATGGCCATGCGGGCGATCACATCGTCGTCCTCGAGACCGAACATAAATGCGTTTTGGAGTCCGCCTTTTCATTGGCGGAAGAGGGTATTCGCACCACGGTGCTGGATGTTGGCGCCGATGGATTGGTCGACCTTGGCGCGCTTGCCGAAGCCATTGAAGAAGGCACGGTTCTGGTGTCGATAATGGCCGTTAATAACGAAATTGGCGTGATCCAACCAATGGCTGAAATCGGCCGGCTGTGCCGCTCGCGCGGTGTGTTGTTCCACACCGACGCCGCGCAGGCGGCAGGCAAGATACCCCTCGACGTGGACGATATGTCGATCGACCTGTTGAGCGTTTCGGGCCACAAAATGTACGCACCAAAAGGTGTTGGAGTTCTGTACGTCCGTCGGCGCCCGCGCGCCCGTCTGCTGGCTGAAATCAGCGGTGGCGGTCAGGAACGCGGTGTGCGATCGGGCACATTGGCGGTGCCGCTGATCGTCGCCGTGGGCGTGGCATGCGAAATTGCCGATCAGGAAATGAACAGCGAAGCTTTGCGGCTCGTTGAATTTCGGCAGTCTCTGTTGGCGCAACTTCAAGCGGCGGTGCCCGATCTGGTGGTCRRCGGCGTGCTGGTCACGGGCGCCGCCGCACCGAAGCTCGTGACTCGGGAGATGGTCGGCCGCATGCGGCCGGGATCGGTGATCGTCGATGTTTCGATCGACCAGGGCGGCTGCTTCGAGACCAGCCGAGCGACCACCCATGCCGATCCCGTCTATGTGGAGGAGGGTGTCGTTCATTACTGCGTCACCAACATGCCGGGGGCGGTGCCGCGCACCTCGACCTTCGCCCTCAACAACGCCACCCTGCGATTCGCCCTCGCCCTCGCGGATTTGGGCCACGAGAAGGCCATGGCCAAGGATCGCCACCTCTTGGCCGGCCTCAATGTCCATCGCGGTCGCATCACCTACGAGGCGGTAGCCCGCGATCTGGGCCACGACTACCAGCCGCCGACCGAAGCCCTCGCGGCTTGAGCGACGGCGCGCGCCAAGGGGCGGGCGGGTCAAAACGAGCCAGGTAAGGGGCGGGCGGGTCAAAACGAGCCAGGACGTGCTCGAGCG
>LXTG01000071.1 GCA_001643535.1 candidate division NC10 bacterium SPGG6 | reverse complement strand
CCGCCCGTGCCTACCATCCCCGCTTGCATGCATCCTTCGTGGATGATCGAAGAGGTATCACGGGGGACTCCGTGATACCTTTTTTGTTGCGTGAGGGGTAGAGACAGCATGGCGCACGTGGATGTGATCCTTCCCAGTGGAGAGATCCAGCGGCTTGAGGCGGGTCTGAGCCTCGCGGAGCTGCTCCGTCAGATCCATGCGGACCTGGAGGGGCGGGTGGTGGCTGGGCGTCTTGATGGAAAACCGGTGGACCTCTCCACGGTGCCACCGGCCGGGGCGAGGGTGGAGCTCGTGTTGATGGATTCTCCCGAGGGCTTGTTTATCTTGCGCCATAGCACCGCCCACCTCATGGCCGCCGCGGTCCAGGAGCTGTATCCGGAAGCCAAGTTCGCCATTGGCCCACCGGTGGAGGACGGCTTCTATTATGATATCGACCTGCCCCGGCCATTGCCAGCCGAAGACCTCCCGGTCATCGAGGCGAGAATGCGAGCTCTGCAGGCCGATCGTCTGCCGTTTGTCCGGGTGGAGATGCCGGTGGAGGAAGCCCTGAGGCTCATGGAGACACGCGGAGAAACCTATAAGGTGGAAATTCTCGAGGCGATCCGCCGTTACGGGACCTCCAGGCCCGATACGGTGGAAGAGCTCAAGGGAGAGGCCGAGACGGGCGGGATGGTCAGCTTTTACCAGAGCCGGTCTTTCCTTGACCTCTGCCGGGGCCCCCACGTGCCTGATACCTCCTTCCTGCGGGCCTTCAAGTTGACCCACATCGCGGGGGCCTACTGGCGAGGGAGTGAACAGAATCCCATGCTCACAAGGATCTACGGGACCGCGTTCCCCACGGAGGAGGCACTCGAGCAGCATCTATACCGCCTCGAAGAGGCGAGACGTCGAGATCACCGGCGGCTGGGTCGGGAACTTGGACTGTTCAGCATCGAGGAAGAAATAGGTCCCGGGCTGGTCCTGTGGCATCCCAAAGGCGCCTTGGTCCGAGAGGTGATCGAGGCCTTCTGGCGGAAGGAGCACCGTCGCAGGGGATATCAGCTTGTCTACACCCCCCATGTGGCCCGGGCCCACCTGTGGGACGTCAGCGGGCATTTGAGCTGGTACCAGGACAACATGTTTTCAGGGATGGAGGTCGAGGGGCAGGAATACCTGGTGAGGCCCATGAACTGCCCCTTTCACATCCTGATCTACCGTTCCCACACTCGGAGCTACCGGGATCTTCCCTTCCGGCTCGGCGAGCTGGGGACCGTCTACCGCTATGAGCGGTCGGGGGTCCTCCATGGGCTGCTCAGGGTCCGGGGTTTCACCCAGGATGACGCCCACATCTTCTGTCGGCCGGAGCAGCTCGAGAGCGAGGTCGCCGACGTGCTGGAGCTCGCCCTGGCCATGCTCCGGGCGTTCGGATTTCCGGAACACCACCTGGTCCTGTCGGTGAGCGATCCGGCCCAGATGACCAAATACGCGGGAAGCGAGGAGGAGTGGCAGAGGGCGGAGTCGGCCCTTGAGAGGGTCCTGGAGAAGAGTGGATTTGCCTTCGACCGGGTAGAGGGCGAGGCGGCCTTTTACGGGCCCAAGATCGATATTTCTCTCGTCGATGTCCTGGGGCGCCAGTGGCAATGTGGAACGATCCAGATCGATTTTAACATGCCGGAGCGATTCGATCTCAGTTACATCGGAGAGGATGGGAGATCGCATCGCCCCCTGATGGTCCATCGGGCCCTCCTGGGCTCTCTCGAGCGATTCTTTGGTATCTTAATCGAGCACTACGGAGGGGCCTTCCCCTTCTGGCTGGCCCCGGTTCAAGTCGCGATTCTCCCGGTGGCCGAGCGGCATGAGCCTTACGCCCAGCACGTGGCGGGACGCCTGGATACCGCTGGGGTGCGGGTCCAGATCGATGATCGAAACGAAAAGGTGGGGTATCGAATCCGCCAGGCGGAGGTGACCAAGGTCCCCTACATCGTGGTGGTGGGGGACCGGGAGGTGGAAGGGAGTCTAGCTTCTGTGCGAGAGCGGGGTCGCCGCGAGCGGGGGACTATGCCGGTGGATACACTGCTCGATGAGCTTCGGGATCTGCTCCATCCCCCCATGACTGGACCCGCGCTGTGAGGAGGTGAGCCGGAATCGAAAAGGGCCTGCGAATTAACGAGCGGATCCGGGTCCGGGAGATCCGGGTGATCAGCGCCGACGGCGTCCAGCTCGGGATTATGTCGCCGGAGGAGGCGCTAGAAAAGGCCCAGGGCCTGGACCTCGATCTCGTGGAGGTTGCCCCTCTGGCAAAGCCGCCGGTCTGCCGCATTATGGACTACGGCAAGTACCGGTACGAGCAGTCGAAAAAGGCCAGGGAGGCGAAGAAGAAACAGACGGTCATTCAGATCAAAGAGATCAAGCTTCGGCCCAAGACCGACGAGCACGATTTTCAGTTCAAGGCTCGCCACGTGGACCGGTTTCTTCGGTCGGGCCATAAGGCCAAGGTCACCATGATGTTCCGGGGCCGGGAAATGGTGCATACCGAGCTGGGGAAGCGACTGTTAGACCGCCTGGCCGATTCCCTGAAGGAGGTCGCGCAGTTGGAGCAAACCCCGAGACTCGAGGGGCGGAACATGATCATGATTCTCGCCCCGAGACCGGATCTGAAAGTGGGGGAAGGGAAAGGGGTCCAGGAAACAGTGAAGGAGTAGGCCATGCCCAAGCTGAAAACCCACCGAGGGGCAGCGAAGCGGTTCAAAGTGACCGGTCGCGGAAAGGTTCGGCGGCGGAAGGCTTGTAAAAGCCACCTGCTGACCGGCAAGGGGGCGGATCGACTCCGACGGCTCCGCAAAGCGGACCTGATCCATCCGACGAACGTCAAGCGGGTTCGTCGGCTGATCCCGTACCTGTAAGGAACGTGGCAGGAGGAGATGAGGAGAGAGAAGTATGGCGAGGGTCAAAGGAGGATACGTAACCCGGCGTCGGCGCAACCGGGTACTCAAACAGGCTGAGGGGTTCTGGGGAAGGCGAAAGTCCATCTTCCGTACTGCCCAAGAGGCGGTGGACCGGTCCTTGCGCTATGCCTACCGGGATCGCCGTACACGAAAGCGTCAGTTCCGCAGGCTCTGGGTGACCCGCATCGGCGCTGCCGCCCGCTCAAACGGTCTCTCGTACAGCCAGTTGATGGGGGGCCTCAGGAAGGGCGGGGTGGTCCTCGACCGAAAGACACTTGCCGATCTGGCGGTGACCGATGCAGCTGCCTTCAGCCGCGTGGCGGCCGTGGCCAAGGGGTCGGTGGGCGGCTAGTACCGTTCCAACTATTTGTGCCAACTTTCTCGCTGCGCTTGCTGACGATCGTTGCAAGAAGGCGGGCAACTCAGGTTCGGCTTACAAAAGTTGGACGGCACGAGGCAACATCCGGGAGGTGCGTGCCGAGCCCCGATCGCAATCGGGGCTTTGTCTTATTCGGGGGAGCGATGGAAGAGAGCGCACGTATCGAGAAAGGGCTCCAGGCGCTCGAGGCGTGGGCTTTGCCGGCGATCGAGGGGGTCGAGGAGCTTGAGGCGCTGGAACAGATTCGGATCCGGGTCCTGGGACGGAAAGGGGAGCTGACCGAGATCCTGCGAAGCCTCGGCGCATTTCGACCCGACATGCGGCGGGAGGCCGGGCAGAAGGCGAACGCACTGAAGGCGAAGATCGAAAATGCACTGCAGCAGCGGCAACAGGTCCTTCGGGCGGCCCTCCATGACGGGCTGGCTGTTCAGGATGCGATCGACATCACCTTGCCCGGCCGACCGGTTCGGCAAGGCAGCCTCCATCCTCTGACCGCAACCCTCTACGAGATTGTCGAGATCTTCCAGCGCCTCGGTTTCTCAGTGGCGGAAGGACCTGAAGTGGAACTCGATTACTATAACTTCGAAGCATTAAACATCCCGAAAGACCATCCGGCGAGAGACATGCAGGATACCTTCTATGTGACCGATGAGGTTCTCCTGCGGACCCACACCTCCCCCGTCCAGATTCGCGTGATGGAGGCGCAACCCCCTCCAGTCCGGATCGTGGCACCTGGGCGGGTCTATCGGCGGGACGCCGATCCGACCCATTCTCCGATGTTTCATCAGGTGGAGGGGCTTCTTGTGGATCACGGGGTGAGCTTTGCCGACCTCAAGGGAACCCTGCAGGCCTTTGTCGATCAGTTTTTCGGGGTTGGGACTCCCCTCCGTTTCCGGCCGAGCTTTTTCCCCTTCACCGAGCCCAGCGCCGAGGTGGACATTGCCTGCATGATGTGCAAGGGGACCGGCTGCCGAGTCTGTAAGGGAAGCGGCTTTCTGGAGATCCTGGGCGCCGGGATGGTGGATCCCGCGGTCTTCTGCATGGTGGGCTATGATCCGGAGATCACCGGCTTCGCCTTCGGCATGGGGGTGGAGCGGATCACCATGCTGCGGCACGGGATCGATGACATTCGGCTCTTCTTTGAGAATGACCTCCGATTTCTCCAACAATTCCCTGCCCTGTAGCAGCTGAGAGTCGAGAGTCTAGAGTTGAGGGCCTAGAGTTTAGCGTTCAGGGAGTGCAGAGGGTGACTGAATCAAGGTCAGAAGGCTCGTCTCTCAACCCTCAACTCTCCACTCTCAGCCAAGGTGGCGCAGAGCGCGTCGCCCTGTGGATGGCTGAGCGCGGGATCGCCGGAGAGATCATCCGCCCGGGTGCCCCCACCCCGACCGTCGAGGCGGCTGCGGTGGCTTTGGGAGTGAGTCTTGAGGAGGTGGTCAAATCGCTCCTCTTCCTGGTGGATAGACACCCGTATCTGGTCATTGTCCGGGGCACCGCTCGGGTGAACACAAAAAAGCTCCTCAAGGGGGTTGGGGGGAAGAAGGCCCGCATCGCGACTCGTGAAGAAGTGGAGAGAATCACAGGATTTCCTGTTGGCGGGACGCCCCCCTTCGCCCATCGAGAGGCGCTGCCGGTCCTCATCGACCGGGCGGTCCTGTCAATGGAAGAGGTCTATGCGGGGGGCGGGAGTACCGACGTCATGCTGCGGATCCGGGCAGCCGATCTCCTCTCAGCGAGCGGCGGGAGGGTCGTGGACGTTGCCTAACATGGATCCTTCTAAAGGTAAAGGTTGGGGGTCACCTGCTCATCCTAGCCGCCACCTTCTGGGGTCAGGGACGAAGTTGCGTGCCGGTGGCCTGGCAAATCTGATGCACGTCCTCCCAATCATAGTCCGGGAGGAGCTTGACGGGATTTCCTTCTACCTGTGCCGCCAGTGACTGCAGCCGCGTGATTCGGTCCGCGGTGCTCGGATGCGTCGACACATACTTGAGGAATTCCGGCATGCCCTTCCCCTCTTCTGCCAGTGTCTCGAAAAAGGTGATCATTCCTTTGGGATCGATCCCGGCCGCAACGAGCATTTGGACACCTTCCGCGTCGGCCGCCTCCTCGTGACGGCGGCTATACCGCAGGATTCCGAGGGTGCGCGCGCCTTCCAGCCCGATGGCGGCTGGGTCGCCTCCACCTCCGGTGAGGGCGGCGAAGAGAAGCCCGGTTGATGCGTGCTGAATCAGCATGCGGGTGGCATGGCGCTTCACGACGTGCTGCAGCTCGTGGGCGAGAACGCCGGCCAGCTCCTCGGCGGTTTGGGTTCGCTCGAGTAACCCCCGGAACACCACGATGTATCCCCCCGGCGCCGCAAAGGCATTCATGGCGGGGTTGTCGACGACCATCACGCGAAAAGTATAGGGAGAATTCGGAAGTGTGTTGGTGAGGGTGGTTACGATCTCTTTGATGGGCTGTATGCGGACCGGGTCTGTGCATTGCGCCGAGGGCGGGGCGAGTTGTTCGATCACGGATTGGCCCAGTTGCTCTTCCCACGAAACAGGGACACGGGACGCCACAAGACCCGCCATGGCCGGGATACCCCAAAAATAGAGGACCGTCGTGATCCCGATGACGGCGATGGCCGCGAGGATGGTCAGTTTGGCCCGCATCCAGCGACGGGTGGGGTTGTGGAAGCGAGTGGCCAACTCCGGCGCGATCCGGTGCAGTGCGGTCAAGAATGCCGCATCCGAGACCAGGAGCACCTCCGGAATCTCAGCGCCTCGCTCCAGACGTACCTCTTCGCCCGCGTAGGAGCCCTGCGTCTGGCGGATCCCCGGATACGGCCACCAAGCGGTCGCGCCCTTCTCGGTGATGATCTCCAGGCCGCTACGCATGAGGCGGATCGCCACTCGCTGGCGTGCGGCGGTCCGGCCGTCCAGATAGTGCCCTTCCCATTGGGTCGTCATCGGCGTCGATCGATCTCCCTACCGGCTTTCCAGCCCGTCAGGCGTATAGGGCAAGGCGCTGGTGAGTGGCAACAGAGCTGAGGAGGGGAGGAGGAGCACACAGAAGGCTGGATCAGTCCTACCCGAAGTCGAAGCCTGAGTCCAGGTCCAGGAAACTGGCGAGCCCTTCCCCCGTCGGAGAGGCGACCTGGGCTTGCTGCTGGATCGCTGTGAGATCCACAGAGCCCTCAAGGGTCAGGTACCGGGCGGTGAACTGGGCGTTTCGGACGACCACCCATGGCCAGGCCAGACCCAAAGTGACGACCAGCAAGAGTATGTTCCCCATCCAAAGCCGGAGGAGGGCGCCCCCCGTCACCGCGGAGCGAAACCGGGCATAGTCAATAGTGGTGTTGTCCCAGAAGTAGCGGTGTTTCTTGGCCTGAAACCAGAACCAGTACAGACCCAGGGTTGGAAGCGCGAGCAGCATGGCCAGCATATAGCTGCCGAAAAGGTCGCGCCCGTGTCCATCGAAGTGAAATTTCTGATTGCCGAAGTAAGAGTGGGATACCATGAAGGCGTGTTTCCTCGTTTCATAGTAGGGGTAGTAGAGTCCCCCCGTGATCATGTTGAGGAACGAACACTTCGCGAAGAGCTTCACGAAGTCCATTCCTCCACCTCGGAACGAGAACCGGATCCCCCGCCACGAGGTCCGGCTCATACGATAGCGCCGTGCGCCCACCATGGCAAGGGGGATGAGCACGGCCATCATGCCGTACACGAACAGTATTGTCACGATCTTCACGACCTCGGTCACCTCTACGAACTGGGGTGCGTAGTACAACGCAATGATAGGGACAAACAGCACCATCGCCTTCAGGAATCCGATCAACAATTCCTTGCCGGTCCCGTGGTAGGCGAACCGATCTCCTGCAAACTCGGTCTGACTCAGGAGGTAGCTCCGGACCCTGGTTTTCCCCCAGAAATAGTAAATCCCCAGCGTGAGGATCGTCAGAAACATGTTGACGATTTGAATCCCGAACAGGGATCCTCCCGTGCCATGGAAGGTGAGCCAGTGGATCTGGCCTCCATCGAGTTCGGAGTACAGGGTGCCCCCCTGGGCCAAATGCGGGGGTGCATCGTCGACCATGGACGGCGGTCCCCCTTGAGCCATATAGGGAGGGGCCTCCTGGGTCATATAGGGAGGGGCCTCCTGGGTCATATAAATGGGGCCGGCTGGTGGCGGCGGGGAAGAGACGGGCGGGGGGGTCGTGAAAGCCTGTGTGGGCGTGGGGTGCGGTGCCGGTCCGTTCAGCGCCGTGCCGCAGGATTTGCAAGTCGGCCGGGACATCTGCATTAATGCGCACTTTGGGCATTTTACCCCGATCATCTCTGGTCCCTCCGTCTCCCTTCTTTTAAGGCCTTGGGGCCGACATTGGCTGAGGCACTGACGCCTGGCGCAGCGCGTGAAATGCAGCCTCTGTTGGCCCAGGATCGGTGCAAGAATCGGTCCAGAGCCGCTGGCTGTTGCTACTCAGCTCCGTTGAAACCGGGGGGGAAGGGTAATGTCCACCGACGGGCGGAGGCCGTGGCCAAGCCCCGGCCTCCGCGATGCCGGGGATAGGCACCCATCGCGGATTAACAACTTGACACATGAACTTCACCCGTGCGATTTTCTGCACGGGAGGGAGTCCATTCTATGAAAGTGAGCTTCAATTGGCTACAAGAATTTGTCAAGATTGCTCTCACCCCTGTCGAGCTGGCCGAGCGCCTGACCATGGCTGGCCTTGAGGCGGAGGGTATTGAGGAAATCCGGCCCGCTTTCACAGGGGTGGTGGTCGGCCGCATTGCGGCCATCCATCCCCTGGGCGAAGGGCTCAGCCGCTGTCGGGTCGATGTGGGACGATCGGTTGTCCCGGTTCTCTGCGGCGCCCAAAACATCTCTGTCGGCAGCTGCGTTCCGGTGGGCCTCCCGGGCGCGTACCTTCCAGGTGGACGGGAAATCCAAGAGGCACTGATCCGAGGGGAGAAATCGGTTGGAATGCTCTGTTCTGAAAAGGAGTTAGGCCTGGGGGAGGATGGCGCCGACATCCTCATTCTCGACGAGGGGGCAACTCCGGGGGACAATCTCGCCAAAGCCTTGAGCGTTCATGATCACATCTTCGAGGTCGCCATCACCCCCAATCGGGGAGACTGTCTCTCCCACCGGGGGATCGCAAGGGAAGTGACTGCCCTGACGGGGGGGTCCCTTCGGTTCAAAGCGGCCAGGCCCCGGGAGGATGGGCCCCCGATCCGAACCCTCACCTCGGTTGCGGTGAAGGCGGCTCACCTCTGTCCCCGATATGCGGCCCGCGTGATCCAAGGGGTGAGAATCGGTCCTTCCCCTTACTGGATCAGGCGGCGGCTCTCGCTCTTGGGGCTCAGGCCTATTAACAACGTGGTGGATGCCACAAATTATGTTCTTTTGGAGATGGGCCAGCCCCTTCATGCCTTCGACCATGCGAGGCTCGAGGGGGGGCGGATCATCGTGCGAGAGGCGGTAAAAGGGGAGCGGATAGAAACCCTCGACGGCCTCGAGCGCCTCCTTGGCCCAGAAATGCTGGTCATTTCGGATGCGGTGAGACCGGTCGCTATCGCGGGGGTAATGGGAGGTGCGGCGACAGAGGTCACAGCCGAGACCCGAAACCTCCTCCTGGAAAGCGCCCTCTTCCAGGCGGTGAGTGTCCGGCGGACTGCCAAGGCCTTGGGGCTCAACACCGAGTCCTCCTATCGCTTTGAACGTGGGGTTGATCCAGAGGGGATCGTTCAGGCGCTGGACCGGGTGGCCCGGCTTCTCGTAGAGCTAGCGGGGGGGCGGGTGGCCCGGGGCGTTATCGACCTTCAGGTCAAGCGATCGAGACCTGCACCTCTCTTGATGCGCGTCGAGCGGGTTCGGCAGATTTTGGGCACCTCCATCCCTCAGGCGGAAATCGGCAGGCTTCTCAAGCGGGTCCAATGCGGGGTGAGGCAACGCGGGACGAAGATCCTTGCGGTCTCGACTCCGACCCATCGGCTGGACCTCACCCGGGAAATCGACTTAATAGAGGAGGTGGCCCGTCTGAAAGGTATCGATCAGATCCCAACGACCCTGCCGGTGGGCCAGGTCCGACCGGCGGGGGTGACGCCCTTCTGGGGGATTGAACGGCAAATGCGTCGGCTGCTCACTGCTTGGGGTTTCCAGGAGACCGTCAATTTTAGCTTTACACGAGAGGACCTTTTTGATAAGTTGCGCCTGCCTCTAGGGGATGTGTTGCGCCGTGTGGTACGCATTCGAAATCCCCTGGGTGGAGAAGCGGTCCTACGGAGTTTCCTCCTCCCCTCTCTCCTCGAGAAGGTAGTTCTGAACGAAAACCGGGGGAGTCGGGACGTCAAGCTCTTTGAAATTGCTCGGACCTTTCGTCCCCAGCCCGGGGCGGCCGAACCCGTGGAAGGTCGGGTGGCAGGAATCGTTGCGGCGGGGGATCAACTCCCCCCGTGGTGGGGCACGAGCGGGGGGGGGGTTGATTTCTACGATCTGAAGGGGGTCCTAGAGGCTCTCGAAAGGGTTGTCGGAGTTTCCGTTACGCTTAGGGCGGGGGCGAGAATTCCCTATCTGCATCCTGGCCGGCAGGCAGAGATTGTGCTAGGAAGGCAGGTGTTGGGGTGGATCGGTGAGCTCCATCCTGAGGTGGTCCGGGGCTTCGATCTCAAAACGGGTGTCGTCGCCATGGAGATCGATCTGGATCTCCTCGATCGGCACCGGAGGCCCGCGCCGGGGTACACTCCCCCGCCGAGGTACCCTGCAGTCTTCCGGGACATGGCAGTGGTTGTTCCGGAAAGAATGCCGGCCGCAGAGGTAGAGGCAGCCATCCGCCGAACGGGGGGGATGCTGTTGGAGGCGGTGGGCCTGTTCGATGTGTATCGAGGGGAGCCGGTTCCTGAGGGACAAAAAAGCTTAGCCTTTTCGATTCAGTACCGTTCGGCGGACCGGACCCTCACCGACGAGGAAGTGGCAACAATTCACGAAAAGATCGTGCAGACGGTAGAAAGGGAACTGGGGGGCGTTTTGCGATGATCCTTGAAAAGCTTCAGGACCTGGAAGGGAAGGTCCAGGCAGTGGTGTCCTTGCTCCATCAATGTGAATCGGGGAGAAAGGGCCTGGAGAGCCGAGTAGAGACTTTGGAAGAGGAAATCAAGCGGACGCATGCCGAAAAGACTGCCTTGAAAAAGACCGTAGAGCGACTCGAGAGCGAACGGCAAGAGATCCGAACCCGGGTGGATGAGCTTCTCGGGGATGTCTCCCGTGTGGAGGCCGTACTACAAGAGCGGAGATGACCGATCAGGGCGATCTCGTACATGTAGAGATCTTTGGTGAGCGATACACCCTGCGGGGGCTCGGAGGGGAGGATTCTGCGTATACCCGACGGGTTGCCCAGTATGTGGATGAACAGATCCACGAAGTGGCGGGCGGGACGGCTGTCCTTTCGGTCAAGGTGGCGGTCCTTGCCTCCCTGAACATTGCGGACGCTTTTCTGAAGCTGGAGGAGCGGGTAAAGAAGGAGGAGACCGCAGCGGCGGTGCAGGTCCAAACACTGGAAGCGGAGCTGGATGGAGTGATCAAGCGGAAGCCCTCACCTGGAGGGCCTAAAAAATGACGACCGAGACCCCCTGCCGTGTTCGTGATGGGGTAGGTTTCCTTGAACCAACGTCGAATGATAGGGAGCCCTTACACTGGCGCGGTGTGCACGCCCTGAGCCTGTCGAAGGGAAGCCTGAAGCGCATGCGGGGCACCCACCTGCGAGGGCAGGTTCATAAGGAAACCCCCAGACGGCACCGAGGTGGGGGGTATTTGCTTTTCCGCTTTCCCGCCGCCCTTCCTGATCCTGTGTCCCCTCTGATTTGACCGACCGACGAGGGGTCCTCTTCTCCTCCCCGCCCACCGGGCCAGGACCCGGCCTATGACTTCGAAAGTTACTATGCGCACAGAGATGCGTCGGCTGAGGCAAGGCCTTGCCCCGGCCGATTGTGCAGAACTGAGCCGTCGGATTGCGGAGCAGCTCTGGAGACTCGAAGCCTTTGTGCGCGCGCGGCGTGTCCTCTTCTATGTCGCTGGGGGAGGTGAGGTGGAGACACTCCCCTTGCTCGAACGATGGGTCGAGGGGGGGCGGAAGGTCATCCTCCCACGGGTCGAGGGGGAAGCGCTAACCCTGGTGGAGGTGGACGACCTCAAGCAACTCAGTCCAGGGTACCAGGGAATCCTCGAACCGAGACCGGGCAGGGATCGGGTGGTCCCTTGGGAGGCGATCGAGATTGCCCTGGTGCCGGGGTTGGCCTTTGACCTTGAGAGCAATCGGTTAGGCCGGGGGGGCGGGCACTACGACCGAGCCCTTGCCTGTCTCGGCCCGAAAACCCTCAAGATCGGTTTAGCCTTTGATTTTCAGGTGGTAGAGCGTCTTCCCATGGAGGCCCACGATATTCCGGTCGATCTCGTGGTGACTGAGACCCGGATGATCGAACCAGGGAAGGCATGAAAGGGTCCCGCCGCGGGACCCGTGAGGAGGTAGGGGAACCTTGGAGATCATGGGAATAAGCTGGCTGGTCCTGATCGGTGTCGCCATCGTCTCAGGCGCCTTGGGCTTTGTAGCCCGGAAGGTCCTGTCCGGCCGACGGATCGCCGAAGGCGAGGAGCGGGCCCGAACGATCGTGGCAGATGCGGGGAAAGAGGCGGAGCGGGCGCGCAAAGAGGGGGAGCTCGAGGTAAAGGATATGATCTTCCGGGCCAGAACCGAGCTGGAAAATGAGGCCCGGGAACGTCGCAACGAACTCCAGGGTCTGGAGCGCCGCCTCCTCCAGCGGGAGGAGTCCCTGGACCGAAAACTGGATCTCGTGGATCGTCGAGAACAGCAAATCAGTGGGAAGGAAACGGAACTCGGTCGGCGCGAGGAGTTGGTTCGGGAAAATGAAAGTAAGTATCAGGCGCTACTCGCGGAAGAGCGGCAGAACCTCGAACGAATTTCGGGGATGACGGCCGAGGAGGCAAAGCGGGTTCTGATACGGCACATGGAGAGCGAGGCCCGTCTGGAGGCTGTGGCCCTCGTCAAGCGCATCGAGGATGAGGCGAAGGAGACAGCAGACCGAAAGGCCAAAGAGATCTTGGCCATCGCTATCGACCGGTGTGCCTCCGATTTTGTCGCCGAGGCCACCGTCTCGGTGGTGGCTCTGCCCAGTGATGACATGAAGGGACGAATCATTGGCCGGGAGGGACGGAACATTCGGGCCTTCGAGAAGGCCACCGGGATCGATGTCATTGTGGATGATACGCCGGAGGCGGTGATCCTTTCGGGCTTCGACGCGGTCCGGCGAGAAATTGCCCGAATCGCCATGGACCGCCTCATCGCCGATGGCCGCATCCACCCAGCCCGGATTGAAGAAGTGGTGGAAAAGGTCAAGAAGGATATTGACGAGAAGATCCGGGAAGCGGGTGAGCAGATCACCTTTGAGCTCGGGGTGACGGGTCTTCACTCGGAGCTGATTCGGCTCATCGGTCGCCTCCAGTACCGGACGAGCTATTCCCAAAACCAACTTCATCACACGAGGGAGGTGGCTCAGTTGGCGGCCATGATCGCCGCGGAAATGGGATTGGACCCCGCGTTGGTGAAGCGGGCCGCGCTTCTGCATGATATCGGCAAAACGGTGGACGGCTACCATGAGGGGACCCACACCCAGATTGCCGCGGAATTCGCGAAGAAGTACGGGGAGCATCCCCATGTGGTGAATGCCATTGCCGCCCACCATGAGGATGAGGAACCGAACTGCCTCGAGGCCGTCATCCTTCAAGCGGCGGATTCTCTCTCCGCTGCCCGACCCGGGGCCCGTCGGGAGATCCTGGAGTCCTACGTGAAGCGGTTGGAAAAGCTGGAAAAGATCGCCGACTCCTTTCGGGGCGTCTCGAAGTCCTATGCCATCCAAGCCGGGCGGGAGATTCGGATCATCGTGGAAAGCGGCCAGGTCTCCGATACCGATGCTCAGCACATGGCCCGGGACATCGCCAGCCGGATCGAACAGGAATTGGAGTATCCTGGCCACGTGAAGGTCACAGTAATTCGGGAGACCCGGGCCGTCGAGTACGCCAAATAAGACAGGAGACATGAGACTGGAGACCGGAGACTCGCGGGGCCGCAGCTAAATTGGTCAGCCCATCTCTCCGGTCTCCAGTCCCCGGTCTGAGGTCTGCATGAAGGTGCTATTTGTTGGCGACATCGTCGGGAAGCCGGGGCGGCAAGCCGTGGCCACTCTGCTGCCGAGCCTCCAGAGGAAGTACGAGGTCCTCCTGACTATTGCGAATGCCGAGAATGCGGCGGGCGGATTCGGTATCACCCCCTCGGCGG
>LXTG01000007.1 GCA_001643535.1 candidate division NC10 bacterium SPGG6 | reverse complement strand
CACCTCGAGCGCGAGGTGGCCCTCCGGGAGGAGAGTCTCGAGGCCCTCACCACCTACCTCACCCGGCAAAAGGACCGGTTAGTCGCGACGCCGACCCTCTGGCCGACTCAGGGTTACGTGAGTTCCAAGTTTGGTCGCCGCATCTCTCCGTTCACGGGACGGCGACAGCGGCACACGGGCATCGACATTGCCGCCTTACGGGGGACCCCGATCGTCGCCCCGGCCGACGGGGTAGTCACCTATACTGGCAAACTGCCCGGCTACGGGCGGGTTATTGTTCTCACCCACGGTTTTGGCTTCAAGACCTTCTACGGCCACAATCAACGGAACAAGGTCAGAAAGGGCAAGCGAGTCAAGCGGGGGCAGGTGATCGGCACCGTGGGGAACACGGGGCATAGCACCGGCTCCCATCTGCACTACGAAGTCCTCGTCAACGGGACCCCAGTCAATCCCCTGAAGTACATCATCGATGAGGGCCGGCGGGCAAGGGTGCTGCGGGCCAAATAGGCGCCGCCGCCCCTACCGATACGTTCAAGACTCCCTCACACCCTCATTGAACCCCCTGTACCCCCTTGCACAATTCGCACTTCTGCACTCAAGGCAAGGCCAAAGGCGTGCCTGCTCTGCACCCACCCCATACAGGCCTGGACGAAAGAGTGAAGGGGAATCGGATAGCTTCAGTAAAATATGCGGGAATTTTATTCCTCGGCGGGCCCACCTGGCGTGGCACACAAGTTGCACCCATACACCCTACATGTACTCTAATTCTTAGAGCGACATGCTCAATTGGGAGGTAACAACTATGAGAATGAATACCTTAGCCCGGGCGATGGTTGGAGTGGGTTCTTTACTGCTCGTGCCCGGCATAGCCCTGGCGGGTTCCCCAACTGAATGGGTTCAAGACACTGTCATTGAGGTGAAAAATACCCTCGGCAATCAGGGTCCCGGCGTGAGCCTCAGCCGGGAGAAATTGAACCAGTTCTCTCGTGTCATCGATGAGCGCTTCCACTTCCCGGAGATGGCCCGACTGGCGTTAGGTCGGCATTGGAGGAAGCGCTCGCCGGAGGAGCGGAAGGAATTTGTTGGACTCTTCCGAGACCTCCTTAAGAAATCGCAATTTATGAAAATGGCGACCAAGGCTCAGTCGGAGCAGCGCTATATCGGGGAGCGAATCGAGGGGAAGCGGACGATCGTCCAGGCTATCGTGGTGGCCGAGGACGCCGAAATCCCCGTCGATTACCATCTCATTCGGCAGAACGGGTCATGGATGATATGTGACCTGGGTATCGACGGCATGCGGCTTTCCCAGATCTATCGGGCGCAGTTCAACAGGGTCATTAGCAAAGGCTCCTACAACGACCTGGTTCGGCGGATGCAGAATAAGCTGCAAGAGGTCGCCTACGAGACAACGGCTTCGAGGTAGTCATCCGCTTTGGACCCCCCTTCGTTACACCAGCCGCTCCTGCTCTAAAGCCCATCGGATGATGCAGGCTCCGGGGATGTCAACCCGGAGCCTCTTCGTCTGTTTCCCTCCGCGGTTCGCACAGTATCTGAGGCCCGCCCACATGACCCCTGGGATTCATCTCATTTTTCCCACCGCATCTTTCCGGTATAATACCTGGTAGGGAGACCACAAATAAACCTTGCGAGAGGTGGCGATGGGCGTCCAACGGGATCGTCTGAGACAGTGGCTTCAGAGCAAGATCGAAGCAAGCAGGACCACCGAAGAAGAGCCCAAGTACATCGCCCTGGAAGACCTCGCGGAGCGCCTACAGGTGGACGTCGGGTTTCTGTTCCAGCTGCATCGGGAAAGTGCCCTGTTCCGTCTGGTGACGATGCCAGATGGGCGGCGTCTCATTCGAGAGAAGGAGATATTAACCCTGTTGCGGGGGAGCGCGACGCGGCCGGGTCTTCCCCACACCCTCGATCAAACCTTTCACCGTCCGGAAGACCTGGCCGACGAAATTGGAGTTCCGCTCGCGGACTTTGTAGCCCTTCTCCTGAAGGGCGAGGTTGGCGCCGTCCGGATTGATGCATTCCTGCGAGTCCCGGAAGAGGAGATCAGTCGCCTCCTTCGAGAGGTGGAGTAGCCTGTCCAGTCTGGCAGGGCCGGGGGGGGAGCAATCAGCGCGGTTCGACGCCCAAGATCCAGACGCTGGGAGTCAAGAGGACTCGTGACAAAATCCGGAGTCATGTCGTTCGGGCTGAAGCCTGTGTTACTGAGCCTTGTCCTACTATTGCCGACCCAACCGGTCGGGGCAGGGGAGGTCAAAGGCCGGGTGGAGTATGTGGGGCCAAGGCTTCAGGAGGAGTGGGTTCCGGTCCAGAAAAATCGGGAGGTCTGTGGCGCGTGGAGACCCCTGGAACGGCTCCTTCTCTCCCCGGAGGGGGGAGTGGCCAATGTGCTTGTGAGACTCGAGGGGGTTCAAGGGCAACGTCCGGGGCTTTCCCCGCGGGTCGCAGTCCTGGATAATCGCGACTGCCGGTTTATGCCGAGGGTCCAGATTGCCCGCGTCGGCACGATCTTGGAGATCCGGAACAGCGACGCGATTCTTCATACGGCCCATGCGTACCGCAAGCAGGATGAGACCCTCTTTCACGTGGCCCTTCCTCATTTTCGAGAGCAAGTGCGGGTCACACTCGGCACGCCGGGTCTCCTTCGAGTCATCTGTGATGTGGGCCATGTCTGGATGCGGGCCTACGTCTTTGTCACCGACAGCCCTTTTGCTGCCGTGACCAACGGGCAGGGTCGGTTCGCGCTGACCGGCGTCCCTGCGGGGACCTATCGTCTTCGAGTCTGGCATGAGCAGCTAGGGACCATTTCCAGGCGGGTCAGGATCCCGGAGGGAGGGACGGCGGTTGTGGTGTTGCACTATCCCTGAGTGGGGATCACTCCTCCTCGTTCAGCCGGTCCAGGAGGCGTGTGTCGTTCTCCTCTTCCTGCTCGTCCGGGGGGTAGGCCCGACGGAGGCTGCTTCCGAGCAACCAGACAAGGACGGCGAGCACGTTTGCTCCAAAGAAAAGGCTCAGGGCCGCCTTTGCCTGGCCGTGGATCAGAAAGAGAAACGCCAGGGCAAAGAGGGCGATCATCACGGTGCCACCCCAGACCCAGATCGAAGCGTGCAGCGTCATAGCTCCTCCGAAGCTTGTCGTGTCATTGTATTGCCCTACGGCTTCGGGATGCAAGTGTCCTCTACATAATATACTTGCGGGACCTGGCCATTTCTGTTATAAATCCGCCATTTATCGCGTTAGAAGGCTTGCACGCCAGAGAGCTGGAAAGCTGGCATGCTAGAATGCTGGAACGTTAAGATGCAGAAAAGGGTGGAATAAACATTTTCGTTCCACAAGCCTCCGAGCCTGCTAGCTTTCTCGCGTGCTAGCTTGCAAGCATTCGACGGTCATCGGCCAGTGGTTGTGGGGGAGGAAGCGATGTTGGTAACGCCGGTGAGCTATACATTAGCCGTGGGGGCGGCCGAGGGTACCACGCCACTGAATGCCTTTGATAATGCTCTGCTGGCCGCAGGGATCGGGAATGTGAATCTTATAAAGGTGAGCAGCATTTTACCTCCAGGGACCAAATATCTAGAAACGCTCGAGATTCCGCCAGGGTCGCTGGTGCCGACCGCCTATGGCACCTTGACCTCGGGGGTTCCCGGCGAGCGAATTGCGGCGGCGGTTGGGGTCGGCCTCTGCCGGGAGAGCTTCGGCGTGATCATGGAGTATGAGGGCAAGGGGATGCGTGAGGAGGCTGAGGCTAAGGTCGCTCACATGCTCGAGGCGGCGTTCGAGCGGCGGCAGATGAAGCTTGACGATGTCAGGATTCGTGGGGTGGATTATCAGGTACAGACCTTCGGGTCGGTGGTGGCTGCCGCAGTGCTGTGGTACTAGACCTCTGTTCAGGGTTCATAGTTCATGGTTCAGGGTGACCGACCACGTTTCATAACCGATAGTCCAGGCTTTACCATGAACCATGAACCACGAACCGTGAACGAGTCGAAGGACGGGAATATGGAGTTTTGGTTTACCGAAAGACAAACCGAAGACCTGGGGCTCAGTCTACGGGTGCGGGAGAGTCTGCTGGTAGAACAAACCCCCTTCCAGCGGTTGGCTGTTCTGGACACCTACCTTTACGGCCGGGTGCTGGTCCTCGATGGGGCAATTCAGACCACAGAAAGGGATGAGTTTGTCTATCATGAGATGATCACGCACGTCCCCCTGATCACCCATCCCCACCCTCAGGAGGTCCTGGTGATCGGGGGGGGCGATGGCGGGACGGTCCGGGAGATCGTGAAACATCCCGGGGTCAAGCATGTCCGCCTTGTGGAAATTGACGGTCGGGTGGTGGCCGCTGCCCGCCGGTTCCTGCCTAGTTTGAGCCAGGCCCTGGATGAGCCCCGCGCGGAGGTCATTATCGCAGACGGGGCAGARTATGTTCGGGCGATTCACGGCGCCTGCGATGTGRTCATTGTGGATTCCACCGACCCCGTCGGTCCGGCGGTGAAGCTGTTYGGGGCRGACTTTTACCGAGCGGTGCACGATGCCTTGACCCCTGAAGGGCTTTTCGTCGCCCAATCCAAATCYCCTTATCTYGATCGGGGACTCATTCGYGAGGTCCTCGGGTTYGTCCGTACTCTCTTCCCTGTGGCTCTCCTYTACACYGCAGCGRTCCCGACTTACCCCAGCGGGTTCTGGAGCTTCGTGCTTGGCTCGAAGATGCACCATCCGCTCGCGTTCGACGAGCGGAGGGCGGAGAAGCTCGAGACCCTTTATTACTCCCCCGAGATCCATCGAGCTGCCTTCATCCTTCCCCGCCAGATCCGGGGTGACCTCATCCAAGGCGAGTGATGCGACGGGAAAGGGCTGGGGTCATCCTCTTCGGGGCGTCTCTCGATCTTACTTCCTCTTACCGCGCCGGGACCCGATTTGGTCCTCAACAGATCCGGGCGGCAGGGGAGGGTCTCGAAGACTATAGTCTGACGCTAGACCGGGATGTCCGCCAGCTGAAGGTGGTCGACCGAGGGGATCTCGAATTGCCTCCTGGAGATCTTCAAGGAAGTCTGGCAAGGATTGAAAAAGAGGCGGCGGGAGTTTTGGAGAAGGGGATGGCCTGTGTGGTCTTGGGGGGGGAACATCTGATCACGCTTCCCCTGGTTCAAGCTGCTCTTGCGCGATATCCGAGCCTGGTTGTCCTTCAGATCGATGCCCATGCTGACCTCGCGGAGTGCTACGATGGTGAGCGGCTCACTCATGCGACAGTGATCAGGCGTGTAGCGGAGCTCTTGGGGCCGGGCCGGCTCGTGCAGTTGGGAATCCGATCCGCCACCGCCGAGGAGGTCGCCTTTGCCCGCGAGCAGACGCACCTTTTTTCCGGCCCGCCTCCAGATGTGGCCCAGGTCGTGGAACTCCTGATGGGCAGGCCGGTGTATCTCACTATTGATATCGACGTGGTGGATCCGGCGTTTGCACCGGGGGTGGGCAATCCTGAACCTGGTGGATGGAGTAGTGGTGAGCTGTTTCAGGTTCTCACGCGAATGGCAGATCTTGATGTCGTGGGCATGGATCTAGTCGAGGTCTGTCCCCCTTACGATCCCGCTGGTATCACCGCCACGTTGGCTGCCAAGGTCCTCCGTGAGTCCCTCCTGACCTTCTTTTACCCCAGCTGATCCCCTCACCCTCTATGGCGTTCAGGATATCTACAGTCGGGGCACCCAATATTTATCCCTCCGGCGGCGAGGCGAAGATAAGGAGCGGCTTGGGAAAGACCTCCTCATCGTCGGCTAAACAGTTTAGATGGGTTGCCCTCCCGCACGTCGGCTCCGTCGAGAAGGAGCAGCCCGTTTGTATCGGTGGTTCGATGGCGCCCGTTACCGGAAATGTTGATCGGGAGCGTCTCGCGACCGAGACTGTTACTAAGGAGGCACGAGTTTCCCCTTCCTCTGAGGTCGATCTTCCCCTCGCCGCGGGGAGAAGATCGATCGTCCTTTCCCGAGCCGCCCTTACGCCTCGCCGGTGAGCTGAAAGATTACCGTCCTGCGCCGGGGCCGCGTGTCAAAATCGACGAGGACGAGTTGCTGCCAGGTGCCGAGCAGCGGTTTGCCGTCCTGAAAGGGGATGGGAAGTGCGGGCTTGAGGAGAGCAGCCCGGAGGTGGCTTGCGCCGTTGTCATCCCCCCAGGTTGCGTGGTGATGATAATCCCGGCGCTCCGGGAGGATCGCGTCGAAAAATTCCTGGAGGTCCCGGACCATCCCCGGCTCGAACTCGACCGTCGTGACCCCGGCGGTTGAGCCCGGAATGAAGACCAGCACCTGGCCTTCTCGGATCCCGCTCCCCTGTATCGCCTCGCGCAGGGAACCGGTCAGGTCGTGGACGTCGCAGTGGCCCTTCGTTCTTATCGTGACCTCGGTTGTGCGGATCATACGACTGCCCTCCGGGGAAAAACCCCTGTCCTATCCATCGGCCATCCTCGTTCCTGTGGTGGTTTCATCTAACACCGGGGTTTCAGCCAGCGGCCATGCGCCCCTCTCCCAACCGGCCCCGGCGGTTGGCCCTACACAGTAAGCCTGGTCCTCCTCAATTAACCACGGCGGGAGGATCAGGGGAGGAACTCGATGTGGTAGGTAGCCACATCGGTGCGCTGGACCCGGGGGA
Source organism: candidate division NC10 bacterium SPGG6 (assembly GCA_001643535.1). Classification (GTDB taxonomy): domain Bacteria; phylum Methylomirabilota; class Methylomirabilia; order Methylomirabilales; family CSP1-5; genus CSP1-5. The sequence continues at coordinate 1,762 of LXTG01000007.1, read as the reverse complement.
CGATCACCCGGAAGGGTCTGGTGATCCCCAGCTCGAAGTCGTCGATGGCGAGGTTGTTGGCCCCCAGGTAGGTGCAGTGGGCATTGAAGAGCTGGACCTTGAATAGGGCGAAGGTGAAGAACCCCTGACGATCGTTGTGGATCTCCCCCGCCACCACCACTCCCTGAGGATGAGGGGCGATCCGGACATTTCGGATCAGGAACCGGTGGCCGATGTCAATAAATTCCTCGTGACCGAAGGGATCCTCAGGCGAGGGAAGTCCGCAGGCCATCCCCCCATGCCTTGCCAGGGCCGGATCACTTCCTCCGAGGAGAAGGGCGAGCATCAGGACGAGCAGGGCGCTCACTCGAAGCGTCTCCCTCGTTTGATGTATCATCTTCAAACCCTCAGGGATGGTCTTTTTGAACCTCAGAGAGGGGAGCTACCGAATGCGGTATGTTAGGGTTCGCATCCCGTCGCCGCGTTTGATAACCACCTTGACCTCGGACAGGGCGGCGTCAGACCTCAGCGCCTTATAGATGCGAACCAGGCCCCCTGCCGAGTTGACTGGCTGGTCGTTCACAGAAAGAATCCGGTCACCCACCTCAAGGCCTGTCCGGCGGGCCATCTTGACGTAGTCAATCCGAAACCCCTGCTGATCCAGGGTGCCTGTGCCCAGCGAGTTGTTGAGTCTGAGACCGACGCCGTTCCCCATGGTGACGACAGGCGTTGCCGATCGCAGGGTCTCGGTGAGCAGCGGCCACATCTGATTGCCGATCTCCTTGATCCCTTCCGCTGGCACTTCCCAAGTATCTGGCGCCACCTCCTCGAAGGGAATGCGATTCACCAGTTGCGCTAGAGGAGCCTCGTCCGGCGGGTGGGTAGACGCTTCAGTCGACCGTAGGTGGGGTCCTCGAATCGCTGGGAGACCAGAAGCTGCCCGGACTTCTCCTAGCGTCGCATCCCGCTCCAGGATCGCACGCCGGCCCAGGATCGTGATCACGGAATAATTGCCGTCGGTGGTGGCCGTCGCCCCATAGCGGACCTGAAAGTGGAGGGTATCAATCAGAGCGCTCTGGACGAAGGTCAAGCGGCGTGGGCCTGGCAGCCTAGACCCCTTAGAGATTCTTACTGTCCGACCACTGGGCAGGGCCAGTACGAGGACCTCATCATGCACCGCCACAATTTCGCCGAAGGGGAGGGGATTCCCACTTGCGTGAATGGGTTCGCCCCCCCTGAAGAGGCCCACGTGACCGCTCTTCGGATCTCGAATGAGCGCAAATCGACTTGCTTGGGGCAGATGCACCTCGGCTAGCGACTTCACAGGGATGCCTGCCTTCGCCTGTTCTCCTGAGCCAGCTTCGAGGAGGGCTGCCGCGTCAAAGACGAAGAGGACGCAGCCCCAGAGGGCAAGCCTACGCCACAGTCCTGCGCGGCGTGATCGCGTGTGCGTATCGGCGTGCGGGACGGCGTGCCCAGCACCCGCCTGATGGCGTCGTCGGTCGACCCTGAGGGGCAGCCAAACCCCGAGACCCAGAATCACGAATGCGATTCCCAGCCCAAGGGTTGGGGACCACAGAATGAGCGCGGCCCACCCGATGAACGGCACCAGCGCCACGCGTACGATGACGCGGAGGATCTCCGAGCCGGCAATCAGCTCCGCGAGTGGGGGACTCAGCGCGTAATAGAGTGCGACAAAAGCCTGGCCGGCCGGATGTGGGAGAAGGTACCGATCGCGGAACTCCCGGAGGAGTTCTACCTGAGGGGCCAGGGGTGATCCGAA
>LXTG01000106.1 GCA_001643535.1 candidate division NC10 bacterium SPGG6 | reverse complement strand
ATGGTCGTGGCAACTCATCAATTTTAACCGGTATTTAAGTGGTGGTCGATTCATGAACCATCCGATTTCGGTTGCAGGAATCGTAGTCTTCCCCATAATTATTGGGCAGCCTACTTCTAGTGCCCTTCTATTTAGCTTCTCTAAGATTCACAAGATACCGCCAGGGGCACTGAGGGGTTGTAGGGGAGAGCCTCCCCCACGCCTGGGGGGTGCTCAGCGAGGGCACAGCCGAGCGCCGAATCCCGCTCCGTCCCGATGGGACGAGCGTCTCTTCGGGAAACGCTTTCGGGACTAGCGGAAGTGCCGCACCAGAGGGGGATGTTAGCAAGAAATAATTGGTGCGGCACTAGTGCCCCTTCAGCTTGCTCCCCGTAAGGACCCAAAGCTTCCGCGAGGGGCACTGAGGGGTGGTAGGGGAGAGGCTCCCCTACGCCTGGGGGGGTGCTCAGCGAGGCCACCGCCGAGCGCCGAAGGGGGGCCTGCCCCCATAGCGGAAGTGCCGCACCAGAGTGGGATGTTAGCAAGAAATAATTGGTGCGGCACTAGCTAGGGTGCGGAGATATGAGCGGAGGAACAGAATTTGTAGTGCGGCGGGAGTTCGAAGTGAGACGTCGAAGGGAGGGAGCGATGACTGAGCCAACGATAAGAACCGTGATGCAGAGGCAGAACCGTGTGGAGCGTGAGGTTCGCCGTTTAAGGCTGGCAGGTGCCGTGGGGCTTCTCGGAATCGCCGCCCTAATTCTGATGGGCCAGGCCTCGCCTGGGGTGGGAGACAAGGTAGTCGAGGCCGGGCAGTTTGTGCTTCGGGATAGGATCGGAAGGGCCCGCGCTTGGTTGAGCGTGTCTGATGGCTCGGTGAATTTCGCTCTGGCCGACCAGAACGAGAGGACTCGTACTTTGCTGTACGTCCATGCTGATGGTTCACATGGTCTGGTCTTGGCCGCCCATGACGGGAAGACTCGCGTCAAGGTGAAAGTGGGAACGAACGGTGTGCCGGATCTGAGCCTCATAGACAAGGACGGGAGACGCATCGGGTTGTTCGTACTACCTGACGGCAGCCCGGCCATCGGACTCGTTGATCAGACGGGAAAGCTTCGCGCCGCGCTGGGGCTGAAGACCGACGGCACGGTACGCCTCATTCTCTCCGACGAGCACGCGACGGAACGTGCCGAGGTTGCCGTGCTACCTTCCGGTACGCCGCGCCTAAGCCTCATTGGTCATACCGGGAGCCTCATCTGGCACGGACCATAAGGAGCCCTGACCGGGGGAGCATGACCTCGTCTTGGCAAACATTCGGAGAACAATTAACTGGACGAATGAAACACTCTCGTGGTGTCAAATAGAGCAGATCGAGGTGGGGGGGCGATCGCCGCCTGTGATCAGCTCTTCATGCCCTTTTCGCTCTCGTCCATCTCCACGGCGACGTTGAGGAGCAGGGTCTCCAAATCCTTGGTAATGGTCTTGGGGAGATGTGGCGCTTCCTGGGTCTCGATGGGAATAAAGGAGAAGTGACCGCCCCGGTCCCGATGGGAAGCCATCACCAGCGCAGAGAACGCTCCTTCTCCCGTCTGTTTCCCGAACTCGGCGTGCACGACCCGACCAGATTCAAACAGCATGAGCCCCTCGCCTGCCGGCAAGGACAGCACGAGCCGCCCTGTCTTCCTGCCGATGGAGATTGCCTGGGCCACCTCCGTCAAGTCCATAACTGCCAACGAACCCTGCAGGGTAGCCGCGGCTCCAGTCTCTGGGGGCTTCCGCGCCGCTTCCTGAACCGGAGCTCGTGGGGGCGCCGCGCTTGGGAGGCCACGAAGCCGGACCTGAATGTCCACGCGGGTCACGACAGTGGCGGGAGGCGAGTTTTCTGGAAGGACTATGTCCGCATCAGTCCGGGTCGCGGCATGTGCCATCTGCGAAGCTCGATCGACCATGAGGACCAACATAACTTCTTTGGTCGTGGGGTCGGCCCGGACCATCGAACACACCTCCGAACCATACATGTCCTCCATCATGGCCTGGGTAATGATCAGGTCCGGCCGGCGCTTCTTTACCATCGAAAGGGCGTCCTCACCACTGGTGGCCACCGAGACCTCGTAGCCCCCCGCTTCGAATGCCTTTTGAAGTCGAAGGCTGTTGTCCGGATCGGCGTCAACAAGAAGCACCATCGGCATGGGAATCCTCTCCTCCCTCGATTCTCAGGAGGGTAAAGCCATCACCATACGCTAGAGTAGCACACGCCGCTGGTTCTCGGCTACTCCTCAGGGGCACCGGTCAGCACCTGGCGGCTGTTGGACCCCAGAATCGACTGCACCATATTGAGATGCGAGGCGGGGTGGCTACCGCCAAAACGTTGCCCATCTCGGTCCGCTCAGTTATGACATCTCAGAGACCACTTCGTCCCGATTCCCGTCCGGTTTTCCTGACTGCCGCTCGGTAATCGGTGCCGGCATTTGGGAGGTGCATAGAGTGTGCCAGGGGACATGCGTGCGTGGAAGCGTGGCTAAATACGGCTGGAGGCAGGCGCTCAGATAATCGACCAGGGTCACGACGAGATAGATGGCAAGGAGGAGGGTGAGGAGCTGATTTTCAAGAAAGAGACTGACCGCAATGTGGATCTACTGGCCCAGTCCGCCAGCCCCGACGAGTCCGAGAATCGCCGCCGCCCGGATGTTCACCTCCTACCGGTAGAGTGAGTAGGAAAGAAACTGGGGAAGCGCCTGCGGAAGAATCCCGTAGATCAGGATCTGAAACCGGCTGGCTCCAGTCGCCTGGAGGGCCTCGATGGGACGTCAGTCTACATTCTCCAAGACCTCGCCAAAGAGCTTTCCCAGGACCCCGCCATTGTGCACCCCCAAGGCTAACACCCCCCGGAACGGGCCCAACCCCACAGCGAAGACGAAGACCGTGGCCCATACGATCTCTGGGATCGATCGAAGGACGTTCAGGAGACTCTTTGCGACAAGATAGACCGACAGTCGCAGGCCGCGCCGTACCGAACCCGCCTGCTCTCGCTCGAACAACACCCCGGCATACATCAGATTCGCGCTGGCAAAAAAGACCACGGCAAACGCCACAACCATTTGATAGGACTATACATGATAAATTCAATCCATCAGATCGGAAATCCCAATAGGAAGGAGGCGACAAGGGGAGAAGCTTTACGAACCCACGGAAGGCTTGGGACGGACCGATTGCAGGAGGAAGGTCAAGAATGCCTCGCAGAGGGGAGATTTGGAGCGGTTCTTGTGATAGACGAGATAGAAGTCGCGGGTAAGTCTCATCCCCTCAAGGGGTACAGTGGAGAGCGTCCCCCGATCCAAATCCTCCTGGATGGCCCGCAGTGAGATTACCGAGATCCCCGCTCCACTCTTCACCGCCTGGCGGATCGCCTCGGTGCTCCCTATCTCTGCCACGACTGTCAGGGCGCCGACGTCCATGCCGGCGGAGCGGAGCGCATCCTCCAGGACCTTCCTGGATCCAGATCCGACCTCCCGTAAAATAATCGGTTGTCCAGAAAGCTCTGCCAAGCCAACTGCAGGCTTGGCAGCCCATCCGTGGTCAGCCGGCAGGGCGAGAACCAGCTCATCTTCCCAGAGCTTCAGGTAGACTAACTGCCCATTGTCGAACCTGGCACCCACCGCCCCGAGCTCATACGTCCCCTCCAATACCCCCCGTGCGATCTCCCGCGAGTCAGCGATCCTCAAGGTAATGGAAATATCCGGGTACCGGGCCTTGAACCGGCCCAACAGCGCGGGCAGGACGTACTCGCCGGGAATGTTGCTGCCACCGATGATCAGCTGTCCTTTCAGGGAGCCCTTGTACTCCTCCAAGGCTTGTACGGCCTGATTCCTCAGGGCAATCACCTGCCTGGCGTATCCATATAGCAGCTCGCCCGCCTGGGTCGGGACCACCTCCCGACCGAGCCGGTCCAAGAGCTTCAGCCCCACATACTCTTCGAGCCCTTTGATGTGGCCGCTCACGGTCGGCTGAGTCAGATAGACCGCCTCGGCCGCCTTCGAGAAGCTTTTCAGCTCCACGATCCTGCAAAAAACCTCTAACGCCCGAATATCCATCGCATCATCTCGGGTCGCGGTCCGCCACTCAGGGTCTGGGCCCCGATAGGGGTGTGCTATTCGTCACCCTTCCCCTAGGCCTCCAGGAGGTCGAGGTAGAATCGCTCATACGCGTCGATCTCTCGCTCCCGGGAAAATTCCTTTTCGATCTTCGCCTTTGCTTCACTCCCCAGGCGGTGGCGGAGATCGGGATTGAGGATCAGGCGTTCCGCCTTCTGTTCATAGTCCTCTTCGGAGGTGAAGAAGAGACCATCCACCCCGTCCACGATGACGGATCGGTTCCCCTCGATGTCCGAGGCCAGGACTGCTACCCCCCGACTCATGGCTTCCAGAAGGGCATTGGACATCCCCCCCTCCGACAGAGAGGAGTTCACCACCACGTCCACCTCTTGGAGCATGCCACAGATCTCGTCATGGGGAACTTCTCCCAGGTAGCGAGCCCATCGGGTACCAGCAAGGAGGCTGAGGAGTTGCTTTCCCTCCTCCTCCTCAACGATCGGACCCACATACAGGGCGCGAAGGTCCGGGTACCGGGCCTGAAGTCGGGAAAGGGGAGGAATGCAAAAGGTGAGATTCTTCACTCTGCGGATCCCCGCCGGAAAAAAGAAGATGATGTGCTGGGAACCGAACTCCCACTGGGCTCGATAATCGCCGGGTTTCTCGTCGCAGGTGACCGTCTGCCGGATGACCCGGATCTTTCCGTCAAGTCTTGGGACTTCCCTCATGAGCTTTTTACGGATGCTCTCATCAAAGACGATAATCCCCTGAGCCTGCTTCAGGACCTCCGCCACCCTGCCGCGCCGCTCAGGATGAAACAGATCAATGTTGACATCTGTTCCGGTGATGGTGACCAGGGCTGGTCGGTCTGCCCCCCTCGCTTCCTCCACGACGAGGTCTCCGCTCATGAAGGCATGGAACCCATGAAGGACATCAGGATCAAAGGCCCGGATGGCCGAGGGAATTTCTCGCCGATTCTGAAACGCCTCCAACGAATAGACTTCTACCTTATGGCCGCGCCCGCGGAGTCCCGACGCAATCCGCTCTACCGTGACAGCATTGCCACGAACGGAGGGGTAGTAGTACGGGGTGATCAA
>LXTG01000020.1 GCA_001643535.1 candidate division NC10 bacterium SPGG6 | reverse complement strand
CGCGGTCAATTGCGAGTTTACAGCACCGGATGGCATCGATCACCACGCCGGAAGAATTAGGAGAATCTTCGACCGAAAGGCGCAATTCGAGGTTCATGGGAACGTCACCGAAAAGCTTGCCCTCCAGTCGGATGAAAGCGATTTTGTTGTCTTTCTGCCATGCAACCCAATCGCTTGGGCCGATATGAATGTTTTCCTCTTCCAGCCGCTGTTCATTTTGAGATTGTACCGTTTCTGTCTTGGAGGTTTTTTTGGAAGCCAGACGGCTTCTGTCGAGCATGTTCAGAAAATCTGTGTTGCCGCCAGTATTAAGTTGATACGTCCTCTCAAGTTCAACTCCCCTGTTCTTAAAAAGGTTGGCTAGCACACGATGCACTATGGAGGCACCGAGCTGGGATTTTATGTCGTCCCCAACAAGGGGAACCCCCCTTGCTCTAAATCGGTCGCCCCAGCTGGGGTCGCTGGCGATGAACACAGGGATGTTGTTTATAAAGCCGACTCGGGCTTCGAGGGCACATTCGGCATAAAATTGCGTGGCCTTTTGAGATCCTACGGGAAGGTAATTTAGGAGAATCTCGGCACCTGATTCTTTCAGCTCTCTGATCACGTCTTCTTTGCTCGGCTCTTTTTGGTCAGACGGAAGGAAGGTGTATTTTTCATGGTAGTTTTTCATGTGCTCGGCAAAGCCGTCCAGGATCCGACCCATGCGGACGATGGTTCCCTTCTTTGGTATATTCTCACAGAAGATTGTGGTGCAGTTGGGGGGTTGAAAAATTGCCGTTGATACATCCTTTCCCACCTTACGGATGTCTATGTCAAATGCCGCGACGACATCAATATCGAAGGGCGTGTAACCACCGATCTCCCAGTGCATGAGTCCGATGGCCTCTTTGCTATCCTTGTCTTTATAGTACTCGATACCTTGAAGCAATGAACTCGCGCAGTTACCAACGCCGACAATGGCGATTTTAATTTTCTCCATGGAGGGGCACCTCGCTGATTTTCGTCCATTGTGTAGCGATCAAAATGTCCGGGAAGGAACTACGTCGGAAGTTTGTGTTTGGCAATCCAATTAAAATGAGGGAATAGGCAGTTCAGGTGCGGGAACGCCAGGGGGGGGCTCTTCCCACCTCTGACATCTTGAGCGTCAGGGTGCCGGTGTGTCCTGGCTCGTATCCGGGACGGCTCCATTCAACTGCCATGGGGCATGCCTGCCATGTCTGATATAGGAACGGTCCCGAGCAGAGCCGAGGGACTTCGACTCCGCCCCGCGTTTGCGGGGCCTCGCTCAGGGCTAGCCTTGAGTCCCGCCCCAGCGGCGGGATCGAAACCTGCCGGTGCGGCCGAGCCCGCACCTGCAGGCGCATTATTCACGAAGACACTCCGTTCGTGAATAATGCGGGCTAGCGGTGCCAAATAATCACTGCTCGATCGGCCCCCCAACGTACAGAGTGGCTCTGGACTGCCTGAACGCTGGAAAGGGGTGCGCTGCTAGATTAACTGCCAATCGAGCCGCGCCAGTTATGGTAAGAGTGGCTAACGCAAGAAAGGAAGTGGAGGGACTGGCCAGCCTTTTCTGTGAACCGTGAACCCTCGACTCTCAACTCTTGACTAAACGAGTCCCCACTGCTTCAACGTGCGCGTGGGGAGGAGGATGGTCTGGTCCCGTTCAGGGCCGGTGGAGATGATTGAGATGTCGACGCCGAGGATGGCCTCCAGGCGATCCAGAAAGGCGCGGCATTTCTTGGGCAGTTCCGCGACGGACGTGCGCCCGACCGTGCTCTCCTGCCAGCCTTCGATCTCCTCATAGAGTGGCTGGCACTCCTTGAGGATGTTGGTCTCGTTAGGGAATTCCTCCAGGGTCTGATCCCGGTAGCGATAGGCCCGACAGATCTGGAGCACCGGGAAGGGGTCGAGGACATCCAGTTTGGTAAGGGCCAGGGTGCTGAAGCCGTTCACCCGGATGGCATAGGCAAGGGATATCGCATCGAGCCACCCGCACCGTCTGGGTCTTCCTGTGGTGGCCCCGTACTCTTCTCCGCGCCTGCGGAGTTCCTCACCGGTACTATCGCCGAGCTCTGTGGGGAATGGGCCGTCCCCCACCCGGGTCGTGTAGGCCTTTATGACTCCCAAGACCCCGTCAATCCGGGTCGGTGCGACCCCGGTCCCGATGCAGGCCCCCCCGGCTGTCGCACTGCTCGAGGTGACGTACGGGTACGTCCCCAGATCCACATCCAAGAGGGTCCCCTGTGCTCCCTCAAACAAGATCTTCTTTCCCGCGTCGATCATCCGGTTCAGAATCGCCGAGGCATCGACGAGAAAGGCCTGGACCTCGCGAAAGTGGGCCATCTGCTCATCAAAGATGGCATCGGCGTCGAGGGTATGGAGTGCACTCTCTTTCGGGGCGTGGGCCTGCTTTTCGATCACGTTGGTCCGGAGTCGTTCTCGAAAAAATCCTGGGTCGAGGAGATCTCCGATCCGAATCCCGACTCTGGCAACCTTATCGGCGTACGCCGGACCAATACCGCGTCCCGTGGTCCCGATGCGTCGGGCGGTGTTCTGCTCCCGCTCTATATCCAAGATCTTGTGATAGGGGAGGACCAGGTGCGCGTTTTTGCCGACGTACAGATGTCCTTCCGCCTTCACCGCTAGGCGGCCAAGCTGGTTGAGCTCGTGCGTGAGGCCCGGGAGATCGACCACCACCCCGTTTCCCAAGATGCAGGTCTTGCCTTTCCGAAGAATGCCCGAGGGGACGAGATGGAGGATTACCTTTTCGTTGCCCACCACCACCGTGTGTCCTGCGTTGTTCCCCCCCTGATACCGGGCCACGGCGTCGAAAGATTCGCTGATGGTGTCAACGATCTTCCCCTTCCCTTCGTCTCCCCATTGGCTGCCGACCACGATCACGTTGGCCATGTCAGCGTCCCATCCTTGACGTGCTGGCAAAACTCTGCAATGGAGAAGGTCGTCTCCGTCCCTGCCGAAAGGTCCCGCAGGGTCAAGGCATCTCTGGGCATTCCCTCGAGCCCTAGAATGATAGCCCGGGGGATGGCACTCACCCGAGCATAGTGGAGCGATCCGTCCAGGTCGCGGCGGATGATGTCCCTCGCAACGGCGTACCCCTTATTTCGCAAGGCTTGGGCAATGTGCAGGGCCTGACGCTTGTCCGGATTGAAATCGATAATCAGGAAGTTTGGGCCCTGATCTGCTGGAAGGGTTCCCTCTGCCTCCAGGGCGGCCAGGACCTTCTCCAGCTCGAAGGCGAAGCCGGTCGCGGGGCAGGGGTAGCCGAACTGGCCAATGAGGTTGTCGTACCGGCCACCACCCCCGATCGGATAGCCTAGCGACTCGGTGAAGACCTGGAAGACCACGCCGGTGTGGTAGTCGAAGGCATAGGTCTCTCCGAGGTCAATAATGATGTGCTCGGCGAGGCCATATGTCGTTAGGACGTCGTAGACCTGGTTCAGGTTTTCAAGGGCGAGCCGGGACTCCTCCGTGACAGCCCAAGTCTTTGCCTGTTCCAGAACCGCTTCGCCCCCGTAAAGGGTGGTCAGGTTGAGGATGCCTTCTTTCAACCTGGCCTCGACCGGTAGAGGCCTCAGCGTGAGCTCGAGCTCCAAGGCGTCCTTGCGTCGGAGGGCCGAAAGGATCTTTCGGCGAAGGTCTGGGGACGGGTTAAGCGCGTTCAGCATCCCCCGGAGGTACTCCACCTGTCCGACGTCGATCTGGAAATGTCGGAGTCCGGCCTCCTGGCATCCCTGGACCGCCATGGAAATCATCTCGGCGTCCGCCTCGGGCCGGTCAGAGCCGATCAGCTCTACGCCGGCCTGAAAGAACTCCCGCTGCAGTCCTGGCCGGGGTTTCTCATGGCGGAAGATCGGGGCGGAGTAGGCGAGGCGAAGGGGGAGGGGATGATGGTGCATGTTGGCAGCCACCATCCTCGCTACCTGGGGGGTCAGATCGGACCGCAACGCCAGGAGAAGCCCGGTCTGTCGGTCCACGAACTTGAAGGTCTTCCCCTGGACGCCGTCCCCTGCACCGTGAGCGAAGACCTCCAGGTACTCGAAGGTTGGGGTCAGGACTTCCCGAAAACCCCAGCGCTGGAAGACGGAGAGGAGTTTCCTCTCTACCCACCTGAGGAGGGCTGCCTCGGACGGGGGAAAAACTCGAACCCCTTTAGGGATAGCCGTGGGGATCACCTTAGACCTTCACCACCTTGGCATAGACGATGTTGGGCATCTGTCGGATCTCATCGAGGACAGGCGTGGGGATCGGGCTATCGACGTTCACGACGGAAACCGCCTTGCCCCCCTGCTTCTCTCGGCCCAGGACCATGCCGGCGATGTTGACCTGGTTTTGCCCAAGGATGGTGCCGATCTTCCCGATGACTCCGGGGACGTCCAGGTTGGAGAAGATGAGGAGGTACCCTTCCGGGACCGCCTCGAGAGAGAATTCGTCGATTCGGACTACACGAGGCTCCCGCCGGCTGAAGAGGGTCCCGGCAACGAGGCTCTGTCCTCGGTCGGTCTGGATGATGACAGAGATGAGACTGACGTAGTCCTCTTCGTGGCTGCTCTTCGACTCCACCACGCGGATCCCCCGCTGCCGGGCAAAGGGGAGGGCGTTGACGATGTTGATCGTGCCCGACGTGATCGGGTCGAGCACCCCTTTCACGACCGCCGCCGTGAGCGGCGACGTATCGTAGCTCGCGACCTCCCCGGTGTACTCGATACGAATCTCCTGGAACCGCCCCTCGGCCAGCTGTGAGTCGAGGCCCCCCAGCTTTTCCGCAAGTATAAGATAGGGCTGAATCTTGGCCAAAAGTTCCGGCTCAATGGAGGGGGTATTCACCGAGTTCCGGATCACCCCCCTGGTGAGATACTCCGCCACCTGCTGGGCGATGGCGACGGCCACGTTCTCCTGGGCCTCGGCGGTAGCGGCACCGAGGTGAGGGGTGCCGATGAAGTTCTCCAGGGAGAGTAACGGGCTAGTGGTATTCGGTTCGTTTTCAAAAACATCAAGGGCCGCGCCTGCGATTTCTCCATCTTTAAGGCCCCTCACGAGAGCCCGCTCCTCCACTAGGAGTCCCCGGGCGGTGTTTATCAGGAAGGAGGTCGGTTTCATCATCCGAAGTTCTGGCTCACATATGATGTGCATGCTGGTGGGATTCAGATCGCAGTTTAAGGAAATGAAGTCGGCCTGCGTTAGCAACCCCTCTTTGCTGACGGGCTTAAGCCCGGTCTCCGCCACAATTTGCCCT
>LXTG01000101.1 GCA_001643535.1 candidate division NC10 bacterium SPGG6 | reverse complement strand
CCACCACCGAAACGACGTCTTGGTCCATCAACCGATACCGCGCCGAAGGCATGAGAAGCGGATTCCGGGAAAACACCACTCTCGAACAGGCAAACATCAGCAATGCGTTTGTAGAAGGCAAATCGTTCCTCCTTCTCCGCCCTGGAACAAAAGTCGATAAGGCAGTCAATGTCCATGTCGTTATAGCAAACGAGGCGCAACCTACCTCTTGGCGTTCGCATTCTAATCCGGTAGCTATTAATGCGGGTGAACGACGCCAGCAGATGGGCCAGATAGTATAAAACGCCTGGCTGATCAAGTAACTGCGTCACCTCGCGAGTGTCAAAGACCGGAATGTTCTCTCTGCCAGTTCGCTCAATGGTATGAGTAGCACTTTCCAGCTCTTTAGACTCTTTCTGAGCAACACCTCAAAGTAAAGGGGAGTGGAGATTTTTAGGAAGGCTTCCTCATCAACTATCAGTCTGTTGAAGACCTTGTCATCCTCTAACAAGGCTTTGCGAAAATTAGCATCTTCTAGGATGAGCTGTATTAAACGCTCTTTATTCWGNGGCTCCAGGAGCTACSCGTCCTGAATCAGGTGACAGCGGCCTTCACGTCCACGCTCGATTTCCCTGTGCTCTTGCGATTGGTGATGGAGCAGGTGAAGGATCTGATGAAGGTCGAGGCCGGCTCCCTCCTCCTCCGGGAGGAGACGGGAGAGCTTACCTTCGCCGTAGTCCTCGGGGAGAAGCGGGAGTTGCTTCAGGGGCTGAGAATCGCGGCGGAGGAGGGGATCGCCGGCTGGGTGGCTTCCACCGGTGAGGCGCTCGTCCTTCCCGATGTGAGGAAGCATCCGCTGTTTTCATCGCGGGTCGATGCCCTCACCAGATTTGAAACCCGTTCGATGCTCTGCGTGCCGGTGAAGACGGAGGAGAAGGTCCTTGGGGTGATTCAGCTGATTAACCGAACCGACCAGACGCCCTTCGGGGAGGGGGATCTTGCGCTCCTGTCCGCCATCGCCAATCATGCCGCCACGGCCCTGGAAAATGCCCGGCTCCATGATCAATTGCTTCAGACGAACCAGCAACTCCTCGAGGCCAATCACCACAAGAGCAAATTCCTTTCCCAGCTCTCCCAGGAAGTGAGGACACCGCTCACGGGGATATTGGGGTACGCCGAGCTCCTCCAGGATAAGCGCGTCGGTCCCCTGTCTGCACGCCAGCAGCAGTATCTTCAAAATATTTATGGGAGCGCGCAGCACATCCTAAAGTTGGCCAATGACCTCCTGGAACTCGCTGAGGTCGATACCGACCGGAAGATTTTCTACTCCGAAGAGTTCAGTCCTCTCATCGTCCTCGAGGAGGTCAATGCCCTGATGGCTCCCCAGGCGACGAACAAGGAGATCAAGTTTACGCTCGATGGGGAGCCGCAACTCCCCCCGATCCGGTGTGACATCCATCAGTTCCGTCAGATCCTCCTGAACCTGGTCTCTAATGCGATCAAGTTCACGCCCGCCAAAGGCGAGGTCACCGTTGCGGCCCGTGTCTGGGACCCTGGCACCGTTGCGGTCTCCGTCAGCGATACCGGGATCGGGATTCGCCCGGAGGACCGGGAGCGGATCTTTGATCCCTTTGGCCGCGGGGAAAATGCCGTCGCGCGCCGAATCCCGGGGGTCGGTCTTGGTCTCACCGTGGCTAAGCGACTCGTTGAGCTCCAAGGGGGGGAAATCCGGGTGGAGAGTGAGGGGGAGGATCGGGGGAGCACCTTTACCTTTACGCTGCCCCTCCCCCCTCCGCGTTCCGGTTCTCAGCCCGTTTGTGCCTGACAGGGATCATAGCCTCCGGGAAGACTGACTTCTCGGACGTCGTAATCGCCGTCTCATGGACTCCTTTGCGGTGGCGCTCACAGGAGGCCATCGAGAGGGTGCAAGCCATCCCCTGAAAGCCGTGGAGGCACCGAGCCGCGCTTTGCCACTAGGCGACCCACGGGCGCGGAGGGCATTCTTCCAAGAGGGGGATCCTTCCACATCATGAATGGGGCCGGTCTCCTCGTCCGGGGCCTGAAGCAGGAAGGGGTCGAGCAGATCTTCAGCCTCTCGGGCGATCATATCAATCCCATCTACGATGCCTGTCTCGACTACCATATCCGGGTCATCGATTCCCGCCACGAGTCGGCAGCGGCCCTGATGGCGGACGGGTGGGCCCGGGCGACGGGGAGGCCGGGGGTTTTCGTGGTCACGGGCGGCCCCGGCCACACGAATGCCCTCACCGGCCTCGCGAGTGCCTTCCTTCAAGGGTGCCCCGTCCTCGCCATCAGCGGTGCCCCAGAATCCTTTTTGAAAGATCGCGGGGCCTTTCAGGACCTCGATCAGCTTGCCCTGGTCCGGCCCATCACCAAATGGGCCGCGATGGTGACCGACCACTGCCGGATTCCGGAGTATCTTGCCATCGCGTTCCGCGAGGCCCTTTCCGGCCGCCCGGGGCCGGTACATCTCACCATCCCTCTCGATATCCTGAGTCGAGAAGCCGGCGACGCCCCGCTCCCTCCGATGCCGGGAGATACACCGGAGTCTTTCGTCCACGCGGACCTGGACCTCGTTGAGAAGGCCATGGCCCTCCTTCGACAGGCAGAGCGCCCGGTCCTCATCGCCGGGAGCGGGGCGTGGTGGTCTCAGGCCGGTCCTGAGCTTGAACGGTTCGTCGAGCGTACCCGGGTCCCCCTCTTCACGATTGGCCTCTCCCGAGGGCTCGTCTCCGATGAGCATCCCCTCTGCTTTGGCTATGCCGACCCCTTGCTCAATGAGGTTGCCAAGGAATTTGTGCACGCGGATGTCATCTGCGTCCTGGGGAAGCGGATGGACTATCGGCTGGGCTTTGGCGGTGTTCGCCTCTTCAATCCCAGGGCTCGGATCATCCAGGTGGATATCCACTCGGTCGAGATTGGGCGAAACCGCGAGGTGGAAGTGGGGATTGCTGCCGATGCGCGAACCTTCCTGGTAGAGTGCCTGGCCCGGGTGAAAGAGCCGTGGCCGGACCGGCCCTGGCTCCTTCACTTATCTCAGATTGCCCAGTCCTGGCGGACGACCCTTCAGGCAGGAGAAGAGTCTAATGAGATTCCCATCCATCCCTTGCGTCTCTGCCGGGAGCTCCGTGCGGTTCTGCCGCCCGAGGCCACTGTTGCCATAGACGCCGGAGATTTCCTGCAATGGGCCCGCATCGCTTTGCCCGCCCGCCGACCGGGACGGTGGATTCGGCTTGGCCCCCTCGGGACGTTGGGGGCCGCGATCCCCTTCGGCATTGCGGCCAAGCTGGCCAGGCCACGGGAACCGGTGGTGGTGGTGACGGGAGATGGGGGATTTGCCTTTCATGGTTTTGAGCTGCACACCGCCCTCCGACATGATCTCCCGATCGTGGTGGTCATTGGCAACGATCGGGCGATGGGAATGGAGAAACAGATCCAGACGGCCCTCTATGGGCCGAACCGGGTGGTGGGCTGCGAGCTGGGGCTGGTGCGCTATGACAAGGTCGTGGAGGCGCTCGGGGGGCACGGCGAGTTCGTGGAGGAACCGGATCAGATCCGACCTGCCCTTCTCCGGGCTTTTGCCGCGGGGCGCCCCGCCTGTGTCAATGTGATGATCCGGGGAGTTCCGAGTCCTCTTGCGGAGTTGAGCATCGCAAAAAAGCGGGCGCTCATGGAGTCGGGTGGAGATCCCTGAGGGAGCGTGGTCTTCGTCGCTAATCCGGAATCCCCTCGACAGCGATTTATTGAGAGGAGGAAAAACATGGGGAAGGCAGGGAACCGGTGGATCGCAACGGTGGCTTTAGCGGCCCTCTTGTCCTCGACCGGATCTGCGGTGGGTGACGAGAAGTCGGCAGAGAGCACAGGCAAGGCAGAGGAGGTCACACCGAAGGCTGGAGAGGTTATGGTCCTCTCGCTACAAGAAAGCATCCTCCTGGGCCTCAAGAATAACCTGGCGATAGCCATCGAGGGGTTCAACCCGAAGATCCGAGCGGCCGATGTCACCGCCGCCAAGGCGGTCTTTGATCCGACCGCATTCGCCGAGGTCAACTTTGCCAGCACCCGCGAGAAGAACCGATCAGCCCTGGCGGGGGTGGCGACCTCACAAAATGAGGATCTCGACTTCAATGCGGGGCTCCGCCAGGATCTGCCCACGGGTGGGAGTTACGAGCTTCGCTTCGACAATAACCGGAACTTCAATAATGCCGCCTTCTTTGCCAATCTGGGGAACGAAACTGCTTACGCATCGGAGCTCAGCCTCACCCTGACCCAACCCTTCTTGAAGAACTTCGGGGTGGACATCAACCGAACTCAGATTACAGTCGCCCAAAACGAGCGGGAGATTTCGCTCGATCGGTTACGTGAAACGACGATGGATGTGATCACCGACGTCCAGGCCGCCTACTGGGATCTGGTCTTTGCCTTGGAGAACCTCAAAGTCCAGGAGCGCTCCCTTCGCCTGGCCCGAGAGCTCGCCGAGGTAAACCGGGCACGGGTCCGGGCCGGCGTGGCGGCGCCGGTGGAGATCACCCAGGCCGAGGCCGAGATCGCGGCGAGGGAAGCCGGTGTTACCGTGGCTGAGAAGCGGGTGCGGGATGCAGAGGATCGTCTCAAGATCGTTTTGAACATCCCGAAACAGGGGGAGTGGGGCGGGGCCGTCCTTCCGTCCGACCCGGCCCGCTTTTCACCCGTCACCCCGGACCTTCCCGGGGCCGTGGCGGACGCCCTCCGCATGCGGCCGGAGTACGAGGCCGCCAAGGTAGACCTGAGCAACCGGGAGCTCACCCTGCGGTTTACTCGGAACCAGCTCCTGCCGGATCTCTCCTTCCGGGGGAGTGTGGGACTCAACGGTCTCGACACCACCAATCCCTCTTACGGAGATAACCTCAATGAGCTGGGCTCCCGTGATTTCTACAGCTACTCGGCGGGGCTTGTGTTCAGCATTCCGCTCGGCAACCGGGCGGCCCGGGCCGAGTTCATCAAGGCACAGTTCGAGCGGGAGCAGGCCCGGGTCTCCCTCCGGAGCCTGGAGCTCGAGATCACCGCTGAGGTCCGGGAGGCGGTCAGAAGGGTGCAGGCGGATGCCAAGCTCGTGGAGGAGACCAGGGCCACCAGGGTGCTGCGCGAGGAGCAGCTCCGGATCGAGCAGAAAAGACTGGAGGCAGGGGTCTCGACCACCTTTGAGGTCCTTCGGTTCCAGCGGGACCTGGCGGTGGCCCAGTCGGCAGAGGTTAGAACGGTGACTGACCATAAAAAGGCGGTCGCTAACCTAGATCGGGTGCGGGGCGTGGCGCTAGAGAAGCACCGAATTCAGATGTAGGATGCGTTTCTGCTTTTCCCAACGGATCATCCTAAAGTGTATGGTCTTGGGCTCGGTCCTGAGTCTTGTGCCTGCTCGGGCCCAGGCCCTCTCCCTTTCCCTGTCCTCAAGTGAGATCGGAGATGCCATCCGTTACGGGCAAAGGGCGCAGGATCTTCCCTTTGCCCTCTTCACGCGGGAGTGGCGGACAGAGGGAGTGCGGGGACCGGGTCAGCGCCTCACCGGCTCGGCCTGGCTCCAGTCCCCCTTTGCCCGGGTGGCCCATGCCGGTTGGGCGGCGGCCCACCGCGGTCTCTCCCTGACTGCAGGGGACCTCAAGCGACAGCTCGAGTCGGTGCAAGGCTGGCTCGCTTTTGCTGTCACGTTAGTCCCGCCCCCGGAGTACCCCCGGGTCTATGACGTCCGTCTCCACCAGGCGGGGGAAGTCTTTGACCCCTCCCACGTGGAGACCCATCAGGATGTCTCTGAACAAGGGGGGGCGTGGGTATACGTCTATTGCCTCTTCCCTGCGGAAAAGATTGATCCTCAGGGGACGGTAGTCCTCGTGGTGACTGATGCGCACGGCGACCTGCTCCCCTTTGTCTTCGACCTGTCCCGGATGCGGTAGTCGCCGTGGAGCGCTTGACACCCCTTGATGAGTGTGCAAGCCTCCTGTGGGCGGAGGAAGGATGGGAGGAAAAAAGCGGATCCCGACGGTTCCGGTGTCGCCGGCGGTCGAGGCGATCCTGGAGGGACTCAATCCAGACCAGGTGAAAGCGGTCACCGCCCCGGAGGGGCCCCTGCTCATCGTTGCGGGTGCAGGGACGGGAAAGACCACCGTCCTCACCCGCCGGATCGCGTATCTGATCGCGGCGAAGCTGGCCAGGCCGAGTGAGATCCTCGCCCTCACCTTCACGGATAAGGCGGCCAATGAAATGGAGGAGCGAGTGGATCTCCTCGTCCCCTATGGCTATGCCGAGGTCTGGATTAGCACCTTTCACGCCTTCGGTGATCGTATCCTTCGCGAACAGGCCCTGGCGTTAGGTCTGGACCCCGATTTCACCGTCCTCACGCGCCCCGAGCTGGTGGTCTTCTTTCGCGAGCGCCTCTTCGAATTTCCCCTCTCCTACTATCTCCCCCTGGGGGACCCCACCAAGTACATCGAGGGGATCCTTACCCTCATCAGTCGAGCGAAGGATGAGGACGTCGCCCCCGCGGAGTATCTCCAGTATGCCGAGGGCCTCGCCGAGCAGGCACAGGCTCACCCGGAGGATGATCAACTGCAGGAAGAGGCCCGGCGCCAGCGGGAGATCGCCCTGACGTACCACAAGTATCAACAACTCATGGTCCGGGAGGGGGCGGTAGACTTTGGAGATCAGGTGGCCTTGACCCTCCGGCTCTTTCGGGAGCATCCCGCGATCCTCGCCGAGTACCGGAGCCGGTTCCGCTACATCTTGGTGGACGAATTTCAGGACACCAACTATACCCAGTGGGAGCTCCTGAAGGTGGTAGCCGGTCCGGACGGAAACGTCACCGTGGTCGCAGATGACGACCAGTCCATTTACAAGTTCCGGGGGGCGGCGGTGAGCAATCTGCTGAGCTTCACCGAGCTGTATCCGCAGGCAGAGATGGTGGTCCTGAACCAGAACTACCGATCAGGCCAGGCCATCCTGGATGCCGCCTACCGTCTGATCCGCCACAATGACCCCGAGCGCTTAGAGGTCTCCGAGAGGGGGGGCGTTCGGTGGAGCACCGCCACTATGACACGTTGGAGAGCGAGGCGGACGGGGTGGCAGGGCTTATCGAGGCGAAGGGAGGGTCGCGGACATACCGGTATCGGGACATGGCCATATTGGTCCGGGCCAATCGGGATGCCGATCCCTTTCTGCGGGCATTGAATATGAAGGGAATTCCGTGGCGCTTTTCGGGAGCCCATGGCCTCTACAACCGGGAGGAGATTCGTCTCCTTATGGCTTTCCTGCGGGTGGTGGCTGATCCCGAGGAGGGCCAATCGCTCTATCGCCTGGCGGCAAGCGAACTCTACCGCGTTCCCCCCCTGGATCTCGCGCGGTGCAGCGCCGCGGCACGCCGCATGAAGCGGAGCCTCTTTTGGATTTTCAGGGAACTGGAGACTGCGGGATTGGAGGACCTCTCGGGGGAAGGACTGGCCACTATCCAGAAGCTGCTGGCGGATCTGGAGGCATATGTCCGAAAGGCCCAGGAACTCCGGGCCGGAGAAGTCCTCTACCATTTCCTCATGGAGAGTGGGTATCTGAAGCAGCTGACGGCGGCCCAGGATGTCGCGAGCCAGATTGCGGTGCAGAATATCGCCCGCTTCTTTGAAAAGGTGAAGCGGTTTAGCGATATCGCGCTCCTCGATCGGGTGGCGCAGTTCGTCGACTACCAGGAAAAACTCCTGGAAGCCGGTGAAGACCCGGCGGTGGCCGAGGCGGATGTGGACACGGATGCGGTGAATGTCCTGACGGTCCACAAGGCCAAAGGATTGGAGTTTCCCGTAGTCTTCTTGGTGGGACTCGCGGCTGACAAGTTCCCGAGCCGGGGAAGACGCGATCGCATTGAGTTACCGGCCCCCCTGATCAAGGATCGGATCCCCGAGGGTGATGTGCGCCTCCAGGAGGAACGGCGCCTCTTCTATGTGGCCATGACGCGGGCGAAGGAGGAGTTGTGTTTCACCTCCTCCCGGGACTCCGGGACGGGGAAACCCAAGAAGGTGAGCCCGTTTGTCCTGGAGGCGCTGGATGTGCCGATGCCGGAGGAGGCGGCCTTCCGGGCCTCCCCGGATGAGGTGATCGCGCGCTTCGCCTCCCCTGCCGGAGAGGGGTCGGGGGTGCTCGAGCCGATGGCAGCGGACGAGATCCTGACGCTCAGCCACTTCAGCGTGGACGACTACCGGACCTGCCCCCTGAAGTATAAATACGTCCACGTGCTCCAGGTGCCCATCCGGGAGCACCACGCCGTGATCTATGGGAAGGCCCTCCACGATGCGGTGCAGGCCTATTTCCGCCGGAGGATGCGGGGGGCGCGGATGACCCTCGGGGAGCTCTGGGGGGTCTTTGAGGGATCCTGGGTGAGTCGCGGGTTTCTCTCCCGGGAACATGAGGAACAACGTCAAGAGGCGGGCCGGCAGACGCTGAAACAATTTTTTCTCCGGGAGGAAGAGGTCGAGACGGTCCCTACGTTTGTTGAGAAGGAGTTCGGCTTTGCCCTGGGTCGGGACCGGGTCATCGGCCGCTGGGACCGCGTCGATGCGAGGGGAGAAGAGGTGGTCATCATCGATTATAAATCGTCCGATGTCCGCCAGCCGAAGGAGGCGAAGCGCCGGGCCCGTGAGAGCCTGCAATTGGGGATCTACGCTCTCGCCTACCGAGAGACGTACGGTCAGATCCCGACCCGCGTGGAGCTCCACTTCTTGGAGTCGGGCTTGAGCGGTGCGGTTCAGAAGACCGCAGAGGCAATCGAGGAGACAATGTCCGAGTCCGTGTACTTGGGGTCAGTGGAGGGTTCGTCCGTCCACTTACGCACGCGACCGACGACGTCCGACAGGAAGCCATTACTCGAAACGGTAGCTCCAGTGCCGGTAGGTGCAGCAGTTGTAGCACTGTGACTGAGGGC
>LXTG01000060.1 GCA_001643535.1 candidate division NC10 bacterium SPGG6 | reverse complement strand
GGCGTCCACTTTTGCGGCTTTCCCCCTGGCCTCGATCCGCCTTTACACCCCCACACCACTGATGGTACTCACGAGCTATGGATTATTCGGTCTTGTTGTGTTCTCGGGCGTACGGCGACGGAGGCTCTGGCTCGGCGTCACAGCCGTGCTTCTTGTGGGGCAGATCGGATGGAAGCTTTATCCTCCCGAACGGCAGGGGATCGAGGTCACGTTTCTCGACGTAGGGCAAGGGGACGCCATTTTTTTGGAGCTGCCGGGCCGGCGGACCATGTTGGTCGATGGTGGAGGGAGCCTCGGTAATGTCTTCGACATTGGGGAGCGGGTGGTAGCTCCCTATCTCTGGTATCGGTGGATACGCGGACTCGATGTGGTGGTCCTCTCCCATCCCCAACCTGACCACCTCTACGGGTTGCGGGCGGTCCTTGAAAACTTTCCGGTGGGAGAGGTATGGGAGTCCGGATATCCCTCTACGTCCTCGACCTATCGGTGGCTTCACAGCTTTGTCCGGAGAAGGGGGATCCCTCTACGACGGATCACCCGGGGGACGGACATTCCACTCGGCGCCGAGGTCATGGTAAAGGTCCTGCACCCCCCGCAGTCATTTCTCATCCCGGGGAGAGGGCACGCCTCAGCTATAGTTAATAACAACTCCCTCGTCCTCCGCATCGACTATCAAGCGTTCCGTATCCTCCTCACCGGCGATATCGAGAAGGAAGCCGAGGCATCGCTCCTCGATGCCGGGGTAATTCTCCAGGCCGATCTGCTTAAAGTCCCTCACCATGGGAGCCGGGGGAGCAGTTCGGTCTCTTTTCTCCGGGGTGTGAGACCTCGGTGGGCGGTGATTCAGGCAGGCGACCGAAACCCCTTCGGCCATCCACATCCCGAGACTCTCACCCGTTACGCTGCCCGGGGAGTGCAGGTTCTTCGGACGGACAGGGATGGGGCGGTCACCTTTGAATTTCGGGACGGCGTGGTGACCCGTAGGACATTTCGGAAAGAGTTCGGGCTCTAGGCGGGGGATTCAGGCGGAGTCATGAGCCGGTGAAAGGTTTGACAAGGGAGGGGGCGTATGTTAAGTAGGGGCTGTGGAATTGCGAAGACCGCGCGTCTACAGCATCAGTGAGCTTACCACCGAGCTCAAGGCCCTCATCGAGGACACCTTCACCGGCGTGTGGGTCGAGGGGGAGATCTCTAACTTCAAACACCACACCTCGGGCCACATGTACTTCACTCTCAAAGACGAGCGGGGACAACTCCGTGCGGTTATGTTCCGAGGAAGCAACCGCGCGCTTCAGTTTCGCCCCGAGGATGGGCTGGCCGTCATCGTCTTTGGCAATGTGACCATCTATGAGCCTCGAGGGGAATATCAAATCTATGTGGAGTCCATGGAACCCAAGGGCCTCGGGGCGCTCCAGCTCGCCTTTGAGCAGCTCAAGACTCGTCTCGAGGCAGAGGGCCTTTTCGACCCCGCCCGGAAGCGACCGATCTCACTCCTCCCGGAAAAAATCGGCATCGTGACCTCCCCGACCGGAGCGGCGATCCGGGATATCCTTCAGATTATCCACCGACGGTTCGCTAATGTGGAGATCCTGATCTACCCAGTCAGGGTCCAGGGCGAGCGGGCCGCAGGCGAGATCGTGGAAGGGATAGAGGTCCTGAACAAGCGGGGGGATCTCGATGTCATCATCGTGGCCCGGGGAGGAGGATCCATCGAGGACCTCTGGGCTTTTAACGAAGAGGAGGTGGCTCGCGCCATTTATGCCTCTCAGACACCGATTATCTCTGCGGTGGGGCATGAGACTGACGTTACCATTGCCGACTTTGTCGCCGATGTCCGAGCCCCGACCCCTTCGGCGGCCGCCGAGCTCGTCATCTCGCGAAAGGGTGAACTCATCCAGCGAGTGGACGATCTCACGAGTCGACTGGTGAGTTACGTGCGGAGCCGGGCCGAGAGGAGCGGGGATCGACTGCGGAGTCTTGGGCGGCACTTGCGGCTGCTCAACCCCTTGGAGCGGATCAAGCGGCAGCGAGAGCGACTCAGGGATGGGGTGCTGGCTCTTCAGGCAGGCATGAGCCATCGCCTTGCCCTCTGGCGGGGGGAGCTCAGAACCGCGGCGGCGACGCTCGATTCGCTGAGCCCGTTGGCCATCCTGGCTCGGGGGTACAGCGTTTGTCGGCGGCTTCCCGATCTCAGCATTGTAACGCGTGCCGCCTCCCTCGCGGAAGGGGGACGCGTCGAGGTGCTCCTGGCCGAGGGCGGACTGATCTGTCGGGTGGAGGAGCGCAGGGAGTAGACAAAAGGCCATCATCGGCTAGTCCTTCGATGCATAAGTTCGGTGACGAACTTATTTAGACTTCGACGTAGTGCTGAGTGGGCAATATCTCTGATGTAGTTCACAAGAATACGTAACCGTATTTGCGAATCGAAGCAGTAGGCGGCAAGGGAGAGAGTGGCAGAACCATGGCGGACGAAAAAGAGATAAAATTCGAGGATGCGCTGGCCAGGCTTGAGGGGGTCGTGGACCGGTTAGAGTCGGGGGAGCTTCCTCTGGAGGAGTCGCTCCGTCTTTTTGAGGAAGGCGTTCATCTAACAAAGGTGTGCACCCACCGTCTGGAGGAGGCGGAGCGACGCATCACGATCCTCCTGAAGGACGAGCGAGGTGAGGTCCTGGAATCGCCCTTCGACGAGGGTCAGGGCTAAGTAGAGCTATCGGCCGTCAGCGGTCAGCTGTCGGCAGGATCCCAAGGATTCCAGAACGCCAGAACGCTTGCACCCTGGAGAACCGGCAGAAAATCAGTTTAGTAGTGGAGTGCTTTTCTGCTTCGTCCCATGGTAGCCGCTGACCGCTGATAGCTGACAGCGGACGGCTGATTGCTTAGGGTATGATGATGGCGCGGAAACGCTTGGATCTGCGCCTGCTCGAAGATGGGCTGGTCGAGAGCCGAGAGCGTGCGCGCGGACTGATCCTCGCCGGGCAGGTGCGAGTCGATGGTCAACGCGTCGATAAATCGGGAACCCTGATCGGGCCGGGCGCGGCGGTCACCATCGAGGGTCCGAAGCATCCCTTCGTCGGACGAGGGGGCGTCAAGCTTCGGGCCGCGCTCGACGTCTTTGGCATCTCTGTCCAGGACAGGGTCTGCATTGACGTCGGGGTGGGGACCGGCGGTTTTACCGATTGTCTCCTTCAGGCTCGCGCGGCCAGGGTCGTTGCTTTGGATGTGGGCTACGGTCACTTGCACCAGCGTCTCCGGCACGATCCCCGAGTCGTGGTCCTGGAACGGGTCAATGTTCGGCATCTCACCCCCAGTCAGCTCCCCGAGCTTCCTGATCTTGTGGTGATCGATGTCGCCTTCATCTCGCTCACGCTCGTTTTTCCCGCGATCGTAGCCTTTCTTCCCCCCTCCGGCGAAATCGTTGCCCTCATCAAACCGCAGTTTGAGGTGGGTAAGGGGGAGGTGGGGAGGGGAGGGGTGGTTCGCGATCCCGCGAAACATGGCGCGGCGATTCGGAGGGTGGTCAGTGCGGCTTGCCTGCTTGGTCTAGAGGTAAAGGGCCTTTGTGCGTCGCCGATCGTGGGGGCCAAGGGAAATCGGGAGTTCTTCGTCCACCTCACGAGGAGTGGCGCGGTCCCAGAAGGGGCCGGGGACGTTGAACGGTTGATCGGAGAGACGATCGACTCCCGCCCTGCACGGGTGTCAAAGGAGAAGCCTCGCTGAGGTCTGGGATGGAAACAGGGCTATTCAAACGGGTCGGAATCGTAGCGAAGCCACATCGGCCAGAGGCCCGGGATGTGCTCCAACAGCTCATCACCTGGCTCAAGGCGAAAGATCGGGAGGTCGTCCTCGACGTGGAGACCGCGGCCCTGGCGGGGGCCGAGGAGACAGGTATCGCAAAAGCGGATCTCCCCCGGATGGCAGACCTCGTGGTAGTACTGGGGGGGGATGGAACCCTCCTCTCGGTCGCCAGATTGGTGGAGTCGGGCGAGGTCCCCATTCTCGGGGTGAACCTGGGCGGATTGGGTTTCCTGACGGAGATCACGCTGGATGAGCTCTACCCAATCTTGGGGTTGGTGCTCGCGGGGAAGTATCGGGGGAGCCGCCGCATGCTCCTCCAGGTGTCAGTACAGCGTGGGGGGGAGTCGATTGCCGAGCATGTCGTCTTGAACGACGCGGTGATGACGAAAGGGGCGTTGGCCCGGATCGTTGACCTCGCAGTCTTCGTTGAACAGGAATACGTTACTACCTATCGAGCCGATGGCTTGATCGTCTGTACCCCGACCGGCTCCACGGCGTACGGCCTCTCCGCCGGAGGTCCAATCCTCTTTCCCAGCATGCGCGCCATCATTCTGGTCCCAATCTGCCCGCACACCTTGACCGACCGCCCTTTGGTCCTGCCGGAAGAGGTCAGGGTCCAGGTGGCCCTCGAATCTCAGGATGAGGATGTGTACCTCACCCTGGACGGGCAGGTAGGCTTCCCCCTCCGGTATCGGGATCTGGTAGAGGTTCGCCGGGCGGATCGAGAAATTACCCTGATCGTCTCCCCCAAGAAGAGCTACTACGAGATCCTCCGGTCGAAGCTCAAATGGGGAGAGCGGTGAACGGTTCACAGTTCAGGGTTCATGGTTCACGGTACGCCCCGACCTTTTAGGCTATGAACCATGAACTATGAACCATGAACGATTCCGGCGGT
The DNA here is from genome assembly GCA_001643535.1 of candidate division NC10 bacterium SPGG6. Lineage (GTDB taxonomy): Bacteria > Methylomirabilota > Methylomirabilia > Methylomirabilales > CSP1-5 > CSP1-5. Next base: position 732 of record LXTG01000060.1, on the reverse strand, counting down.
CATCGGTCAACGAGGTTTGAGTGATGTTGCGGGAGATCGCCATCCGACACTTCACCGTGGTTGAACAGGTGCGGGCAAATTTCGGGCCCGGCCTGAATGTCCTGACGGGAGAGACAGGGGCTGGCAAATCGATTGTCATCAGTGCACTCGCGCTCGCCTTGGGGGCACGAGGGGACTCCGGGCTGGTCCGGTCAGGAGCTGAAGAGGCGGTGGTGGAAGCCGCCTTTGCTATTCCGCATGCAAACCCGGTGGGTGATCTCCTGGCGTCACAGGGGATTCCACTAGAACAAGGAGAGGACCTCTTCCTCCGGCGACACCTGGCCCGAGAGGGAAGAAGCCGGGCCTACGTGAATGGAACCATGACGGGAGCGGCGACGCTCAGGACCTTGGGGGAACATCTCGTCGACATTCATGGACAGCACGAGAGCGTACTCCTACGAAATCCCCGCCAGCACCTCGAGCTTCTAGATGCCTTTGGTGGCTTGACGGAGGAGGTTCGGGGCTATGTGGCTCTGTACCGCCGATGGCAGGTCCTGAAGGGAGAGCAGGAAGCGCTCGAGCGGGACGAACGGGAGAAGGCTCAGCGCAAGGACGTCCTGGAACACCAGATCCGGGAGATCGATGTGGCGCATCTGGTGGAGGGTGAAGAGGAGGCCCTCCAGGCGGAACGCGCCATCCTCACTCACCACGAGAAGCTCCTCCTCGCGGTGGAGGATTTGCGAACGTGCGCCG
>LXTG01000075.1 GCA_001643535.1 candidate division NC10 bacterium SPGG6 | reverse complement strand
CCCCCAAAGGCAGCCGCCACGAGATTCACCAGAGCGTGATGGTCCAGATCACCCGCGGCGGAGATGATTGCTCGGTCAGGCCGATAGTAGCGGTCCATGTACTTCACGATCTCATCCCGTCGGATCTGTCGGAGGGTCTCGCGCCGACCCAGGATGGGACGACCCAGGGGATGATCCGCCCAGGCGGCCTGGGCAAAGAGGTCGTGGACCTGATCGTCGGGGGCATCCTCCACCATCTTGATCTCCTGGAGGATCACCTCTCGTTCTTTCTCAATGTCGCTGGGATCGAGCCGAGCGTGGAGGACGAGGTCCGCCAAGAGATCCACGGCCAGCGGTAAGTGTTCTGTCAGAACCTTCGCAGAGAAGCACGTGTACTCTCGGCTGGTGAAGGCGTCAAGGACCCCCCCGACAGAGTCAATGGCTTCGGCAATCTCCTCCGCACTCCGCTTCTCCGTTCCCTTGAAGAACATGTGTTCGATGAAATGGGAGATCCCTGCTTGCTCCCCCTCCTCCTCCCGCGAACCCACCCGGATCCAGACGCTGATGGAGACGGACCGCACCGCCGGCATCTTCTCGGTCAGGATGACGAGGCCGTTATCGAGGACTTCTTTTTGGTAGAAGATACCCGGAGGCATCGCTACTGTTTTCCCTCCTGCTCCGGCTCCTGAGATACCGCCCGTTGTCCGCCGTGCCCCCCTTCCATGCGTTGAGGTGGTCCTTCCTCTTTCCCATCCCCCTGCGGCTCACCCGCCTGAGCCCTCAGGACCTCCTTCCGACTGAGACGCATCTTGCCCGAGGGGTCGATCTCGATCACCTTGACGCTCACCTCATCCCCCTCGGACAGGACATCCTGCACCCGCTGAATCCGATGCTCAGCGATCTGGGAGATGTGGAGCAGGCCGTCGGTCCCGGGGAGGATCTCCACGAAAGCGCCAAATTCGACGATCCGCTTCACCTTCCCCGTATAGATCTTCCCCACCTCCGGGATCTCGATGATTTTGTTGATAATGGCGAGAGCCTTCTCTGCCGCCGCTTCGTCTGTTGAAGCGATTTCGACCTTCCCATCATCCGAGATGTCGATCTTACAGCCGGTCTCCTCAACGATGCCCCGGATAACCCTCCCCCCGGGGCCGATCACTTCTCGTATCTTGTCCACCGGGACCTTCACGGTGATCAGGCGAGGGGCATAGATGGAGAGGCTGGGGCGGGGCTGGGCCAACGTTTTTTCCATCTCATCCAGGACGTGGATCCGCGCAACTCGGGCCCGCTCTAAGGCCTCGACCATCAGGGCTGCCGTCACCCCCTGAACCTTGATATCCATCTGAAGCGCCGCGATGCCCTTCCTCGTCCCGGCCACCTTAAAGTCCATATCCCCGAGATGGTCCTCGATCCCCAAGATGTCGGTGAGGATCGCGGACCTTCCGTCCTCCACAACCAACCCCATGGCCACCCCCCCCACGGCCGCCTTGATGGGAACCCCGGCATCCATGAGGGCTAACGTCGCTCCGCAGACCGAGGCCATGGAGGACGAGCCGTTACTCTCGAGGATCTCGGAGACAATCCGGACGGTGTACGGGAACTCGTCAGGAGTGGGGAGGACTGTGAGGAGCGCCCTTTCGGCCAACGCCCCGTGACCGATTTCACGACGGCCGGGCGCTCGGAGGAACCGGACCTCCCCCACGCTAAAGGGGGGAAAGTTATAATGGAGCGTGAAACGCTTGAACCCCTCTCCTTCGATGCTGTCCAGACGTTGTACGTCCTCGGATGTCCCCAAGGTCGTGGTGACCAGCGCCTGGGTCTGGCCCCGAGTAAAAAGGGCGGATCCGTGCGTCCGGGGGAGGACTCCGGTCTCACAGGTGATTGGCCGTACCTCCTCCAGGCTCCGACCGTCGGCCCGGCGCCTCTCATCCAGAATCAGTCGCCGCATCTCCTCTTTCTCGATCCTCTCCAGGATTTCCTTTACCTGAAGCTGAATCTCGACCGGTTCACCGGCGAAGGCCAGCAGGGTCTCATCCGCGATCTGCTCCCGCCGGGCCTGCCGGGCCTCCTTGAGGGTCGCCAGCCCCCGAATCGGTTCGCGTGCAAGTGCCGAGACCCGATCCAGCAAGGCGGCATCAACCGAAGGCGGGGTGAACGGGATTTTGGGCCGACCCACCAAATCGGCCAGGGTCTCTTGCATTTGGACGATGGCGGCAACAGCCTTTTGGCCAAAGGCAATGGCTTCGAGGAGGCCTTCCTCCGGAATTTCGTTGGCCCGCGCCTCTACCATGATCACGCCCTCTTTGGTCCCGGCGATGACCAGGTCCAGGTCCGACTCCTCCATCTGTTTGTAGGTAGGATTCAAAACCAGGCGCCCTCCGACCCGGCCGATCCGAACGCCCCCGATCGGCCCCAAGAAGGGAATGGGAGAGATGGTCAGCGCCGCCGAGGCCCCCACCATGGCGAGCATGTCAGGATCGTTCTCCCGGTCAGCGGAGAGAACCGTCGCGATGATTTGGACATCCTGGCGGAAGCCCTTCGGAAAGAGCGGACGGATGGGTCGGTCAATGAGGCGGGCAGTTATTTTCTCCTGATCCCGCGGTTGTCCCTCACGCTTGAAGAAGCCCCCGGGGATCATCCCGGCAGCATACGCTCGCTCTTGATAATCCACCGTGAGGGGGAAAAAGTCGATCCCCTCCCGCGCGTGTTTCGCCGCCACTGCCGTCACCAAGACCACCGTATCCCCGTACTGAACCCAGACCGCCCCGTCCGTCTGCCGTGCTACCCGGCCAGCCTCCAAGGATAATTGTCGGCCTTCGACCTCTATCGCAACGCGTTCAACCATCGCTCTATGCGTCTCCTTCCCAACTCATGCGAAAAAGCCCGCGAGAGATGACCCCGTTGTTGTCATCTGCCGCGGGCATAGCAACCTAGGGAGAACGCCAAAGATGCGAGACCACGATCTCGCTAGCGCCGAATCCCCAATCGCTGGATGAGCTTCCGGTATCGCTCCACATCCTTATTTTTCAAATAGTTGAGCAGCTTTCGTCGGCGGCTGACCATTCTGAGAAGACCGTGCCGGGAATGGGTATCCTTCTTATGAAGGGTCAGGTGTTGGCTGAGAGACTCAATCCGCGTGCTCAGAAGGGCAATCTGGACCTCTGGCGAGCCGGTATCTTGCTCATGAAGGTGAAATTCTTTAATCCGGTCCTGTTTTGGGGCAAGACCCCTCGCCACGCCTCCACTCCTTTCTCAACGAGAATGGACGATACCACAAGACTCTATCCCTGTAAAGCCCAATCCGCTGGAGCGGGCTGGCTGAGGATGTCTCTGGCCCGCCGGATATCGAGCGCCACCTGCGCCTTCAACTCTTCAGGAGAGGTAAACCGGACTTCCTCCCGGATCCTCTCCCAGAACGTAACAAGGACAGATCCCCCATACCCGGGTGCCCGGTCATCCTGAAGATCAAGGAGATGGACCTCCACCCGGCGGTCTCTCCCCCCGAACGTGGGAGCCACGCCGACATTGATGGCCGCATTGTACCCCCGCTCTCCGACAAAGGCCTGGCCCGCGTAAACCCCATCAGGGATCAGAAAGTCGCTAGGGGGAGGCACATTGGCCGTCGCAAATCCCAAGCCCTTCCCTCTGCCTGCGCCAGGGACGATTTCGCCCACGATCGCGTACGGTCGGGTGAGATACCGGACCGCCTCGCTCACCTTTCCCTGCTGCAGGAGATCCCGGATCAGGGCCGATTTTACGACTGTCCCCTCCACGGCGATGGCCGGGACCACCTCCACCTCAAATCCGAGCGTCTTCCCCATCTCCGCGAGGAGGTCCGGCGTGCCCGCCCGACCCCTGCCAAAGCGAAAATCGAACCCGATGCAGAGAAAGTCTACCCGGAGTTTTTCCCAGAGGATCTCTCCGACGAAGGCCTCCGCCCCCATCTCGGCGAGGCTGGCTGTGAAGGGAATGGCAATCAGCAGGTCCAGTCCCAAGGTCCTCAGGAGACGCTCCTTGAGGGGGGAGGGGGTAATCAGCTTTGGGGCCCGATCGGGCTGAAGCACATCCAATGGATGATTCACGAAGGTCAGGGCAGCCGCTGTCGCCTTTGTCCGTCGGGCTCGCTCCACCACCTTGCCAATGATCCGCTGGTGGCCTGCGTGGACCCCGTCAAACGTCCCGATAGCGGCGGCCACCTGTGCAAAGGACTTCTCCCCCACGTGTGCGAGGTCCCGAATAATCTCCATAGGCTTAATGGCTCTGAGGAGATCTGAAAACTCGAACCGGCGTGAGGACTTCCCGGCGCGGATCCACCCGGGTAAAATCCGCCGCCCCCAGCGTGGCAGTGGCCAACGACAAGAGTTGACGCCGGAACCCCAGGACCCGGACCAGCGTTCCTCTCGCCACCTCCGGAGGAACACTCACCACGAGTGCAGCGGAAACCGGCGAGCCATGGAGGACGAGACGGGACGCCTCAGGGAGCACCCGCACTGCCGGGAGGTGATCAAGGGCCTCCTCCACCGGGATGAGCGGCGCATCCCCTTTCCCATCCGCCACCAACGCCGTCAGTTCGTTGAGGTCCAGGGCATCCTTCAACTCAAAGCGACCCGAACGCACGCGGACCAGGCTGTACAGATGGGCCCCACAGGCCAGCATTTTTCCCAGATCGTCTGCGAGTGTGCGTGCATAGGTCCCCTTGCTGCAGTGAACCCAGAGCCTCACATAGGGGAGATCGCAGGAGATGAGGCGGATGGCGTACATCTGGATTGTCACCGGGTCCCGGGGGACATTCTCTCCGCGGCGGGCCGCCTTGTAGAGCCGTTCTCCCCTCACCCTTTTCGCCGAGAAGAGGGGGGGAATCTGCTGGATCTCTCCGACAAAGCTCCCGAGTGCCGCTTCCACTTCCTCCCGGGTCACCCGGACCTCCGCTTCGTCGATGACCTTGCCATCGGCATCCAGGGTATCGGTGGTCACCCCCAGTCGCACGGCCATCTCATATTCCTTGTCCGCGCTGGTCAAGAACTGGGCAATCTTTGTGGCTCGCCCCACACAGATGGGGAGGACTCCCGTCCCCCGGGGATCCAAGGTGCCGGTATGCCCGACCTTTCGGATGTGGTAAAGGCGCCGCACGACATCCACCACGTCATGGGATGTCATCCCGGTCGATTTATTGAGGTTGAGAACCCCGGAGATTTCTCGGGCGTCAGCCCTTGCCATCGGAACACTCGTCTCAGGTCCTTGTGAAGTGCCGACGGACCTCCTGGAAGATGCGTTCCCGGACCTCCGGGAGAGAGCCGACGACCGTACACCCCGCAGCATTCTTATGGCCCCCACCCTGAAACGCCTTCGCCACAGCTGCCACATCCACCTGTCCCTTCGACCGGAGACTGACCCGTACCCCCGCTCCGTCCTCCTCCTTGAAGAGGAAGGCCACCTCTACCCCCCCGACGGAACGGGGGTAGTTGATCAGATCCTCGAGGGCATCCCTGCTGACCCGCTCCCGTTCCAATGTCTCCCGAGTCACCTCTATCCAGGCCATTGTCCCATCGGAAGAGAGTTGCAGTCGGGTGAGCAGCGTTCCCAGGAAGCGCAGCTCCTCTACCTCCCGTTGATCGAAAAGCATCGTCGCCACGTCCTGGGGAACCACCCCGGTTTCAATCAGCGCTGCCGCTACCCGAAGGGTGCGAGCGGTGGTGTTGGCATAGTGAAAGGAGCCGGTATCGGTCAGGATTGCCACGTAGAGGTTGGTGGCCACCTCCCGGGAAAGGGGGATCCCCATTTCCTCGATTAGGTGATAGATCATCTCGCCGGTGGCTGCGGCCTCCGGATCTACCCAGTTGTACGTCCCAAAGTGGGTATTGCTGATGTGGTGGTCGATATTGATCACCAGGCTTCCCGCTGGCACTTCGCTGAGCAACCCACCGACTCGGCTGGGATCCGTGGCATCCACGACGAGATAGCAGTCAAATGGCCGGGGCAGTCGGTCCGCGCGGATCACCTCAGCCGCTCCCGGCAAGGTGCGAAGGTTCTTCGGCACTGGGTCAGGATTAAACGTGGCCACCTCCTTTCCCAAGGCCTTCAAGGTGAGATGACATCCCAGCGCGGAGCCCAACGTATCCCCCTCCGGATGGACGTGTGAGAGGATCGCCGTCGAGCCGCTGCCTTTCAGCGCCGCCACGATCGCCTGAAGATCACTCCTCATCCGGCCTCCCCCCCGTCTCCAGGGACTTCAGGATCTCGTGGATCCGGAAGCCCTGCTCCAGCGACTCGTCGACCCAGAAGCTCAGATCCGGGATGTAGCGGAGGCGCACGCGTCGCCCGAGCGCCCCCCGGAGGTAGCCCCGGGCGCTCTGCAGCCCTTCCAGGGTGCGCTGCTGGCCCTCTCCGGTCTCGTGGGTGACAACGTAGACCCGCGCGTGCCGGAGATCGTCGCTCACCCGAACCCCGGTGATGGTCACGAATCCGATCCGCGGATCCTTGATCTCGCGAAGGAGGACCTCACTGAGTTCCTCCTTCAATAGATCCCCGACCCGCTCTGCCCGAGACATCACCACACACTTCGTAGAGAAGCCCCCATGTCAGGCAAATCCGTCGCCGTGGACAACCACCTCAATGGCATAGTCCACCAGGAGGGCCAGCCCGTGCCCTTCAACGAGATTGACTACCTTGTTGAGCATCTCATCCACCATCTTGGCCTCGTTGCTCACGCAGGCCACGGCCAGTGTCGCACGCTGCCACTCCTCGAGATAGCCCACCTCGGCGATGGAAACGTTGAACCGACTGTGCACCCGGTCCTTGATGCTGCGCAGGATCTGCCTTTTCCCCTTCAGAGAAGAGGTATGAGGCATCCGGAGCTCCAGCCGACAAGTCCCAACCACCATCATGCTCTCCGGTTCAGCGAGGTCCGTTCACGGATTTCGGTGAACGACTCACGATCAACTATGCATTGGTTGAAGCTTGGGGGTTACCGGGACGAGGTCGTACAACTCGATGATGTCCCCCACTTTGATATCGCTAAAGTTCAGGAGGCCGATGCCGCATTCATAGCCGCTCTGGACCTCACGGACGTCTTCCTTGAAGCGACGGAGAGAAGCAATCTTACCTTGATGGACGACCCGGCTATCGCGGATGAGGCGCGTGAGGGTATCCCGGAGCACCTTCCCCTCGCTGACGTAGCAGCCGGCCACCGTCCCTAACCGGGGGACATTGAAAGTCGCCCGGACCTCGGCCCGCCCCATGGTCCGCTCGACATACTGCAGCTCCAGCATCCCTTCCATCGCCTCCCTGATCTCGGCGACCGCCTCGTAGATCACACTATAGACCCGGATCTCCACCCCTGCCTGGTCTGCCATCCGCTGGGCTTTCGGATCAGGGCGGACATTAAAACCGAGGATGATCCCATTCGAGGCGGAGGCCAGCATCACATCAGACTCGTTGATCCCTCCCACGCCCGAGTGGATCACCCGCAACTTGACCTCCGGGGCGCTCAGCCGCTCCAGCGACTCCCTGATCGGTTCGATCGAGCCTTGGACGTCCCCTTTCAGGACAAGCCGGAGTTCCCTCACCTTCCCCTCTTTAATCCGCTTGTGGAGGTCCTCCAACGTCAGTCGACGCTGGGCAGCGAAGGTCTCGTCCCGCCGCTGCTGCTGACGGACCAGGGCCACCTGCCGGGCCTTCCGTTCATCGGCCACCACCCCCAACGTATCGCCCGCTGCCGGGACACCGGAAAGGCCTATAACCTCCACCGGGGTCGAGGGTCCGGCCTCCTGGATCTTCCGCCCCTTGTTGTTGAGCAAGGCGCGGACCCGGCCATAGGTATTCCCCACCACGAAGACATCCCCGATCTTGAGCGTCCCCTGTTGTACAAGCACGGTGGCCACCGGGCCCCGGCCCCGGTCGAGTTTGGCCTCGATCGCCACCCCCTTGGCTGGCTTGAAGGGATTGGCCTTCAGCTCCATGATCTCCGCCTGGAGGAGGAGCATCTCCAAGAGATCCTCGAGGCCGACCCGCTTCTTGGCCGACACCTCCACAAAGATGGTTTGCCCCCCCCACTCCTCCGGGATAAGTCCGTATTCGGTGAGCTGCTGTTTCACGCGGTTAGGGTCCGCACCCGGTTTATCGATCTTGTTGATGGCGACCAAAATTGGAACAGTCGCATCCTTCGCATGGTTGATGGCCTCAATCGTCTGGGGCATCACCCCGTCATCGGCGGCCACGACCAACACGACTACATCGGTCACGTGGGTCCCCCGTGCCCGCATCGCGGTGAAGGCTTCATGCCCTGGTGTATCCAGAAAGATCACGCGGCCCCCGGGAAACTTCCTCGCGGGATCCTGGGGGAGTTCTACCTCCGAAGCACCGATATGCTGGGTGATACCCCCCGCTTCCTCGGCAATGACATTGGTCTGCCGGATGGCGTCCAGGAGAGAGGTCTTGCCATGATCCACATGCCCCATAACCGTCACGACGGGTGGCCTGAAGCGCAGCTGGGTCGGGTCCTCGAATTCGGTGACGACCTCTTCCACGTCCTCAAGCGGGGCCACCTCCACATCGAAGCCGAGCTTGACCGCGACCTGCTTGACCATCTCGGGTTTCAGGTTCTGGTTGACGGTGGCCATGATCCCCATCTTCATCAGTTTCTTGATGATCTCACTGGAGCTCGTGGCGAGTTTCTCGCTGAGTTCCTTCACCGTAATCGTCTCGGGAATCTTGACCACCTTCGGAACCGGGGGGCTCACCGGCTCCTTGAGCTCGGGCCGCCTGGGTGGSGCSGTGACGGTCGGCGCGAGCATGGACACGAAAGCAAACTTAAGGCAGATGCCGAAGCTACGCGAGGAGCGCCGGGAAACCCGACGAACTGCCCAAATGCCTGTCACGTCCAACCCGATCATTCTCATCCTTCAACCCGATATTCCCCGCCATGTGGCCCGGCACCCCTGCCCAACCACCACGGGGGATACGGTGCAACAACCGTGCCAAGCATATTAATTTCATAATATTAACAGGTTGGAGTGACATCGGAGGACGCTTCGGCCGAATGTGTAAAATTCGTCGACGGTCAGGCCGTCGGATTGCGGTGGTACGTCCCTCCAGTCGTTGATCGCCTTGAATCGGTGACGAGGGTCAGGCGGGGCGACAATTGCCCGGCGCCTTCCCTTCGGGCGTCAGACCGCCTGTGCCTTACGTCTCCGATAGCCCACGAGGCCGAACCCTACGAGAGCCGAGGCGAATAGGGGTAATGCGGCGAGGATGGGGACGGCAGGCACGGTCGAAATAGTGACACTGTCAAACCCAGCAGGCGAATGGTAAAGAGACAAGAATTCGTGAGGTATGCGGCGCATTACGTTCTTTTCCGCTCTGGGTCATAAGCGGCGGGCCGGGGCACGCCAGGTTTGGTCCGCAGT
>LXTG01000018.1 GCA_001643535.1 candidate division NC10 bacterium SPGG6 | reverse complement strand
CGCTCTTCCGATCTCCTCTCGACCGATAAGGGGTTCTCGGTGATCTCAAACATCACGGCCTCCGCTGACTGGGGGCATGACCCCCACCTCATCCCCTTCCTGGAGATTCACGCTTCGTTCCGCAAACTCTCGGTTGACCGCGAGAAGCAGAGATCCAGCGATTCCTTTGAGTTCAGGGTATCGGGAAAAAAAATGCTCCATCAGGTCGCCGACCGTACTCCCTTCCTTAAGCTCCACAGACACTTCCCCCTGTCCCACGATCGCCCGGGCCGCTGCAAAGAGCCTTACCTGGACTCGCACCATGAAATCTCCCAAAAGAAAAGGAAACTTGGGGGGAGGAGTACACCCGACCGGGCTTACGGTAACACGGGGGGCTAACGCTGTCAATTCTCTCATATAAAGTTCTACTTGACCCGCCCCTTCACCGTATGCTACGTAACATAGCGAAAGATCTCGATCGGTGAGCACTGTTGCATAAAAAAGTCTTTGCATAATGGAAGTTAGATTATATAATCTAACGTAGCAGTTTATGGGTTGTGATCCATCTTCCAATAGGAGGGATCAAAGTAAGCAATCGCCTTAACGCATTTCGAGTGGAGGATGAGGGGCGTGATATGGATTAAGGTCTTGGCCCCCTCTCGACGTGAGAAAGGGCAGGCCTTTGAACTCCTTATGCGTCAGGTCCTCGACTCGTGTGGTCTCTTGCCACTTCGTACGCGGCTCAAGGTGACCGGGGCAGGCCCCCTCCTCGACATTCGAGGAAAGCTACGAAAGGATGCTACCCCTTTTCTGGGTGAGTGCCGTGCCCTCTCGAGGGAGGTCACCCTCGAGGAGGTCAAACGTTTTTTCCACCGATATCGTCGAGAACGGAGAAAGACCAAGAGCCTGCGCGGCCTGTTCTTCTCGTACACCCCCTTTAGCCCCAAGGTTCTCATCTGGTATCGGGCCCTGGGTGATGAGGTCCGGCACGTCCTTGAGCTCCTCGGCCCTGACGCCATTGCCGACTGCCTTGTAGAAAACCGCCGCCTGTTGAACCTGAAGGCGTTGGAATCAGAGGCCACCAGGTCATCGACCTTTCCTCCGGGTCCCCGTTACATCGGCTCATTAGGGGGAAACCTCTACTGGGTGCAGACGCTGCTGGTCCATCGCCGCCCGACGACCTTTTTTGTCCTCGAAGGGTCAGGAGAGACAGCGCCCCGCTCTATCTGCCAGGAAATCAAGCGCCTGGACACTACCCTCCGGGACAAGCGACTAATCGATCTCAACCTTCGGAAGCGGATTCTCCTCGAGCTTCTCGGCGAGGAACCGCGCACCGCCGACGAACTGGCCGAGGCCTTACGGGAGCAGCCTCAAGAGGTCGTTGCCCTGCTCCAATGGCTCGAAAAGGAAAGCGTGATCACCTCCCAACGGGTCCCCCGGAAGCCCCGCAGGCTGGATCGGCACCGCTTGCAACGGGGTTTCCCGAATTTCCTCCATCTGGCCCCTCAGTTTCTCTCCGGGGAATATCGCTTCCGCTTCCTGGCATCCCGTGTTGCCGCTCAGATGATCACCACCGGTCTGGCTTCCTATCTGGAAGAACGATTTCGCCTGAAGCTTCCCGCGGACGACCTCGAGGCGAGCGTGAAACTCTTATCGATTTCACCAGCCGCCCTCTCCTTTGCCCTCTCCTCACCGCAAAACTATATCTTGAGTGACCGCGAAATGAATGCAAAATTCATCCCCGATGGAGAACGCGACAGGATGCGGGAGGCCGCGCGCGGGCGATTCATGAGCGACCTTTCTCTCCGGGCCATCTCCGATAGCCTGCATGAAGAGTATTCGACCCTCTTGGCCGCCCGTGACGTCCGGGCATATCTCACACGGATCCAGTTAAAGGCATCCACCCTGCAGAATCCCCTCTTTTCTCTTCGTGGATACCACCTCCACACCCTGCCGGGGGCGAGGCCGGCAACGGACGCTGAACGTTCCCTCGAAACCGGGGCGGTCATGCGTCTCATCCACGAGTACGATCACGCCATTCAATACCTCAACCAGGCCATCCGGGAGCTGAAGGACCCGGCCCGCTTGAAGACCGCGTGGAATAACAAGGGCCTTTGCCTCTTCAACAAACGGAGGTATCAGGAGGCGATCGAGTGCTTCAACGAGGCCATCAAGCTCGACAGCAATCTCAAACAGGCTTGGTTCAACAAGGCCATCTGCCTTCGAGAGGTGGGAGACACCCTTGGCGCTCTGCGTTGTGTCCAACGGTCCCTGGAGATCGACCCCACCTACAAGGAGGCGAATGATCTAGTCCACCGGCTCCAGTCTTGACGGAATCCGATGCATCGCGACCTTCCACTCCCCCACCTTGACAAGCGAGATCTAGGGACCTGCGGGGCCTGCAGGATTGTCTGGGCCCTAAGACTTGTCCCGGAGATTGCGGGGAAAGTTCTTTCTCTCCCCGCACGTGCATCCTTCCACCGGGGGGCCCGACTCTGAAGAGTCCATGACAACACATTCGGAAGAGACGAGACGGGAAACCTGGAGCTCGCGCGTCGCCTTCGTCCTGGCTGCTGCGGGCTCAGCCATCGGGTTAGGAAATGTGTGGCGGTTTCCGTATCTGGCTGGACAGAACGGAGGGGCCGCCTTTGTGTTCATCTACCTGGCGATCGTCCTCCTCATTGGACTGCCCGTGATGATCGCTGAGGTCGGTCTGGGTCGCTTCACCCGGCGGAATCCGGTGGGGGCCTTCGCAAGGGCTGCTCCCGCATCCGGGTGGCGGACCGTTGGCCTCCTAGGCGTCATCACCGGGTTTGGCATCCTTTCGTACTATTCGGTGGTGGCGGGCTGGACCCTCATCTATACGGTGCAGGCTGCCTCCGGTACCTTTGCTACCCTGACGGATCCCGGGCAGACTGGGAGGCTGTTTGAGCATTTGGTCGGGGACGCCCGGACGGTCCTGACCTTTCACGCCCTCTTCTTGACGCTTACGGTCGCCGTGGTGATCGGAGGGGTACGGCGGGGCATCGAACGGTGGACCTTCATCTTGATGCCTGTCCTTCTTCTCATGCTGCTCCTATTGGTCCTGCGTTCCCTCACCCTGGAAGGGGCCGCGAAGGGGATCGCCTTTTATCTCAACCCGGACTTCTCCAAAGTCACACCGGTCACATTCCTCGTGGCGCTCGGTCAGGCCTTCTTCTCCCTGAGCCTCGGGATGGGAGTGATGATCACGTACGGGAGCTACCTCTCCGAGCGAGAGGACGTGGTTGTTGCCGCCGTGTCCGTCACCCTTTTTGACACGTTAGCGGCTTTCCTGGCTGGTCTCGTCATCTTTCCCGCCCTCTTTACCGTGGAGGGGGTGGAGCCAACCCAAGGGGCTGGTCTCGCCTTTGTCGTCCTGCCAGCGATCTTCCACCGAATCCCCCTTGGGAACCTCTTCGGGACTCTCTTCTTTGCGCTCCTCACGGTGGCAGCGCTCACCTCTGCCATCTCGCTTCTCGAGGTCTGCGTCGCGTACTTGACAGACGAGAAGGGGTGGACCAGGAAAAGGGCCTGTTATTTGGTTGGCCTGGTCAGCTTCACCTTGGGCATCCCCGCCGCATTGAGCACCGGGGCCTCCACGTTTCTCTCACGCCTTCCCCTGGTCCACATAGGTTTCCTCGACCTGATGGATACGATATTCGGCAATCTTGCGCTCACCCTAGGGGCCCTCCTCCTCTGTCTCTTCGTCGGCTGGCGATGGGCCCCTGAGGATGCCCTAACGGGAGCGATGGAGGGGAGCGCGTATCCCGGCCTGCGGCGCCCCTGGCTTCTCCTCATTCGATATCTCTGCCCCCTAGCCATCGGGACCATCCTCCTGCAGCTTCTGATGAAGCTTTTCGTCCAGGGATAGGTTTCCCGGATTTCCCTTGCACGAGGCGCGTCGGTTCGAGTATCGTGGGGACAGGTGGAGGCAAGACCATGAAACCAGAAAGGCTGGCTGCTATCGGGGCTGATCACGCTGCCTATCACATGAAGGAGGAACTGAAGCCGTTTCTCAAGGAGCTGGGCTATCCATGCCTCGATTTCGGGACCCATTCGGCTGACGCCGTGGATTATCCAGATATTGTCTTTTCGGTCGCCAAGGCGGTGGTCACGGGGCAGGCCTCGTGTGGAATCGTCCTGTGCGGGACCGGGATCGGGAGCGCCATCGTCGCGAATAAGGTCCCTGGCGCCCGTGCTTCCCTGTGTCACGATACCTTTTCGGCCAAGTACGCGCGAGCCCATAACGACGCCAACGTCTTGGCCATGGGGGCTCGAGTCATCGGCATGGGCCTTGCCCGCGAAATCGTCCGGGAATGGCTCGCCGGCAAGTTCGAAGGAGGGCGGCATTCCCGGCGGGTGGGTAAGATCGAGCGGCTAGAGGAACAGCTCTTCACCCCCGAAGCCAGGGTAGGATCGACCCTGCCTCCAGGGGCGAAGGACAACGAACCACAGGAGAGCCAGGGAGGTTAATGGGATGCCAACTACTGCCTACGTCCTCATCGAGGCTGCATCGGATAAGGCCAAGAACGCGCTGAAGGCCATTACCAAGATCCCCGGCGTGAAGATGGCCCACGCTGTCACCGGCCCCTATGATATTATCGCCTTCGTCGAGGCCTCCGATGTCGATGCCCTGGGCCGGGTGGTCCTGTCCAAGATCCGAACCATCACCGGCGTGACTAAGACCCTGACCTGTGTAGCCATCGACATCAGATAGGAACGGGTGGGTGGTGGTTAGTGACTGGTGAGGTGATTAGTGGCTGGTGGTCGGTGATGTCCGATTCCACTACACACCGCTCAGGGCTTAGCACTCGGCATACTGACTAATCAATTGCCAGTAATCGCTGATCGCCATTTACTAGGCACCAAACACGTCCCACCAATCACCAACCACTAGTCACTATCCTTAGCGAGATCGAGGGCAAGCTGAATCAGGGTTCGGACCGGAACCCCTGTGGCCCCTTTGGGAGTGTATCCCTTCTCCTTATCGGCTTGTGTCGTTCCAGCGATGTCCAGGTGTATCCAGGGTGTCTCTCCAACGAAGCGGGCCAGAAATTTGGCTGCCGTGACTGCGCCCGCCTTCCGGCCCCCAATGTTCTTGATATCGGCCACATCACTGGTAATCTGCTCATCGTACTCTCCATCCATGGGCATCTGCCAAATCTTTTCCCCCACCGCTTCTGCTATCGCCCGCACCCGATCCATCCACCCCTGATCATTGGTGAAGGCCCCGCTCCGCACCGATCCCAAGGCCACAACACAGGCCCCCGTGAGCGTGGCCGCATCCACCAATCGCTGGCATCCGAGCTTCCGCGCATAGCATAAGGCATCTGCAAGGACCAGGCGTCCCTCGGCATCAGTGTTTACCACCTCAATCGTCTTGCCGTCCATGGCCCGGATCACATCCCCCGGCTTCAGGGCAGAGCCGGAGGGGAGATTCTCGCAGGCGGGAACGATGGCGGTCACATTGATGGCCGGCTTGAGTCGGGCGATA
>LXTG01000079.1 GCA_001643535.1 candidate division NC10 bacterium SPGG6 | reverse complement strand
ACGGAGGGACACTTCCCGTACTGAGGGCTCGCGACGGCGAGGTACAGCGAAAGCCAGAGTGGCTGAAGGTCCGGGCCCCTGGCGGCCAGAACTTCATGCGTGTCAAGGGATTACTGCGGACGCTCAACCTTCACACGGTCTGCGAGGAGGCCCGCTGTCCGAACATCGGCGAGTGCTTCGAGAATCTGACTGCGACCTTCATGATCTTAGGTGACATATGTACCAGGCGTTGTGGGTTCTGTGCGGTGACCCACGGCCGGCCGACCGGGCTCGATCGGGAGGAACCGCACCGGGTGGCCCATGCGGTCGAGGTGTTGGGGCTTGAGCATGCGGTGATCACCTCGGTGAACCGGGATGATCTCGCCGACGGAGGGGCGGCCATCTTTGGCGCCACCATCCGTGAGATTCGCGAGACCTCCCCAGGCTGTACGGTAGAGGTGCTGATCCCTGATTTCAGGGGACACTGGCCAGCATTGGAGATCGTCCTGGAAGCGAAGCCAGACATCTTAAATCATAACACCGAGACGGTTCCCCGCCTCTACCGGATCGCGCGACCGGGGGCCAAGTATGAGCGGTCGCTCGAGCTGTTGGAGCGATCCAAGCGTTTTGACCCGTCCCTACTCACCAAATCGGGGCTGATGCTCGGCCTGGGAGAGGAACGGGAGGAGCTTTTGGCCACCATGCGGGACCTGGTCGGGATGGGCTGCGACATCCTTACGCTGGGTCAGTACCTCCGGCCGAGCATGAATCATCTGCCGGTCGATCGCTTCTATCACCCCGATGAGTTCCGGGAGCTCAAGGGAATTGGGCAAACAATGGGGTTTAACCATGTAGAGGCGGGGCCGCTGGTTCGGAGTTCGTATCATGCCGGTCAGCAGGCCCGAGCCGTCGAGGCTGGAGTTCCCCTCCTTCCGGAAGATCCACATGAACGAGCATCAGCAGGACCCCTCGGAGGCGCATCCGGCTGTACGTCGTTTAGATGAAGCGTTCGCACGGGAAGCGATCGACCGCATATGCCGCCTTCATGAAGATCTAACCACGTACCATCCGGTAGCGTTCCATGTCCAAAGTCCGAAGTCGAAAACTGAAGCCCAGAATTAAGTTTGGACTTCGGACCTCGGACGTCGGACGCCTCAGGGACAGAACATGGACCTGGAAACCCTGAAGAGTCTGGCGGTCAAGGCGGAGGCGAAAATCGTCCTCCTCGTGCTCGATGGCTTGGGTGGGCTCCCGCGGGAGCCAGGAGGCTCAACAGCCCTCGAAGCGGCCAGGACGCAAAACCTTGACGCCCTCGCGGCCCAGGGGGTGACGGGGCTGGTCGAACCGGTGGGGCCCGGGATTACCCCTGGCAGCGGTCCGGGGCACCTGGCGCTTTTCGGGTACGATCCGCTGACGTACCGAATCGGCCGGGGGGTGCTCGAGGCCTTAGGGATCGACCTCGAATTGACACCCAGGGACGTCGCCGCCCGAGGCAACTTCTGCACCCTGGATGGGGCGGGGAGGATCACCGACCGTCGGGCTGGGCGGCTCTCCACCGAGCGCTGCGTGGAGCTTTCAGGGCTGCTGGACACGATCCAGGTCGAGGGGGTGGAGGTGATCGTCCGCCCCGTCAAGGAGCACCGGTTTGTAGTCCTCTTCCGGGGGGAAGGACTTTCGGATCAGCTCACTGAATCGGACCCGCAGCGAGTGGGCGAGGCACCGCTGAAGGTCGAAGCGAAAATCCCCGAGGCGGAGCGGGCTGCAGGGCTCATTAATGGCTTCATCGAGAAGGCACGGACGCTGCTCACGGAGAAGCATCCCGCCAACATGATTCTCCTCCGGGGCCTCGCCAGGCATCCCAACCTACCCACCTTTCAAGAGCTCTATCAGCTCCGGGCCGCAGCCATCGCTGTCTATCCCATGTACCGAGGGCTGGGAAAGCTGGCAGGGATGGAGGCGCTGGAAACCGGCGCGAGTGTGAGGGAGGAATTTGAGGTCTTGCGCGAGCACTGGCAGAAGTACGATTTTTTCTACGTGCACGTCAAGGGGACCGATACCGCCGGAGAGGATGGGAATTTCCCGGCCAAGGTGGCTGTTATAGAAGAGGTGGATCGCGGGCTTCCAACGCTTCTGGCACTCCGCCCGGATGTCCTGGTGGTTACGGGGGACCACTCTACCCCCACGGTGCTCCAGGCCCACAGCTGGCATCCAGTTCCGGTCTTGCTCTCCGCCCGGTGGTGCCGGCCGGATGGGGTCCAGGAGTTTTCGGAGCGGGGATGTCTTCAGGGGGGTCTGGGACGTCTCCGGGGTAAGGAGATCCTCCCGCTCGCACTGGCCCACGCCTTGCATCTCGTCAAGTTTGGGGCCTGAATGGAGTGGCGAGGGATGACGGTTCACGGTTCATAGTTGAGGGTTCAGGGTTCGAGCGGTTCAGGGATCAGGGTTCGGGGTTCAGAGTCCACAGACGGTTCAGGGTTGAGGGTTCAGAGTTCAGGGTACTAAGCCTGTGTCCTTCATGCGCCATGAACCATGAACTCTGAACCATGAACTGTAAGGGGGAATGCAGATGGGGGGGAAGACGGTAACGAAAGTCGCGAAATCGGGTCTCGACAAGAAAACCGTCCTGAACTTCCTCCATCAAATGCTCTTGATCCGGAAGTTCGAGGACAAGGCCGGGGAGCTTTACGCCCGTGGCAAGATTGCGGGATTCCTCCATCTCTACAATGGCGAGGAAGCGGTGGCCGTCGGGGCAGTCTCCGCTCTCCAAGAACACGATCTGCTTATTACCCACTATCGAGATCATGGCCATGCGATTGCCAAAGGGATAGACGTGAAACGCTGCATGGCCGAGCTGCTGGGGAAGGCCACCGGCTGTGTCAAGGGTCGCGGCGGCTCCATGCACTTTTTTGACATGTCCTTGGGGATGTACGGGGGCTGGGCCATCGTGGCCGGTCATCTGCCGCTTGCCGTCGGGCTGGGTTTGGCGAGCAACGCCCTGGGGAAGAAACAAGTCACTCTCTGTATCTTCGGCGATGGGGCGACCAACATTGGGTACTTCCACGAGGCCTTGAACTTGGCGAAACTGTGGAACGTCCCGGTGGTTTTCCTCTGCGAGAATAATCTGTATGGCATGGGCACTGCTGTCCATCGGGCCTCGGCGGTCACGGAGATGGTCAGAAAGGCGGACGCGTACAACATCCCTGCCGAGCGGGTGGACGGGATGGATGTCCTGGCCGTGCGAGAGGCCACGGCCAAGGCGGTGGAACATGCCCGCAGGGGAGACGGCCCTTACTTCCTCGAGGTGCTCACCTACCGGTTCCGCGGTCACTCCATGGCCGATCCGATCCTCTACCGGGACAAGAGTGAGGTAGACGAGTGGAAGCAGCGGGATCCCATCGTCTCTTTCCGGCAGAAGTTGGAGGCGGAGGGACTCTTGAGCCCCCAGGAACTGGAGCAGATCGAGCGAGAGACCGATGAGCTGATCGCCGAGGCGGTCCGGTTTGCCGAGGAGAGTCCTGACCCCCCGCTGACCGATTTGTACGAGGACATCTATGCCGATTCGTGAGCGGGGGAGGAGGCAGCCATGCCGATGATCACGTATCGAGAGGCGCTCAACCAGGCCCTCCGTGAGGAGATGGCTCGGGACGAGCGCGTCGTAGTCTTTGGCGAGGATGTCGTGGCATATGGGGGGGCCTACGGCGTCACTTCGGGACTCGTGCAGGACTTTGGGGACAAGCGGATCATGGATACGCCGATCGCCGAGGGGGTGATTGGCGGTGCCGCCGTGGGGGCCGCAATGGGGGGGCTCCGTCCTGTGGCGGAACTGATGACGATCAATTTTGCCCTTCTCGCGTCTGATGCCCTCATCAACCATGCGGCCAAGGTCCATCACATGTTTGGGGGGCAGATGTCGGTGCCGCTCGTGATCCGGATGGTGGGTGGCGGGGGGGCCCAGCTCGCGTCGACCCATTCGCAAAGTCTCGAGGCCATGTTCGCGCATGTCCCGGGCCTCAAGGTAGTCACGCCGGCCACGCCTGCCGACGCCAAGGGGCTTTTGAAGAGCGCCATCCGGGATGATAACCCGGTACTCTGCATCGAGCACGCCCTCTTGTACCGTGTTCGGGGCGAAGTCCCAGAGGGAGATTTTCTCGTTCCCCTGGGCAAGGCCGAGGTGAAACGAGAGGGCAAGGATATCACCTTTGTAGCCTACTCCCGGATGACATTGGTGGCGCTCGAGGCGGCGGATCGCCTGAGTCAAGAGGGGATCGAAGCCGAAGTGGTCGACCTCAGGTCTCTCCGGCCGCTCGATATGGAAACGGTGCTTGCCTCTGTCAGGAAGACCAACCGCGCCGTGACCGTCGAGGAGGCGTGGCGCACTTACGGTATTGGCGCAGAGGTCGCGAGCCGGATCCAGGAAGAGGCCTTCGATTACTTGGACGCCCCGATCCAGCGGGTGGCCGGTGTGGAGGTCCCCATGCCTTACGCCAAGAATCTCGAGCAGGCAGCGATCCCGGATGCCCGGCGAGTGGTGGAGGCGGTCAAAAAGCTCCTGGTGCGAACGAACGTATAGAGGGCGAGTTTCGAGTCGCGGGTTGCGAGGGAGTCTTTTTTCAATCCTGTGCCACCCGAAACTTAAGACTCGAAACTGATCACAGTGAAGGGGGGGAGTGATGGTATCCGAAGTCGTAATGCCCAAGATGGGCTACGACATGACCGAGGGGACCATCGTCCGTTGGCATAAGCAGGAGGGGGATGAGGTCAAGCACGGGGAGGTCATCGCCGAGATTGAGACCACCAAAGTGACGGTCGAGGTGGAGGCTTACGGCTCCGGTGTCCTCCGCAAGATCGTGGTGCCTGAGGGGCAGACCGTGCCGGTAGGGGAGGTCATCGCCATCATTGCGGGCCGGGACGAGGCGATCCCTGGAATGGAAGAGAAGGCCCCGCTTGCGGTCAAGGAGGGGCCGAAACCAGTGCCCAGGCCAGCGGAGGTCGGAGTTGGTGTGAAAGGCGAGGCTGCCCCACGGATTGCGGCCTCACCGGTCGCCCGCCAAATCGCCCGGGAGCAGGGCGTTGACCTGAAGCTCATCCGGGGGACCGGACCGGGAGGCCGGATCATTAAAGAGGACGTCGAGGCCTTGCTCACGAAGCGCCCTGCAGAGGTTCCCAGACCGGCTCCAGTTCCCGCGGTGGCTGCACCGGCAGCCGCTCCTCATGAGATCCCGCACGAGGAGCGCGGGCTTTCCCGGATCCGGCAGACCATCGCCCGGCGGATGGCCGAGAGCAAGCGTGTTGCTCCTCACTTCTTTGTGACCTCAGACGTTGGTATGACCGAGGCCTTAAGGCTGCGGCAGAGCATGAACGCCCTCCTGGAAGAGAGGGCGAAGATCTCGGTGACGGACATGCTGGTGAAGGCGGCGGCCAAGACCCTTCTCGAGTTTCCGGAGGTGAACGCTTCTTTTGCCGAGGGGAAGATCCGGGTCTACCACCGGATCAACATCGGTATCGCTGTCGCGTTAGATGAGGGGCTGGTGACGCCGGTCATCTCCGATTGCGATAAAAAACCCCTCAGCCAAATTGCTCAAGAGGCCAAGGAGTTGGTGCAGCGAGCCCGCACGGGGCGGTTGCGGCCGGAGGATTTCACCCCGGGCACCTTCACCATCAGCAATCTAGGCATGTTCGACGTGGAAGAGTTCGTTGCTATCATCAATCCGCCCGAGGCGGCGATCCTGGCCGTGGGTTCGGTGACCGTGCGGCCGGTGGTGGTGGATGGAGAGGTCAAGGTGGCAGATCGGATGAAGGTGACCCTCTCTGCAGACCACCGGGTTTTGGATGGCGCGGTGGCTGCACGATTCCTCCAACGATTCAAACTCTTCCTCGAGCAACCCCTCCACCTGGTCAGCTAACAGACCATCATTTCGAAGGATGCCCGGTGCGCAATCGCGAAGGGGGGAGTCATGGCGGAGCGGTATGACCTCACGGTGATCGGGAGTGGTCCCGGCGGTTATGTCGGTGCCATCCGGGCTGCCCAGTTGGGGAAGAGGGTCGCGATCGTCGAGCGAGACCGGTTGGGAGGGGTCTGTCTCAATTGGGGCTGCATTCCCACCAAGGCCCTTCTCCGTACCGCGGAAATTGTCTCCCTCCTTCGCCGCGGTGACGAGTTTGGCTTCAGTTTTGATAATCTGCGCCTGGACTTTTCGGTCGCGGTGAAGCGAAGCGAGCAGGCGGCTCGGAAACTGTCCAAAGGTGTTGAGTATCTGATGAAGAAGAACAAGGTGGTAGTCGTGCCGGGAGAGGGAAAGCTCGCGGGGAAAAGCCGGATTCAGGTGACGAAGGATGGCAACGTGACGGAGCTGCACGCGGAACGGATCCTGCTGGCCACCGGCACCCGCCCCCGGGAGATCCCGGGGGTTGCTGTGGATGGAAAGCGCGTGATCACCAGCACCGAGGCCATCAGTTTACTCCAAGTCCCGGAATCGCTCCTCATCGTTGGCGCAGGGGCGGTGGGGGTGGAGTTTGCGGATATCTATGAGGCCTATGGCTCCGAGATTACCCTGATCGAGATGCTCCCCCGCCTTCTGCCGGTGGAGGATGCCGAGATCTCGAGCTTTCTGGAGAAGATCTTTGCCAAGCGCGGGATGAAGATTCGGACCGACACTAAGGTGGAGAGGGTGACGGTCAAGGGAGAACGGGTTCAGGTCCAGCTGTCCAAGGAAGGGAAGACGGAGGAGGTCACCGGGGATGTGGTGCTGGTTGCCATCGGTCGAGTGCCGAATATCGAGCCGTTAGGACTCGAGACATTGGGGGTCAGGCTGGGTCGCGACGGGTTTATCGAGGTCAACGAGCGATTCGAAACCTCGGTTCCAGGCGTCTATGCGATCGGCGATGTGATCGGCGGCGCCCTCCTTGCCCACAAGGCGATGGCCGAGGGGGTCGTGGCAGTCGAGGATATGGCTGGGATCAAAGCCGGAGGGGTGGATCCGTTCAAGATTCCCAACTGCACGTATTGCTCTCCCCAGGTGGCCAGTGTCGGCCTGACCGAGGAGCAGGCCAAGGAGAGGGGTCGTCAGGTCAAGGTGGGTCGGTTCTCCTTCCAGGCCAGCGGGAAGGCGGTGACGCTGGGAGACACTGAGGGTTTTGTCAAAGTCGTGGCAGATGCCGAGTACGGAGAGATCCTTGGAATCCACATCATCGGTCCGGAGGCAACCGAGATGATCGCCGAGGCTACGATGGTCCGCACCCTCGAGGCGACGCTCGAAGAAGTACACCACTCGATTCATGCCCACCCAACCCTCTCGGAGACGGTGGCCGAGGCCTGCCTGGCTGCCCTGGGTCGACCCATCCACATGTGAGGAGGGTCCGAAGTCCAACGTCCGAGGTCCGATGTCCAACGTCAATAGTCAAACGTCTCAAGGCTTGGTGGGCTGGTGGCGGCGAGGGATCTCCCCCGAAGCCTGTAGGAAGGAAAAGGAGTGATTTTGCGAGAGTGTGAAGCATACTGGATCGGCCGGGTGGAGTATGGGGAGGCGCTTGAGTTGCAGCGCCAAAGGGCGTCGGCGAGGATCCGGGGCGAGGTAGAGGACTGCCTCCTTCTCGGTGAGCATCCCCCAGTAATCACCCTGGGGCGAGGGGCAAAGCGGGAACACCTGCGCGTGGAGGAGCGGGTCGTGAAAGCTCGCGGGATCGAGGTCTGGGAGATCGAACGGGGGGGCGATGTCACCTTCCACGGGCCAGGGCAGCTCGTGGGGTACCCCATTGTTGACCTCACGCGGCACGGGAAGGACCTCCACCTCTATATGCGAAAGCTTGAAGAGGTGCTGATCCGAACGCTGATTCTCTACGGTATTCAAGGGGAGCGTCGTTCCGGGGAAACCGGCGTCTGGATCGAAGGAGCCAAGATTGCCTCCATCGGCGTGCATGTGAGCCGCTGGGTGAGCTGGCACGGGTTTGCCTTGAATGTGAGTACCGATCTCAGCGCCTTCGATCTGATCGTACCCTGCGGTTTGAGCGATATTCGGATGACCTCCATGGCGTCCGTCCTCAGACGAGAGGTGCCGGTCCAGTCGGTAGCGGAGGTCGTGGTCCACGAGTTTGGGCAGGTCTTCGACTGTATTCTAAAGTGGCGGACCCATCGGGCGGTGGCCTTGTCCTTGCCATGAGCGGAGTCGATGATGAGCACGCGGGAGCAGCAGTATAATCAGGGGCTTCACCATTTTGCCAAGATGGAGAGCGACGAGGCCATTGCCGCCTTCAAGCGGGCCATCGATCTAGACGCAAACTACGCGGACGCGTATATGGCGTTGGCCCAGGCCTACGATCAAAAGGGAATGCTCGATGACGCCATCGCCACAATCAAGAGGGGGATCGAGTTGAATCCCAAAGAGCCCCTCTACCACACGAGCCTCTCGGTCCTTTACCGAAAAAAGGGAATGATCCCCGAGGCCGAGGCGGAGATGGCGGAGGCCATGGCGCTTCAACGCGGCTCGTAGGCCTCCCGCTCGGCGGAGCCAGGGCATCATGATGACCGTGATGCCCTTTTTCATTGCCGTGGTGCTTGCCTTTGCGGGTGCTTTGTCCTATGGTGAAGCGCCGCCTCCGCCATGTGCGCTGATATGTCTCTCAACACGACAGGATGGCGAGGACCATGTCGGTTCTTGCTCGCGGCATCGCCATGCCGTTCTCGATGGATCTCCGGTGATACCCTACATCGACAGCCATACCCATATGCACTCCCTTCCCTGGGATGCCTGGGAACTCTTGGGGATGTGCGGCATGCAGGCGGCGGTTATCTCGGCCGGGACGCCGTATCTCTCTCGCTCCGTTCGGACCGAGGTGCCGGGCCCGAGTGAGATTGAAGATCTCTGGCGGCAGCCAATTCAGCTTGCCCGCACGGCGCCTCGGGAACTGCTGTTCCGTCTGTCCGTCAGCATCGGCATCTCCCACGCCACCCGGGTCCGCGATTGGGAGAAGCTTCTAGAGAAAATGCCGGCGTATTTCCAGGATCCCCTGGTCGTGGCGGTGGGGGAGATGGGGCTCGATCCCTTTCAGGTCTGGGGGATGACGTGGTCTCTCGAGGAGCAGGAAGAGGTATTGAAGGGGCAATTGCAGGTGGCCAAAGTCCACGGCAAGCCGTTTATTCTCCATACCCCGTCCCCCAAGAAGGGTGTCGGGACGTGGTACTTCGCGGGCGGGGCGACGACGATGTCCGACGTCGACGTGAGCTGGTACTACACATGGCGTATCGACCGTCAGTGGGAGCCAGCGCCGGCCAGCGTGAAGTTTGTTCCCATGATCTGGGACGAGACCCATGTGAACCCTGCGGAGCTCACCCAGGCCGTCGACACGGGCACGGGCATTCCGGACGCGATCCGGTCGAAGATCTTCGACCCGTTCTTCACCACGAAGGAGGTGGGCCGGGGCACCGKCCAGGGGCTCGCGATNCGGATTGCGAAGGGCCTGAAGGTGCCCCCGGAGTTCGTTTGCCAATCGCTCGATTCCCAGCTCGAACCGGATTGATTCGTTCTCATCCTCTCACCCGGCCTTTGCCGGTCGAATCAATTCCTCTCGAAAGTCGCTGCGCTGTTTCAAAATGCAGTGAGTTGGTGGTAGCCTCAACCAGGTTGACGATTGCCCGCGTACACGAGGAAAATGTCTATGAGGACCTTATGGTACGCCTGCGCTAAGAGGACGCGGCGCGTAAGTTTCGGCACATTGCTCCTGCTGTTCGCTACCGTCTCGGTGGCAGAAATCGAACCTGAAGAACTGGGCACGGTGACCCTGTCACCACCGCAACCGCATTGGCTTGTTTCACTGGTGGGGGACGGTGCGACTATCTGGGACGGTGATACCGGTGAGATGCAGGGCAGGCTCAACATCTCACCCTATACCTCTGGTGTG
>LXTG01000005.1 GCA_001643535.1 candidate division NC10 bacterium SPGG6 | reverse complement strand
GGGGGCCCGGGGCTCGAGATTACGCAAGAGGTAGTTCAAGGTCAGCCCGGTATCGATGACGTCCTCGATGACGAGGACCGCCCGCCCGGCGATGCTCTCGTCGAGATCCTTGAGGATCTTGACCACCCCGGAGGGCTTCGCCCCGGGGCCGTAACTTGACACGGCTATGAGATCGATGGTCACTGGCAACGTGATGACCCGGCACAAGTCGGCGAGAAAGATGAACCCGCCTCTGAGAACGCTAACCAGAACCAGGTCCTGTCCGGCATAATCGCTGGAGATGATTGCCCCGAGCTCGCGGACCTTCGCCTGAAGCTCTGCTTCCGAGATCAGGATCTCGGCAATATCATCCGCCGCCCAGCCCTCAGCCTGGTGGAACTCCCCCCTTGACAGATCAGCGCCCACGGCCTATATTCCTGATGAGTCCCGAGAGGTCAGTCCGATCTGAATACCGGGTCTTTTGATCCGGGAAGACCGGCGACTCCCGGAGCGGTAACGACAGGCTCTCCTGATGACGCCGAGGGGCGAGCAGAGAGCAGGTCACGGGAACCGGCCACCGAAGTGAAAGGATCGGAAGGGTCACTCGGGGCTCATTCTTTTGAGACAATCCCAAACCTCTCAAGAAGTTTCCGATAATCCCGCCCGTAAAAGACCTTCAGGTTCACCGTCGGATACAGTTCCCGGAGTCTCCGGATCTTTCGATTCTTTTTGGTCACGAGATCTTGCTTGAGGGTGGTCAGTTCGATGTAAAGGTCGAACTGGGGGAGATAAAAATCGGGGGTAAAACTCTCGGTCACTTCTCCGTTGCCGTCCTGCTCTAGTGGAAAGCTCCGGGGCTCGTACTCCCATTCGATTTGGTAAAAGTCCAGAATCCGGGTAAACTCCTCTTCACTCGCGTTAGCAAAGGGGGCACGAGATTCGGTGGGCTCTACCGCGAGGGCCGAATTCTCCTCGGCCCCGTGGAGGATCTCCTGAAACCGATCGAGGAGGGGAAGCGGGATCTCGAGCCGTTCCTCCCCTAGGACCCACTCCCCCTCAGGGGTTTGCCGGAACAACTGGATATCGATCCCCCCCTCGGTGAGGAAGATGCGGATCTCCTCGCCGGGACCACGCTCCAACCGCTCGATCAGCTCCCTGCGGCCCTCTGTCTGCATCCCCTAGGAACCCGTCCGGCGCGTTCCCCGACCGCGCCGAGGCGACCCACCCACCGCCGGACCAATCTCGGTGTTAAGAGGGACCCCCTTCTGACACAGGGGACACTCTTCGCGGAGATACGTGGGAAAATTCCGGTTCACCAACGCGAAGAAGGGACAGTGAAACTTAATCCCCGTGTTCCGGTTCCAGAGGCTGCCAATCCCGACGACGCGGCCCCCCCGCTCTTCGACCATCCGGATCAGGGCCCGGATGGTAGATCCGGTGGTCAGGATATCCTCCACGATCAACGCCGAGGAGCCCCGGTACACGAAGGGGAAAAACTCCCGGGGAAGCACCACTTCCGTCTTTCCTTCTTTGCCTTTTCCCTTGACCGCATAGAGCAGCTTGGGGCGTGACGGATGCGCCTTGGCCACACAGTATCCCAGGATGGTGGCGCCGATCCCTGAAGTCAGGACCACATCCACTGGCGAGGGGGCAAAGTGCTGGGCGATGATGTTTCCCAGTCCCTCGGTGAAGGCCGGCTCCGTGGTCACCAGCCGCTTCTCCACATACTCGCGCGCGTGCCGGCCCGAGGAGATGAGGAAGTGATCGTTGGTCAAGTACGCCCCGGTCCGCATGATGATCCCGCGGTTGATCCGCTCGAGAACCTCCGCCTCCATTGCCTTCTCCTCCGTCGTGTCCATCCCCCATCCGTCCAAAATTCAAAGCTTACAGATCCACAGGGTCGATGACGACCGACCCGTCCACCCGAAGGCTCTTGATGGTCCCGCCTCCGACCCCAATAACGGCCCCGTCCTCCTCGGCCACACACATACGGCATTGCTCGTAAGCCCGGGAGCGGGCAAAAAAATCGGGGGAGCGATCAAAGACAAGCTCGATCTCTCCCCCCATGACGGACTGTTGGTCCAGATCGATGAGGGCCTGATTATCCTCTTCCCGGGCATCCCGGATGACAATCTCAGATGCCAATGAATCTTTCTACTCCCCTCCTCTCCCGGGCGTCTCCTCTGCGCTGACAACCTCTATAGCCTTTTTCTATAGCCTTTTTCTATCATAAGATAGCGGGGGGGTCAAGGTTTCCAGTAACTTCGCCTCAGGGAGATACCGATCAGCAGGACCCCTAGCAAAGGCAAGAGCCCTGTCAGACCGAACATCCCCGGATAGCCAATCCGCTGAGCCACAACCCCCATGGCCATCGGACCAAGGCTCGCACCGAGGACGATGGCGCTGCTGAAGAGACCCAGCACGCGCCCACGACGCCCGGACTCCACTTGATCCACAAGGAGTGCGGTCAACGTGGGATAGAGAATGCCGTGACCGACCCCGGCGAGCCCCCCGACCCAGAGCTGCGCGCGGAGTGGCCCCGGCCACAGAAGAAGCAAGATCCCTAGGGCATAGAGGAAGAGGGCCGGCATCACGACCTGCCACCTACCCCATGCATCCGCCCAGCGCCGGCCCAGGACCCGGATTCCGACTGCGCAGGAGGCATAAGCAACAAAAAAACCCCCCACCCGCTTTACCCCCCCTATCCCTTTCGCAAATGGGGGGAAGAAGGCGTAAAGGGTCCCGAAGCACACTCCGAAGATGAGAGCGATGAGCAAGGGAAGAAAGATCTTTTCCTTGGTGATCCCGCCCCATCCATGGTCCGTGGGGGGCAGGACCTCGAGAGGCTTGAGCACCCCGACGACCAGGAGACCACCCAGGGAGAAGAGGGAGGCAAAGAGGAAAAAGGCTTGATACCCGTAGGCATCAATCACGAGCTCTCCGAAGGCGGGGGCGGCACCCATGGCGATGAGACCCGAGATCCCGAACATGCCCACCGTTTCGGCGCGATGTCTGGCAGGGGCAATCTCGGCAATGAGGGTCAGATTGGCAATGTAAAAGGCGGAATAGCCAAGCCCCTGCAGAATGCGGAGAAAGGAAAAGAGCGGGCTGAGTTCTGTCAGGAAGGCGAAGCTGGCTGAGGCGAAGAGACCTGTCGCACCCCCCAGCAAGAGAAAACGCTTGATCCCAAAGCCTTCCACCCACCTCCCGACGAATGGCAGGAAGACGAAGGCGGCCAGACTGTACACCCCCATGATCCAACCGATGCGGGCTTCTGAGCCGCCGAGATCCGCGATGTAGAGGGGGAGAAGACTGAAGGCGCTAACATTGCAGAAAAAGAGGAAGTTGGCTGCCGCAGCCTGCCAGAAGTCTCGACGCGATATGCCAGGGGAAAGGGAGAGTAGTCTCACCAACCCCTCGCGACGGACGTCATCCAGACCCCACCGGGGTGAACAGCTGCGGAATGATCTCCTTGATGCGGCGGGCCAGCCGGGGCGGAGCGGCGTCTTTCCCCTTATTCAGATACCCCGCGGGCACCAATCCCTGGACCATCTGGCGAAGCGCGTCGTCCGCCCGAACCGCGGAGATGAAAAGAATCGGGGTCGGGGTGGGCAGGTCGAATCCCTTTTCCAGAGCCCGGAGCGCCACGGCCGCGGCCGAGCCATCCATCGGAGACATGAGAATATCCAAGATGACCAACGAAATCGGGCGCTGATCCCGGAAACGCCGGACGCACTCGGTCAGGAAGTGAGCACCACTCTCGCAGGCAATGACCTCCTGGCTCAGCTTCTCCTCAATCACCATGTCGCTTAACAGACTGCGAAAGAGGAGTTCATCATCTGCCAGAATGATGCATTCGAGCTCCGCATCGAGGCCGATGAGGCCCCTCTCCAGTGTGAAACCGCAGTAAGAACACCGGAGCTCTACCTTTGGCCCCTCCTTTACCTGGTAGGTGGGGGTCTGTTCCCCGCAGCTCATACAGTAGAGCGACTTCGCCTGTTCGGCCGGGGTCATGAAAGTTGTACCCCTTCGTGTTCAATGGCGAGGACTTTGACCTCTGCCCGCATCCCGCTCTCTGCCCAGACCTCCGCCATCTCTTTGCCCACCGTCTCGGCCTCCCGATCGGCCAGGGCCACGACGGTGGAGCCGGCGCCACTCAAAAAGGCCGCCAGCGCCCCGGCCCGACGGGCCGCCTTGAGGACCTCTTCCATTCCAGGGATAAGCTTCGCCCGGTACGGTTGGTGGAGCCGGTCCCGGGTCGCCTCATCGAGAAGGCTCAGATCCCCGGCGACCATTGCCGCAACCAAGAGGGCCGCCCGCCCCACGTTATGGACCGCGTCGGCCAGCGGGACCTGCCCGGGAAGCGCCCTCCGGGCCTCCGCAGTGCCTAACTCCATTTCCGGAATCACCGCGACAACCTTGATCGCGTCGGGGATAGGGATCTTCACGTACTTGACTTCTGCCCCCGACAAACAGGTAGCGGTGAGTCCCCCCACCAAAGAAGGGGTAATGTTATCCGGGTGTCCTTCCAGGGGGAGCGCCAGCCTCAGGATTTCCTCAGGAGAGAGGGACCGTCCGCTGAGCTCAGCGGCAGCGACAATGCCGCCCAGGCACGCGGTGCCACTCGAGCCCAACCCTCGCTTCAAGGGGATCGCATTCTTGAGATGGATCTTGAGACCCGGGGGCGTGAGTCCAAGATAGTCAAAGGTGGCCCGAGCCGCCCGCAACACCAAAGATCGCTCCCCCACCTTTTGCAGACGTTCTGCCCCCTCCCCCTCGACAGTCAGCTCGACCCCTTGCGCAATTGCTTCTACCTCGATCGTGTTGTACAGACCGA
Organism: candidate division NC10 bacterium SPGG6; assembly: GCA_001643535.1. Taxonomy (GTDB): domain Bacteria; phylum Methylomirabilota; class Methylomirabilia; order Methylomirabilales; family CSP1-5; genus CSP1-5. Next base: position 5,192 of record LXTG01000005.1, on the reverse strand, counting down.
GGGCCAAACCCAGGACGTCAAAACCCGAGCCCAAATTGGCGGTCGACGCCGGGACCCTCACGCGTATCCTTCGCCCTTCGCCCATGGAGGCCTATGTAACAGAGTCTTGAGCGAAAATCAAGGCGATGGGTCCCGCCTACTCATCCAGAAGGCGACGAATCATCGCCTCCATCTCGGCATACCCGCCCTCGCCGATCCGCGTGTACCGGATGACCCCTCGCTTGTCGATGAGATGCAGGGTGGGCCAGTAACGGGTGCGGTACCGGTTCCATGTAACAAAATCGTTATCGAGGGCGACAGGATACGGGATCCCCAGGGTGCGACAGGACGACGTCACCTTGTCCAGCGGCTTTTCCCAACCAAACTCCGGCGTGTGGATCCCGATGATCACGAGACCCTGAGGCCCGAATCGCTGATGCCAATCCACCAACTGGGGGATCGTGTTCCGGCAGTTGATTCACCCGTAAGTCCAAAACTCCAAGAGGATCACCCGCCCGCGCAGATCGGCGAGGCGCAGCGGCGCCGAATTGATCCACACCTCGTTGGTCAGCTCGGGGGCCGACTGGCCGATCATAGACGCCCTTGTCAGCCGCGGACCGATGACCAGAATCCCCAAGAGGGTGAGGAAGATCCACGAGAGGAAACGTCCTTTCCTAACCATGCGTGCCTCCGGCAACCCGACCAGTAAATGTAAAAGCCTGGTGCCAGACCCGGAACGGGTCATTTCAGTCATACATATTAGAGGCGGCGAATGAGAATAGGAAGCAGGAAATCCCTCCCCGGGGCAAGGCCGGCGGATGAGCAAAGGATAGCTTTCCTCAGCAGTTCACCGAGTTAGAGACGCTTGAAGAGCCACTCGGGGGTGAAGCGGAGGGCGAAGGTGGAAAGAAGGGTGAAGTAATCGGTGAGCAGCAGCACCCCCACCAGGATGAGGAAGAGGCCGCTTACGCGACTCACCCAGGGGAGGAGACGTTTGAACCGGCTGAAGAAGCGGAGGAATCGCTCAAAGAGGAGCGCGCTCAAGAAGAAGGGAATGGCGAGTCCAGCAGAGTAGGCCGCCAAGAGGAGGATCCCTTGGCCTGTGGTGTGGGAGGTGCTCGCCATCACCAGGATCGACCCCAGGATAGGGCCGACACAGGGGATCCAGCCGGCGGCAAAGGTTACCCCCACTAGGAAGGCCCCCAGGTAGCCGCCGGGGTGCCCCTTGAGTTCCAGATGCTTCTCTCGCATGAGGAACGGAATGGTCAGCCAGCCGGCGATGTGCAGGCCGAAGAGAATGACCACCACTCCACCCACCTTGCGAATGACGAGCTGATAATCAAACAAGAGCTGTCCGAGCGCCGTCGCCGAGGCGCCGAAGGCGATGAAGATAGCAGAGAATCCGGCAATAAAGGCACCCGAATGCAATAGGAGATGGCGCCGGTTCCTGGTGTGGGCAACCGAGCCGTGAATCTCCTCCAGGGAGASGCCACCCACGAAGGCAAGGTACGAAGGAATGAGGGGGAAGACACAGGGCGACAGAAACGAGAGCAGACCTGCTCCCATGGCAACCAGAATCGACACCTGCGCCGCCGCAGTCATGATTCGGAATCGTCCCCTTTCTCCCCCGGCTCTGGTCCTCTCCCTCTGCCAACCTCGGCCAACCATCATGGTACTGGTCGGCTGAGAAATTAGCAACCCCCGTCGTGATCTCTCCCTTCCCGGTCAGGGTCTTACGGCTCTAGCGAATGCCACCTCCTCCACTGCTCAGGAGAGGCCCTGCCGCCACAGCGCAACAGCTCCATCACTTCCCCCTTGCCGATTGATGTCCTGGATTTCGCCGTGACCCTATTCATATGAACGGCGGTCGGCACCGGAAGGTTCCCCAGGGAGACCGGTTCGGTTGGGCGTGCACGCAGAAAAAACCCGCCGCTCCAAAACGTTGCTTTCGGAGGGCGGGTTGAAAGGCCGACTCAAGAATCCGCGGTCTCGAAAAAGACCCGGGCGCAGTCAAAAAGCTCGTCCCAGCCCACATCCGAGACCAGTGCGTAGGTCATCTCTCCGCTGCCCCAGAGGAGGATCTGTTGCCCCTGATGCTCACCGGTCCGAAAGGACCTGCCCTCCCGGCGGATCTCTTCCAGGCCGCTGAGAGAGGACCCGTACTGGGGGAACGCAAAGAGGGAAATAATATTTCGTCCCTTTTCGTAGACGATATAGGCCGCCCGGCGACCGCTCACACGCGTGACCCGTCCCCCCAGAAGGTGGATCCCGGAATCGCTATAGTCAGGAACCACGACGGGATACCCTATGCGCCCCTCAACCCAGAAGGCGACCTGCTTGGTGCTTGCACTGGGGTGCTCGGCCGGGTTGTCCAGGGGAGCGAATTTCATGTGCTCCGATACGAGTTCTGTCACCAGGGGGTGAAGACCGGGCTCGGACACGGGCTGCGCGATCAGATACCCGAGGAACCCGCCGAGGGTGATAAGCAGAACCGAAGCCGCCGCCGCTAACCAGGCCCGCCCCCCCCAGGCGGGTGGGCGAGCGGGACGTCTCTCTTGCTCCTCTAGGTCTGCAATAGTAGACCTGAGCCTCTCTACCAAATGGGGCGGGACGGGCTCCCGAGCGATATTCGACCTGAGCCCCTCCCGGAAGGCCTGCTCTGCCTCCATCGCCTGGCGGCACGAGGGACATGCGTGAAGATGCTCCTCTACCTCCAGCATCTTAGAGACCTCGAGCTCTCCGTCACAATAGGCTTGAAGATAGCTTGGAAATTCGTGAGCGGTCATTCCTCCTCCCGTGAAGCCTTGTCGCCCTTCGCGTACTCTTTCAGGGCGACCCGCAGAACCTGCCGGCCTCGGTACAGCCGGGACATCACCGTCCCAAGGGGACACCGGCAGATCTCCGCGATCTCTCGATAGCTACACCCTTCAAGATCGGCCAGCACCACAGCCTCCCGGAGCTTCGGCGGGAGGGCCTCGATGGCCCTCTGGATGTCCCCTCCCGCCAGCCGGTGGAAGATACCGACCTCGGGGTCCTGGGGGAGCGCGCCCCCCACCCCCGGTCCCCGGTACAGCCGCTCTTCATCGAAGTCCACCCGGGTACGCGAAGTTTGGCGGATCCGATTGACAAAGAGGCTGCGCAAGATGGCAAAGAGCCAGGCCCGACAGTTGGTCCCCGGCTGGAACTGGTGGAAGAAGCGGTAGGCTCGGAGGAACGTCTCCTGGAAGAGATCCTCCGCCTCGGTCTTATTCCGGGTCAGCCGAAGGGCCGTATTGTATATCCTGTCCATATGGACCAGGGCGGTCTCTTCAAACTCTTGCCGCCTCTGATCCAGTTGGTCAGGTCCCATCACCGACTCCCGGTGGAGAGGGAGAGGACCCTATTCTCTGCAAACACCTTTCGTGCCGAGAATATTCCTTTCCCTCGACGTCGATACCTTGCCATCTTTGACGAATCTCCGCCGCCTGTCAAACGCATACGCACATCCCTCACCAGTCTTTTCCGCCAAAATTGGGGAATATGGCCCGCCATTGCCTTGTTCATAAGATATGTATGACGCGGAAAGCGCATCTGAGGATTCCGTGTTTTCCATGCAATCGAAAAGAGGGGGATCTACGTGAAAGTGGGGGTCAGCATGAGGAGATTTTCCCTCGGTGGTGTATTCATCCTGAGCGTTGCGTGGGTTTTTCACAGTCAGGCCGGCAGCTTTCCTATTCAGGGAAATCTGACGATCGACGGAGCACCGGTGATTACGGTCCTCGGCAAAGATGCTATCCCGGCCATCGACCGGCCGGAGTTTATGTCGGTCCAAGAGGCCGATCCGTATTTCCGCGACAACGAGCCGGTTCTAGGGGTTCGGCGAGGTAAGGTGGCCCGGGCCTACTCCCTCTGGCAACTCAACCACCACGAGATTGTCAATGACCAGGTCGGAGACCTCTCCCTCGCTATCACCTGGTGACCCCTCTGCTTTACGGGCATCGTGTATGTCCGACCGACGCATCAGGGAAACCCGCTCACCTTCGGCGTAAGTGGGATGCTCTGGAAAGACGCCCTGGTCATGTACGATCGGGAGACCGAAACCCTCTGGAGCCACTTCAACGCAGAGGCCATCCACGGCCCCCTCAAGGGGATCAAGCTCAAGCCCTACCCCGCGATTCACACGACCTGGGGACAGTGGAAGCGGCTCTATCCCGATAGCCAGGTGCTCTCGAAGCGTTCCTCCTTTGGACGCACCGAGGGGCAGTACGACGTCTACGAGGGGTATAATACGGACCCGGATAGTCTGGGGATCTTCGGAACGCGCAATCCGGATTCTACCCTCCCAGGAAAGGAGTACGTCTTTGGCCTCACCCTCCAGGAGGCGAGGGTGGCCTATCCTTATCGACACCTGAGTCGCTCTCCCCTGGCCCACGACACCGTCGCTGCCGAGCCGATCCTGGTGGTCTTTGTAGCCCCAGAGGCCACCGCGGTCGCCTTCTCTCGTCGAATGAGCGGAAGGACCTTGGACTTCACCCATCTCCGCCAGGTCGAGGGAGAATGGGTCATGGAAGATACGGCCACCGGCTCGCTGTGGCGGGCTCTGAAGGGGGAAGCGATATCCGGGCCCCTGAAACGGGCTCAGCTCATCTCGCTCCCGGGCCACCTCGTCTTCTGGTTCGCCTGGAAGGGATTCTATCCCCAAACTCGCCTCTGGACTGGTTCATGAGGGAGGAGGTCGGCTGGGGTGTCGATTCCCTGCAACTCCTGCGCTCCTCCGGTCATCTGACTCAAGATCAGTCGAGCGGACGTGGTACTATACGACAGGCGGCGGTGCCCAACGCCACTATGCCCTGAGGGCAGAAGAGCTCCGCATGACCAGAGAGAGACAGAGCGATTCATCCGGGCCGGTCCCGGGCACCTCGGAATCGACCGCGGCCCTAGACACGCAGGACAAGCGGCACGACTGGTGGCGCCCAGTCGCACTCCTGGCCGCGATTGTGGGGATTCTCGTCCTGGCCAAGGTCTTTGGGATCGGAGAGCGGCTAGGCGACCTGCAGGACTGGATTCAGGGATTGGGACCCTGGGGACCGGTCGCCTTCGTATTTCTTTACTCGGCAGCCGTTGTCGCAGCCATTCCCGGGTCGGCCCTGACTGTCGCGGCGGGGGCCCTCTTCGGGTCCGTACTCGGGGTGATCCTGGTGATCAACGCGGCCACGCTGGGGGCGAGCCTCGCC
>LXTG01000088.1 GCA_001643535.1 candidate division NC10 bacterium SPGG6 | reverse complement strand
CCTCTTCCCCGGGGTCGAAGACATCATCCGACAGGCCGAGACAAAGCATCCTTTGGCCATCGCCTCGGGAGCCCTCCGAGAAGAGATCGAATTGATTCTCGGAAATGTCGGCCTCCGGGAGTTCTTCCGGGTGGTGGTCGCCGCCGAGGATGTGGTGAAAGGAAAGCCCGACCCCGAGGCCTATATCACCGCCCTGGCCCGGCTGAATCGGCTGATCGCTGGCAAGCCCGTGAAACCCTCGGAGTGCCTGGTCATTGAGGACTCCCGCCATGGGGTGGCCGCCGCGACCGGCGCAGGGATGCGGTGTCTCGCCGTTGCCAATTCTTACCCGCCAGAAGAGCTCGCCGCCGCCCACCTCGTGGTGAAGAGCCTAGAGCAGCTCGACCTGGCCCAGATCGAGAACCTTTTTCATTGATGGTGGGAATGCAAGGAGAGCGGGCAGGGGAGATCCAGTGGATCCGGAGCCGGTTCGCCGAGATGGTCGCCCGGGCGGAGGAGCAGATCGACCTGGCCGAGACGGCCCTGCTGATCGCCGCCGAGGATTACCCCCATCTGGACATTGGAGGCTACTTGGGCCGGATCGGGCGCATGGCTGAACGGATCAAAGAACGGGTAAGCCTCGAACTTGAGCCGGTCAAGCTGATTGAGGAGCTCAATCGCTACCTCTTCGATGAGGAGGGGTTTCGGGGCAACTCCGAAGACTATTACGACCCGAAAAACAGTTTCCTCAACGAGGTAATCGATCGCAGGAAGGGGATTCCCATTACCCTTTCGATGCTGTATATGGAGATCGCCTGGCGCCTCGATCTCCCCCTGGTCGGGGTAGGCTTCCCCGGGCACTTCATCGTCAAATACCCAAACGAGGAGCAAGAGATCCTCATCGACCCCTTTCATCGGGGAACCCTCCTCTCCGAAGACGACTGCCAGCACACCCTAGACCGGATCTACGGGGAGAAAATCGTTTTCAATCGAGAGCTCCTCATCCCCATCCCCAAAAGGCTGATCCTCTCCAGGATCCTGAACAACTTGAAGGGGATCTACCTGCACCGGAAAGATTTCCCCAGGGCGCTTGAAGTGGTGCATCGGCTGTTGTTAATTCACCCCGACTCCCCGACAGAGCTCAGGGACCGAGGCTTGATCTATGGGAAGATGAAGAAAATCTCCCACGCCGTTGCCGACCTCCGGCGCTATCTGGAGGCCGTCGAAGAGGCAGAGGACCGAGAAGCCATCACCGAGCATCTCCGCCACCTCCAGATGCGTCAGGTCTCGCAAAACTGATGCAGTTCAAAGTTCATGGTTCGTGGTTCATGGTTCACAGTTCATGGTGTATGGTTCATGGTTCATGGTTCATAGGAAAACTCGATTTCCCATTTTTAGACCATGAATTACGAACCCTCGACCCTGAACCATTAACCCTGAACCGCGAACCAGGCCATGAGCCTGGTTCGCTGGGGAATATTCTTGACCCCCTGAGGGATCTTCACTAGCATATGGCCCCGTCCCTCAATGAATCTTTGGTATCCCCGACTTTCGCGGCTCGCGGTACAGAGTCCTTTAGGAAATTTCCGAGACTTGGGAGGGTGTAGTATGAATGAACGAGCCTTAAACGACGTGTTGGCGGCCTTTGGGGGGGATACGACGCAGGCCGAGGCCGAAGTGGCCGAGCGGTGGGAGGCCCTGAAACGGGTCGACCCCGCTGCAACCCGCGACGCGGCAATCCGACAACTTGCCTGGGAATATGTTTCTCGACCGATCCAGCATGTCTTCCCGGGAGACAACTGGTACTTCATGATCAAGGCGGCCCAGTCCCAGGCCCACACCCTCCTCCTCGACCTGGAAGATGCGGTCGCCACGACCCGCAAGGACGTTGCCCGCACCGTCCTGACCCTCCTGGTCCGGGCCCTCCGGGGGCACACCCTTTCGGAGGCAGAGCTGGAGTTTCTGAAGGCTCATGCCCTGCCAGCAGGGAAGGCGGACCAGCTCACGCAGCAGTTTATCCGAGAGGGGGCGCACTTCCAGGTTAAGCCGGAATGCCGGTTCCCGCCGGAGCAGATGATCCTGGTCCGGCCCAATAACCTCCGCACCAAATGGGCAGCCGGGGACTACTTCCAGGTGATTCGAGAGATCGGGGATCTCATCGCCGGGATTTACCTCCCGAAGGTGGAAGGGCCGGAGGACGTACGAGTGGCAGTCCAGATTCTCCGCGCCCTACAGCAGGAGCGGGGCTGGGTCACTGGGAGACACAAGATCTTTGTGTTGACCGAGCTACCCGGGGCGGTGCTTACGGCAGAGGAGATCCTAAAGGTGGCCCCCGAGGTGGAAGAGGCCAACCTGGGCGTGGTCGACTACACGGCGGCCACCGGGGGCCGGAGCGTGGTCCAACAAGAGCAGTACACCTACATGCGCTACCCGCTCCTGAAACTGGTCGAGGCGGCCCGGGCCACGGGCAAGGCGGCCGGGACGGGGATTACAGTCAAGTTGAACGCGGACGATACCGAAGTAGACACCGTCCGGGCCATCGCGCTCGGAATCCACCGCAAGTGGAGTGTACATCCCGCGCACGTTGAGGGGATTGCTCGCCACGCCGTGGAGTTCCCCTCTCCTCTCCGAAAGCGCCTCTCTTTCCCCGACATCTCCCCCTTCGACTTCGCGCGGCTCGAACGCCTAGCGCGGGAGGAGCAACCGATCCTCCCTCCCCTGGTCTTCGTCCCTCGGCCCGTGACGCTCTGTCGGTCGGTGGTCACGGTCGCAGGGCAGGATCTCGACGCCCTGCGGGCCGCCTTTACCTCGTCGGCCGACATGGTAATTGTGGATGCAGATGGAAGGGGAGGGCCTCATGGGCAGAAGGCCCAGCGAAAGCTGGCTGAGCTTTTGACAAAGACGGAGCGCCCCTCCCAGATGGTAGCGATGCAAATGGACCTGGAACGACTGGAAGCGCCCCAGCAGCTTCAGGAACTGGTCCAGCTCCTCAAGGATCGGGTCCAGGCCGTCATCCTGCCTGCGGTGGATCACCCACGCGCTGTGAGGCATGCGGCGGGGCTCCTCACTACCGTCGAGCGGGAGGTGGGCCTTCCAATCGGTTCCCTCGCCCTGGGGGCCCGGCTCACCCGGCCAGAGACCGTGGAGCGGGAGGCCTATGCCATCGCCACCGCCAGCCGGCGGATGATGTGGATCTTCCTCGACCTCGAGGGGGCGCAAGCGAAGGAGGAGACGTCTGATCCCAAGACCAAAGGGTTTTACTACTACCGGTCGGCCCTGGTGGCTGCCACGGCCGCCGCTGATATCGACGCGGTGGATAGCATGAGCGATGCCGCGCAGCTCGAAGAGGAGACCCTCTTCTCCGCCAATTTGGGCTTCCACGGCAAAATAGTCACACCGGATCAGGCAGCAGGTGTCAACGCCGCGATGAATCCGCCACGCGCCGGCGAGCGACCTACCCAACCCAAGGGGCCGGCGGCGGAGACGTTCAACGCGCGATGGATCAACGCGGTAGAGCGGGCTCTCGAGATCCTCGAGCTCTATGCCACCGCCGATCAAGAGCGAAACCTCGGCGCGGTCGCTTACAACGACCCGGTCACCGGCCAGGCCGAGCTGGTGGATGCGGCGACGGCGCGCATCTACTACCGGCAACTGGAGCGGGCCCTCAAGGCCGCCCATCTCACTCCCACCGAGGCCGAGCGGTATGTGGTGGCCCGGGAACGGCTCCTGCTCGCGCTCAGGCCGGGTGGGATGGAACAGGTCGGCGAGGCGGTCTTCGCAGGGGAGAAGCTCCAGGGGAATGCCGTCACCGTCAGTCCCTGGATGGTGCAGGCCTTCGCCAAGGCCTCCGGCGACCGGAACCGCTACCACCTGGACCAGGCGTATGCCAAGCAGTCCCGGTTTGGGGGGCTCGTCGCCCACGGCTTGTTCACGGTCTGCCACATCCTCGCGAGCCTGGGCCGCCGCCTCCCCGCCTACACCCTCGACGCGCTCGAGGCCCACTTCCGGGCCCCGGTCTATTTCGGGGACAGCATCACCCCCCTGGCTGAAGTGCAGGAGGTCCTGGAGGGCGGGAGAGCCGTGCTCCGGCTTCGGGCGGTGAACCAGGAGGGGACGGTCGTCTGCGAGGGGACGGCCACCCTGAAGCTGAAGAAAGCGGGGGAGTTGCTCCCCACGCCGCCCGCAGAGCTCGCATGGCTCCGGCAGTGGGCCCAGGATGTAATCCCCGCGGTCCCCGCCACGGTCTACGACTTCACCAATCCGTCGACCCCCCGCCAACAGACCTTCACCAAGTCGATCACCCCCGAGCTGGTGCGGGCCACCCAGGTCCTCTTCGGTCCCCTCTATCCCCATCAGGTGAGTCCCCTGCTCGCCGTCGGGACAATGGCGATGGCCTCGGCCGAGAGCTCGCCCGGCCACCTGCTGCTCACGGCAAGGGTGTCGCAGCTGGAAGCTTCGATTGAGACGGGGGATCAACTTAGCCTATCGGCCACGGCCCCACCGCCAGACCAGATCCGGCGCTCCCAGAAAGGGAAAGGGACCCCGATCGTCCCCCTCGATATTGTAGTGAATAATCAGCGGGGCAGAGCCGTTCTTCAGGGGCAGACGGTCAAACTCATGGAGGAGCAGCCGCCGTCATCCTGAGCGGCAAAGCATTTCATCCATCTCAGCCCATGGAAGCTATGGCCGATCGAGAGGTGAATCGAGGTTTTCAGCGAAGGATCCCGCTGTTGCTGTTAGCGTCTCTGCTCGTCCTGGGGACAGCCATCCAGGCCGCCCCCCAGTGCGCCTACCCGGCACTCGAACTCCTCGATTTCGATTTCGTGGTCAGTTCTCAGACGATCCAGAGCCGAGCGGAGGGCACAGCGCGAAATGTCTGTCTCACCGCGCCGATCCGGCAGACCGGCAGTCAGGGAGCTATCGCTCCGGGGATCAACTACGAGTTCGAGGCCCGCCTGCTCGTCATTAACACGTTCCTTCGCTGGCTCCACCTCGACGCCGTCGCCGAGGCCTGGACCCCCCTCCCCTCCTCTTCGTACTCCCACTAGCTGCCATCCTTGCCTGCCCTCGCCCGACCTTCAACTTTCGCCCCACTCTGTAGAGCGCCCGTAGTCTGGAAGGGGGCGCGGGCGGGATAGGCGGCGGCACATCCTTGCCTCTGCGACGCCCGGGCGCTCATGGCGCGGACTTCGCCTCCTGCCGCCACTCCGGCTCGACCCCAGGATCTAGAGCCGGTTAGGCTGCGGTCTGCAATGAAGTTGCAAGATGAATGATAGCCGGGAGTCGTCTGATTTATCGAGGGACACGCTCGGTGAGCATTTGCGGTTCGACATTGACGACATCAGGCAGCGTCTCGAGAGTGGCGATCCCGGTCAGCGCCTCAGCGATCCCGCCGGAACTGGCCTGCACCCATGCGGCGTGAGGAGCATAGGCAAGGGTTTGCCTCACCGTGTATCCCGCTCGCGCGAGTGCCTCGTGTCGCTCCTCAATCCGCACACTCTCTTTAAAGCGAACAAGGATGAGACCGGTTGGAACCGCCGCCGGACCGTCGGCTCCGAGGGCATAGACCGGACTTAACGTCACCGATTCGGAGTCTGCGGGTTGATCCCCCGCCTCACCGCGGCACACCGCGATATTTTCTTCATTGAGCAGCCAGACTACCGACGATGCCAAGCTGGGCGGCACCTTGCCGTGGATAGCAAAGTGTCCAGCCAGGTGAACATA
>LXTG01000045.1 GCA_001643535.1 candidate division NC10 bacterium SPGG6 | reverse complement strand
ACTGCGCGCAGCACCCCGTGCATTCCAGGTGCGAGAGATAACTCTTTATGGCGCTCCCTGATCCCAAAAGGGGCCTTATCATACCATATCTGACCAGCGTATAGTTCAACCCCTTTTGACAGAGATACATTCGAAGTAGCAAATAATGAGTTAGCCGACGATGGCCACGGCCAGCCCCACCACGAAAACGTCCATACCGCTTTGGAAGATCCTAAGGCCGGAAAAGAGGGGGGAGACGAAACGCGGGTCGTCAGATTAGGGAAAAATTCCCAATTCGAAATAGCAAGTGGCAATCTTGTTAATGGCGCTGATGAACGCCGCCGTTCGGAGATTCGGGATCTTCGGATTTTTTTTCCATATCTCGCGGATCCGATCGTATGCGACGATCATCGTTTCTTCCAGACCGGAATTCACAAGGTCAATCTCGTCTGCGCCGTGGGCGATTGCCTGCCTCTCCGTTTCAGAAAAACTCTTTCCGGTCGCCGTCTCGACGGCGCGAAGCATTCTTTCATACGCTGTCTGCTCAAACCGCTTGCCCACCCGGCCAAACCGGACATGCGAAATATTCTTTAACCACTCAAAATACGAGACCGTCACGCCGCCGGCATTCACATAGATATCAGGAATCACCAAGACGTTCTTCTTGAGGAGAATTTCTTCCGCCGCCGCCGTGGTGGGACCGTTGGCTCCTTCTGCTACAATCCTCGCTTTCATCCGGGGTGCATTTGCCTCGGTGATCTGATCTTCGAGCGCGGCCGGTATCAAAATATCACACTCGAGCTCGAGGGCATCAACACTATTTGCTATATTCGTTGCCCCTGGAAAGTCGAGAATCGACCCACTTTCTTTCCGGTACTTCACCACTTCATCGACATCCATACCTTTTGGATTGTAGATGGCCCCTTCGGACAACGCTATTCCGACGATAAGGGATCCCTCTTCCTGGCTAAACTTTGCGGCGTGATACGCCACGTTTCCCAAGCCCTGTACCACGATTGTCTTCCCTGCCAAACCTGTGGTTAGTCCCAGGCTTTTCATATCCTCCCGGTAATTACACGCTTCGCGAAGACCTAGGAACACCCCGCGGCCGGTTGCTTCCTCTCTTCCCCGAATTCCTCCTTGGGTAACAGGTTTACCGGTCACGCAAGCCATGGCATCGATTTGTCCGGGGTTGAAGGCAGTGTAGGTATCGGCAATCCACGCCATCTCTCTGGGCCCGGTCCCATAGTCTGGGGCGGGCACATCCACTCCGGGACCGATGAAATTCTTTTTAATTAGCTCGGCCGTGTAACGCCGAGTGATTTGTTCTACCTCCTGGGTTGTGTATTTTTTGGGATTGATTTTCACTGCTCCCTTCGCCCCACCAAATGGGACATCCACAATCGCACACTTGTACGTCATTAACGCGGCCAGAGCCTTTACTTCATCTTCATTCACCTGCTCCGAATACCGTATACCCCCTTTGACCGGAAGCTTGTGATGGCTGTGCTCAACCCGCCAGCCTAAAATGACCTCGTAGCCCCGCTGAGATTGGATGGGAAATTTAAAAGCATAGATACTGTTGCAGGCTTTAATTTGGTCAAGCAGACCTTTCGGATGTGATGTGAAGGCCGCGGCCTTGTCGAAATTTGACGACACGTTTTCAAAAAAGCTCAGATGAGCTTTGGGGGTACCCATGGGGAGTCTCCTCTCATATTGGAACTCACCAGCGTTAGCTCCTTTTAAGCTGCCATCCTACGAAGTTCCTTTGAGCCACTTAACTCTTGTGCTCAAGGCCAGTCTTTCAGAACGCGCAAACTCATAAGAGCTCGGCGGCATATCTACCAAGCGTGAACCGATTGCAATGTCCATGCCGCTCCTGAAGATCCCACGGCCGTCCGGGAGAAAGACCTTGACAAGGTAGAACCGGGTTCAGTAAGAAGGAGCCAATCGCATTATGCGTCCTCTCCGATCAGGATTCGTCTCTCCAATCCCGCCTATCGGAGTCCCCCGGGGGGGGTAAGGCCATGCCCAGGGCCCTCAAGATTATCCCTGAAAAATGTACGGAATGTATGAGCCTCATCAGGTGATGATTAGCACCCAACCTCAGTGATCACCTGATGCCTGAGGTCAATGCGAGGAGGACACATGCGAGTGGACCGGTGGAGCCGATACGGTTTGCTGCTGGTCCCGGCTCTGGTGTTGTTGGTCACCCTCGGCTGCTCGCAGGAAAAGAACGGAGCGAAGGCTCCCGGAAAGGATGGTCGGCAGGAGGGGGGTAAGATCGCGCAAGAGACTCAGGCCTCTTCCAGGAGCACGACGACGACTGAGGTCGCCACCGCAAGAGGGACAGGGACGATCACTGGTGTCGTAAAGTTCGCCGGGACACCAGTCCCGCCGGAGAAGATCTCTGTCACCAAGGACAAAGCCACGTGTGGTCAGGAGAAGCGCTCAAAGGCGCTGGTCGTCGGCCCGAACCGCGGAGTCCAGTACGCGGTCGTCTCCCTGACCGGGATCAAGACCACACCGGGAACGTCGGCGGACAACCCCCAGCTCGATCAAAAAGGCTGCGAGTTCAAACCACACGTCCTGATCGCGCCGGCCGGCTCGACCATTGATATCCTGAACAGCGACGGCCTCCTCCACAACTTCCACACGACCTCAGCAAAGAATCCCAGCGTGAACAAGGCTCAGCCCGGGTTCAGGAAGAAAATGAAGGTGAAATTCGACCAGCCGGAGATCGTCAAGGTGACGTGCGATGCCCACGCATGGATGCAGGGTTGGATCGTGGTGGCAGAGCACCCGTACTATGCCGTGACGGACGAGACCGGCTCCTTCACACTTGCCAATGTGCCGGTCGGCTCGTACCAGCTGAACATCTGGCACGAGACGCTCGGCAAGGCAGGGAAAGACGTGACTGTACATGCGAGAAAGGAGACGCCGGTCTCCTTCGAGCTCACGAAATAGGAGAAGGGAGCATTGAAAATTGAGATTAAGCTGTTCGCCAGCTTGAAAAAGCTCCTCCCGCCCCAGGCCGATGGCAGCACGGCCACCCTTGAGGTCGAGGACGGCCTCACGGTGGCAGGACTCCTTGGGCAGGTCCAGGTCCCGAAGGAGCTGGCCCAACTCGTCCTCGTAAACGGCGTCAACATCGAGGGAGAATATTCACGGACCCTTGGGGAGGGGGATACGGTGAGCGTCTTCCCTCCGGTCGCCGGCGGGATCGCCTATCCCCACTTCCCGGATCTCGACAACGCGCCGGAGAAGGAGGTCGCGCCCGGCATAAAGCTCCGGGCAGCCTGGGGCGACAAAATCATGCTCTGCCGGGTCATCCTCGAGCCAGGATCTCAAGTCCCGATGCATTCGCATCCCCACGAACAGGCGGGGCTTGTCCTCGAAGGCGAGTTCGACTTCACGATCGGCTCTGACACCAGGCGCGTGAAGGCAGGAGATGTCTACTTTATTCCGGGGGGCGTGATCCACGGCTGTCTTGCGTGCGCCGGGCGGGCCGTCGTCTTGGACATCTTTCATCCACCCCGGGAGGAATACACGGTATCAGACGATTTCCAGCTTTCGACCCTCGCGCCAACAAAAAGCTGAGCAGCCAGCAGTCGGCTGTTAGCTGTCAGCCGTCAGCCGGAACAATCCAAAGCCGACAGCCGATAGCTGACAGCGGACAGCTTGAAGGAGTTGCCGGTTGCGGATAGCTGACAGCTACTTCCCGGAGGGGACGGCGAGGAAGAGACCAGAGGCGGCCTGCCCCCCCTCCACACCCCCTGCGAAGGCCACCGTGCCGTCAGGGCCGACTTCGGGAGCGGTCAAGTTGGCGAAACGTCCCCCCAACGGAGTCGGGTCCCCCACTCGGACTATCGGGGTCACCCTTCCCTCCTGAGCCAGGAAGATCCCGGCGCTCGCCTCTACACCCGTAATCGCTGCTTCAAACGCCACTATGCCGCTCCGGTTGAATGAGTAGCTGAGCCCGATAAAAGAGAGCCGTCCCCCGTCCGGTAGGGGGTCTCCCCTCGCCGCCATCTTCTTGGTCACACCGCCCGAGGCCAGGAAGAGACCAGCGGGAACTTTGGCCCCCTCCAGGGAGGCCCAAAAGAGGACATCCCCATGATCGTTCAGGATGGGGAGGGCCAGGTCCTTGAAGGTCCCCCCGATGGGGGACGGATCACTTACGGCCACCACCTTTCGCACGCCCGACTTTGTACTCACAAAGATTCCCGAGGGGGCACTGCCTCCGTAGACTCTCCCTTCAAAGGCCATCTTCCCCTGGCTGTTGATCGAGAGGTTCATGAACTCGCCGAATCGACCGCCGACCGATGTCGGATCGCCGGCCCCCACTACTTTTTTCACGACACCCGCCGAGGCGA
Organism: candidate division NC10 bacterium SPGG6; assembly: GCA_001643535.1. Lineage (GTDB taxonomy): Bacteria > Methylomirabilota > Methylomirabilia > Methylomirabilales > CSP1-5 > CSP1-5. The sequence goes on along the minus strand of LXTG01000045.1, from coordinate 1,437 downwards.
GGAAGAGGGCCCTTGGCGCCTTGCCGTGCTCCACCCGTGCCACAAAGGCGACGGCATCGGCGTTATTGAGCGTCACGTGACTGATCTCTCGCAGGACGCCTCCGCCTGGGGTAGCATCATTCACCGCCACCACCTTCTTCAGATTGGCCCCTCCCGTAACGTAAATCGCCTGAGGAACGCCGCCCACGGTCGATCCAAGGAAGGCTACCTTCCCCCGCCGATTCAGGGCTGCGGAGCTCAGCTCGGTAAAGTCTCCCCCGAGGGGAGAGGGATCGCCTATGGCAACGACCCGGGAGAGGGAAGAGCCTCGGGCCAAATAGATCCCATGAAAGGGCTCGCCTTTCTTTACGAGGGCATCGAACAGGACTGCTCCCGTGTTCGCCACGGGATCAAACTGGGTAAAGGTCCCTCCCTGAGGTGCATCCTCCCCTGCGGCGACCAATTTCCGGATAGTAAACGAGGCAGGCTCCACCGATCCCGTCCAGAAAAGGAGCAGAATCGATACGCAGATAAAGACTCCACGCAACACCCTCACCACCTGCCGATCGACGACCGGCGACCGATGACCGCGGATATTTGCAATTTCGAATTTCGAATTGCGAATTTCCACGAACCCTGAACCCTCAACCCTGAACTCTGAACTCCCTGCCACTTGCCACTTGCCCAGACTTGCGATAGCGGGCCATCCGGATCGCGAGCCGGAGCGCCTCCAGAAGGCTCCGGGGAGCGGCTGTTCCCTTCCCGGCAATGTCAAAGGCGGTCCCATGAGCCACCGAGGTCCGAATCATCGGCAGCCCCACGGTTACATTGACCCCCCGATCGAACCCCCGGAGCTTGACGGCGATATGCCCCTGATCGTGATACATCGCGACGACGAAATCGAACTCTCCTCGGGACGCCCGGTAAAAGAGGGTGTCGGGAGGAAAGGGGCCCGTAGCATTGATCCCCTCGGCCCGAGCCGCGGCCACCGCCGGAGCGATCTCCTCTTGCTCTTCGCGGCCGAAGAGCCCCTGCTCCCCGGCATGAGGATTCAGGCCAGCCACAGCGATCCTCGGCCTCTGAAGATTCCATGCCCCGCCGACCATTTGCGCCAAGCGGACGACTTGGAGCACGCGCTCTTTCTTGACCCAATGACACGCCTCTCGAAGGGGGACGTGAGTGGAGACGTGAAGAACGCGGAGCTTCCCCGCGACCAGCATCAACGAGTAGCTCCGGCTTCCCGTCCGTTCGGCGAAGATCTCGGTATGGCCGGCAAACGGATAGCCGGCGAGGTGCATCGCCGCCTTGTTGAGGGGGGCCGTGACGACCGCATCCAATTCGCCGGCCCTGGCGAGATCGATCGCCTTCCAGACATACTCAACCGCTGCGCGCCCGGCTTCGGCGGCGAGGGCGCCTGGGGGGCACTTGTCTACGTCGACGTTCTTGAGATCGAGGACC
>LXTG01000078.1 GCA_001643535.1 candidate division NC10 bacterium SPGG6 | reverse complement strand
GTTCATAACATCCCTCCTTTATTTGCACGGCCGGCCTACGACCGTGGATCGGTTGCCGGGCACAGATGGGTAGGCCGCGAGGCGCTCCTACCGGTGATGAAGTCCTCCAACTTGAGGAAACGCAACCACCTAAGCGGCCTCGTGGACCTCGCTCTGGCCGCCGTCGTTGGCCGCCGTCTGCCGTGCCAAAGGTGCCGGCGTGCCCGACTTCACGTCCTCGCGGCCGTGTCGCGCGGCCTGGCCCGGCGCGAGGCCGATATCGGCCAGCATACGCGCGTCGAGTTGGCGCAACTGGTTCAGTGCCTCCGCCTCTCGCTGCCGGCGAAGAATGGGTCCGAAAATGGCGTGGAAACCGCGACCGATCGCCTCGCCGACCGGCTTCGACCAGCCGCCTCGGAGAGCCGCATTACCACGATATTCTTGATGTAGGTACATTTCTTTAACTCCAGTTACCTACGGTGGCGAGCGTTGACTTTCATATGTGTAAGGAAGGCGAAGACTTCCAACGAGTTCGATTCAGGGTAACTTGAAGAAAATTCACGTCATCGGGATATCGCGGCGTTGGCTTATGCGCCGCGCCACTCGGCCGCCTTCTTKGTCAGCCAGCGCTCRAKRGTATAGGTGTTGCTGATCACGATGGTCCCGGGTCTCAGTTCACGGTTGAATTTGTCCCGGAGCTGCTGGATCGCTCCCGAGGCTTGGTAGCAGTAAATGACGTCCGCATCCGAGAGGTCCACGTGCATGAAGTTCCGGAACCGGACCTCGGCCCCGCCCCCGTGCCACCAGATGTTCAGCCGCGCGTGGAAATACGCGAACGGGTTCACCTCGTAACCGACCACGTGGACGCCGTATTTCCGCCGGGCGGCAATCAGCATGCGGCCCTCCCCGCACCCGAGGTCGTAGAATCGCTGACCGGGTCGCATCGGCACGAGCGCGAGGATCTCGTCCACCAGCGCCCGATCGGTGAATCGGAAGATCGATTCTCCGGTCAGCGGGAGGACGACCAGGGTGGCCCCGACATAAAAGAGGACGACGACCAGGGGAGCCGCCAGGATGGCTACTACTGTCCCCGCAACGATGGAATCCATCAGCACCCCTGGTCAGAAGCTCGCCCTGGCGTTCGTCCCCCGCCTGGCGGGCCGGTCCGACGCATCCTGCCCTAGAGCAGGACCCGGCGGAGAATGGCGAAGACCGTGGCTCCAGTCACGAGGGCGAGCAGGGTTTCGAAATCCTGCAATTGCGGGACCTGCTGCGCCATCTTGTACGCGGCGGTGCCGATGAGGATGGCCGCTCCGAAGACGATGGAGCGGGTCCCCTTGCGCAGCTGCTTTTCGCGCCGATCCCCGCCATGGCTCATGATGCTCATCACTATACCGGATGGATGTCTCGGGCGTCAATGGTCCCCCCGTCTCAGTCCCGCTCGCCGGCCACCAGGCCGCACCGCGCACAGCGGAACCGGCCGTCGGGATCCGCCTGCCACTCGTGGGGCGCACATACCCCCTGCGCCCGCCGCCGGAAGAACCAGAGGAGTGCCCCAGCCGTGATGCAGAAGCCGATGAAAAACCCGGCAGTCAACCAGATGTAGAGGGAGACACCCTCCATCACCCACCCCGGCTGCCGTCGCCCGAGCCCAGGCGTTGTGCGTCCCGGACCAGCTCCGCGACCCGCTCTTCCATGTACGTTCGGTAGCCGTCAATGTACACCCGACCCACGACCGCCCGCTGGAACAAATTGTGGAGGCCTTCCCCCGCAAGCTTCCCATGGATACTCAGGGTGAGGGTGTACCGCAGGTGGGATCGATCTCCTTCGTCGGTCAGCTCAAAGCCCCCCTGGAACACCGCCTCGCTGCCTAACCCGTTCACCTTGTCAAAGGTCAGCCGATAGATTCCCTCTGCCGATCGGGAGGTGTCGGCGGCAAAGCGACGCACCCCCCAGATAAAGAAGAGATTGACGTGGTAATACTCCTCATAGAGGAGCGGACTGTCCAGGGGGAGCGTGAGCAGGCGGGCAACGTCCGGCTTAGGCGTCAGGGGGAGATTCTTCAGCCGCGCAGCCACCTCGCGCTTGGCCGCCTCGGAGTCGAGAACGCGCGCATACTCGATCCCCCGGGGGCGCACCCCCTTTTCGGCCAGCCGTGGGAAATTCCGCACGCTCTTCCAGACCGCCTCGGCCGGCAGGGGGAGCGCGCAGTCGAGCATGAAAGTGGTCGTCTCGGGGTCCGCGAAGGGCGCGCTCATTTCGCGGGTAAAGTGACACTCCACGGCCCCGGCCGGCCCTAAGGCCCACAGCCAGAGGGCGAGCGCCGCCACGAGGGTCTTGCCGAACCGAAATGAGCCTAGTGTGCGCATGACGGAAAAAAGAGAGGCTGTCGCGGATGCGACAGCCTCTCTCTTCAGATGGTCTCTAGCTTGTGCAGGTTACGAGCCGGTGGCGACCGCAGGGGCGACCTCCTTCGGCGGCTTGATGGCGATGGCCATCACGACCGCCAATACGCCCAGGCCGGCAGCAATCTTGAAACCGGCCCCGTACGCCGCCAACCTTCCCGCCTCATCCGTGGGATAGGACCTGAGCATATACGCCTTCGATTGCGGGCCAATGACGCCGGCCACGCCCCACGCCGTAAAGACGGCCCCGTAGTTGACCCCCAGGTTCTTGGTGCCGAAGTACTCGGCTGTCGCGGCGGGGAACAGGGCAAAGTTAGCCCCGTATGCCGCCCCGCAGACCATGAGCCCGACCGCCAACCCGATCGTCGTGTTCGCTATGTACGGGATCGCTATGACGGTTACCGTGGTGACGGAGAAGATGAGGATCATCGCCCGGGTGCGGCCCATGGCGTCGGACATCCAGCCGGCGATGATGCGGCCAAAGCCGTTCGCGATCGACAGGAAGCCGATCAAGAAGGCGGCTGTCTCCGCGCTCATGCCGAGGGTCTTGGCGTAAGGGGCGATGAGGCTGATCACCATCAGGCCCACTCCCGCGTTCCCAAGGAAGGCCAACCAGAGCGTCCAGAACGTCCCGGTCTTGATGATCTCGCCGGGGGACCAGTCTCTCGCCTTCGCGAGTCCCGGCTTGGGGGGCGGAGGGGTCCAGCCCTCGGGCTTGTACCCGGCCGGGGGCACCCTGAGGATCTGCGCGAGCGCCATGATCACGACCAGGAAGATGAACCCCAGGTACAGGAACGAGCTGCTGACGCCCACTTGCTTGATGAGCTTCACGGCGATCGGGGTAAAGACGAACGCCCCGAATCCGAATCCCGCCACCGTAATCCCGACCGTCAGCCCCTTCTTGTCGGGGAACCACTTGATCGTGGTGACGACCGGGGTCACGTACCCGAAGGCGACGCCGGCGCCGCCGATGACCCCGTACGTTAGGAAAATAAGGGGGAGGGTGCCGACAAATGAGGTGAGGATAAACCCGGTCGCCATGATCACCGCGCCGATCATGGTAACGGCTCTGGGCCCAATTCTATCCTGGAGTCGCCCCGCATAGACCATCACCAAGGCGAAGGTGAAGATCGAGGCGGTGAAAACCCACGACAGGTTCGCCCTCGTGAAGGCGGGGTCCCCCACACCACCCGGCCCAAACTTGTCAATCAGGGGTACGACGAAGATACTCCACGAGTAAAGGACGCCGAGRCAGATGTTAATAGCCGTCCCGGYMARACAGATRACCCATCGATTCATRTCTGCGCCTCCGCGCTACAGAGTTCGCCCTCACGACTCTCGAGATCCGATTTGCCTCTGTTCGGGACTAGGTTTGCTGCCATGGAGAGGCAGGAGAACCTTGGTGTTCCCTGAACCCTACCCCAAGCACGCTGGCATCTATCACCCCCCCCAGTCGATAGTAGCAAAAAGGCCTCGTCTGTCCGGAGCCTGCCCGCTCCTTTATCAGAAGGAGAGGAGGGGTGTCAAGCAAAATTTAATGCTGTTTTATTTTTGGGGGGTGTGCGCCATCGACGTTCCCACCCCTCTTAGGGTGGGGATCGGTGACTTTCCCCTTGACAAATTTCAAACTCCATTTAGAGTACTGAAATAATCACGTTGCATTCTCTTCGCTTTCCCCCGCTGTACCTCCTTGACCACAGAAGAGGTCCGTCATCGACACACCTCAGGCAGATCTGAAGAGGACCCCCCTGAACGCCGCCCACCGACAGATGGGGGCGCGCATGGTCCCCTTCGGGGGGTGGGACATGCCGGTGCAATACTCGGGCATCCTGGAGGAGCACCGGGCGGTCCGCGGGACCGCCGGCCTGTTCGACATCAGCCACATGGGGGAGATCGAGTTTCGCGGCCCCGATGCCCTCGCGGCGGTTCAGCGACTGGTGACCAACGACGCCTCCCGGCTCAGCATTGGGCAGGTCCAGTACGCGGCCCTCTGTTACGAGAATGGGACCTTCGTCGATGATCTCACGGTGTACAAGCTGGCCGATGATCACTACATGTTCACGGTCAATGCGTCCAATATTGAAAAGGACTATCAGTGGATCACGGCGCATGTCATCGGGGACGTCGAGGCGAGGAACATCAGCGATGAGACCGCGCTCCTCGCCTTGCAGGGCCCCAAGGCCCCGGAGATTCTTCGGAAACTCACCCCTGTCGATCTCAGCCAGATCAGATATTACTGGTTCCAGCCTGGCAAGGTGCTGGATGCCGATGCCCTGATTTCCCGGACGGGATACACGGGCGAGGACGGCTTCGAGATCTATCTGTCTCCCGACAAGGCCGAGGCCCTCTGGAATCGCCTGCTGGAAGAGGGCCGTCCCTTCGGTATCCTTCCGGTCGGGCTGGGGGCCCGGGATACGCTGCGGCTTGAGGCCAAGATGGCGCTGTACGGCAACGACATTGACGACGCGCACACGGTCCTCGAGGCCGATCTCGGCTGGATCGTCAAATCCGCAAAAGGGGAGTTCATCGGGCGGGCCGCGCTCGAGAAGCTGCAGGCGGCTGGGTTGACGCGGAAGCTGGTGGGGTTCGAGATGGTGGGCCGCGGGATCGGCCGCGCCCATTATAAGATTGTGAAAAACGGCCAGGAGGTCGGAGAGGTCACGAGTGGTGGTCCCTCACCGACCTTGGGCACAAACATCGGGCTGGCGTACATCACGGTCGAATATGCCACGATCGGCACCGAGGTCGAGATCCTGATCCGGGGCGAGCCGGTCCGGGCCAAGATCGCTCCTACTCCTTTTTATAGACGCAAACGATAGCGGTTCATGGTTGAGGGTTCATGGACCGCGATCTCTTGACCCTGAACTGATCGGAGGGCATCATCATGCAAGTACCGGAGGGACTCAAGTATACCCGGGAGCACGAATGGATCAAGGTCGAGGGGGATAGAGGACAGGTCGGCATCACCCACTACGCTCAGGATCAACTGGGGGACGTGGTGTTCGTCGAGCTGCCGAAGAAGGGGCGATCACTGCGCCAGATGGAGCCCTTCGGAGTAATCGAGTCGGTGAAGGCCGTCTCCGATCTCTACTGTCCGGCTGGGGGTGAGGTCCTGGAAGTGAATGGTGAGCTCGAACGGAAGCCGGAGCTGGTCAACGGGGATCCGTACGGGGCCGGATGGATGATCCGGGTCAAGATCACCAATCCGAAGGACCTGGACAAGCTTCTCTCTGCGTCGGAGTATTCCGCGTACCTTAAGCAGGCGGGAGGAGGGCACTGATGCGATATATTCCCAATACTGACGCGGATTGCAAGGCGATGCTCCAGGCCATCGGCGTCCAGTCGGTGGAGGAACTCTTTGCCGACATTCCGGCAGCTGTCCGGTTGAAGCGGCCGCTCAAGGTGCCGCCGGCCATGGCCGAGTCCGAGGTCGCACGGCAGGTCAGGGCGTTGGCGGACAAGAATGCCAACGCCGATCGCTACAGCATGTTCCTCGGCGCCGGCTGTTACAACCACTTCAGCCCGGCCATCCTCAATCATCTGGTCTTGCGCGGGGAATTCCTCACCCCATACACCCCGTATCAGCCTGAGGTCGCTCAGGGGACGCTGCAGGCGCTGTTCGAGTATCAGACTCTCATCTGCCTCCTGACCGACATGGAGGTCAGCAACGCCAGCATGTACGAAGGGGCCTCGGCGACGGCGGAAGCGGCCCTGATGGCGCACCGGATCACGGGCCGCTCCGAGGTCGTGATGGCGCGCGCCATCCATCCTGAATACCGGGCGGTGACGCGGACCTATGCCTCGCAACTGGGGATCTCCTTCCGGGAGGTCGCCTTCACCGAGGCCGGGGTGACCGATATCGGCCAGGTCCGGAAGATGCTGAGCGAGCGGGTGTCCTGCCTGGTCGTTCAGTCCCCCAACTTTTTGGGCGTTATCGAGGACCTCACGCCGCTCGGGGAGGCCGCCCACGCGGTGGGTGCCCTCCTGGTCGTCGCTGTGGCCGAACCGGTCTCCCTCGGCATTGTGAAGCCGCCGGGAGAGTGCGGCGCCGACATCGTCACCGGCGAAGGGGCGGGGCTCGGGACAGGCTTGAACTACGGCGGGCCGGCCGTCGGCTTCTTCGCGACCCGAGACAAGTTCATGCGGCAGATGCCGGGACGGTTGGTGGGCGAGACGGAGGATCGCGAGGGGCGGACCGGGTATGTCCTGACGCTGGCGACCCGGGAGCAGCACATCCGACGGGAGAAAGCGACCTCGAACATCTGTACCAGCGAGTCGCTGATCGCCACCATGTCGGCGATGTACATGGTCACCATGGGTCCCCAGGGCCTGCGGGACGTTGCCCTGCTGAACCTGCGCAAGGCGGCCTACGCCAAGGAGCGGCTGGCGAAGGTCCGTGGGTTCAGCCTCCGCTTCACGGGCCCGACGTTCAACGAGTTTGTCCTGCGTACCAAGAAGAAACCGGGTGAGATCCTCAAGGGATTGCTGAAGCGGCAGATCATCGGCGGATTGGACCTGGGGCGGTTCTATCCGGAGCTCAAGGACTGTTTCCTGGTCTGCGTTACGGAGCAGAACAGCCGCCCGGAGATCGACGCGCTGGCCAAAGCGCTGGGAGGTGGACGATGAGCGGCACCGGGAACACCATCGGCACACGGGGACTGGTCTTGAACGAGCCGTTGATCTTCGAACAGGGTTCGCCGGGTCGAGTGGGGTACTCTCTTCCGCCGGTGGACGTGCCGGAGAAGAAGGCTGAAGTCTTGATCCCCAAGCGGCTCCTCCGGGACGGCATCCCCGGCATGCCCGAGGTGAGCGAGGTCGACGTGATCCGCCACTACACCAGGATCTCACAGTGGAACTACTGCGTCGACCTGGGGTTCTTTCCGCTCGGCTCTTGCACGATGAAGTACAATCCCCGGATCAACGAAGATATGGCGCGCCTCCCGGGGTTCGCCAAGGCGCATCCCTATCAGCCCGAGGAACTCAGTCAGGGGGCGCTTCAGCTGATGTGGGAGTTGGAGCAGTACCTGGCCGAAGTGGCCGGCATGGACCGGGTCACGCTGCAGCCTTCGGCGGGCGCCCATGGAGAGCTCACGGGCCTCATGATGATCCGGGCCTATCACACCTCGCGCGGCAATCCGCGATCCAAGGTCCTGATTCCCGATTCGGCCCACGGGACCAACCCGGCGACGTCGGCCCTGTGCGGGTACCGCGTGGTGCCCGTCAAGGAGGGGCCCCGCGGCATCGTAGAGGCCAAGGCGGTGGCCGAGGTCATGGACAACGAGGTGGCTGCCATCATGGTCACGAGCCCGAATACCTTAGGGCTCTTCGAGGAACAGATTGTCGAGGTCTCCAAGATCGTCCACGCCAAGGGAGGCCAGGTCTACTGCGACGGGGCCAACCTGAATAGTGTAATGGGGATCAGTCGCCCCGGGGACTGTGGCGTCGATGTCATCCAGATTAACCTCCACAAGACCTTCTCGCAGCCGCACGGGGGCGGCGGGCCGGGGGCGGGTCCCGTTGCACTGAAGAAGCACCTGGCCCCCTTCATGCCGGTCCCGACGGTCGAGAAAAAGGGGAACCGATTAACGTTCGATTTCAAGCGACCCAAGTCAATCGGGAAGGTCCGCGCCTTCGCGGCAAGCTTCGGGGTCCTGGTCCGCTCGTACACCTACATCCGGTCCATGGGGTCGGCGGGGCTCCGGCGGGCGTCCGAGGTCGCCGTGCTCAACGCCAACTACATCCAGAGTCAGCTCAAGGGGACCTACCACCTGCCGTACGACCGCCACTGCATGCACGAGTGCATCTTCACCGACGCCCTGCAGGTGCGGCACGACATCCACACCGTCGACATCGCCAAGCGGCTCATCGACTACGGCTTCCATCCGCCGACCATTTACTTTCCCCTGATCGTGAAGGCCGCGCTGATGATCGAGCCGACGGAGACCGAGAGCAAGGAAACCCTGGACCAGTTCATCGCGGCGATGAAGCAGATCGCCCGCGAGGCGCAGGAGAACCCCGACCTCCTGCGGGAGGCGCCCCGCAATCCCAAGGTGACTCGCCTGAATGAGACCAAGGCGGCCCGGGAGCCCAAGCTTCGTTGGCGGCCCACCTCTTGAACGAGTTCATGGACTTCGACGAGCCCTTCGACGTGCTCAGGGCGGTGAGCCCGGTCGAACCGCTCAGTCGAGTCGTTCAGGGTTCACGGTTCACTGTTGGTGGCGAAGGTCTGAGGCGTCGATGAACTGAGAGCGGTGAACTGAGAACTGCAGAAAAAAAGGGGATGGCGGGCATGATTACGGTCTCCGCTCATAAAGTGCGGCAGTTCGGGGTCGAATTTTATCAGGCCTCGTTCACGGCGTCGGACATCGACCGACTGGTCCAGTTCGAGGTCCTGGGGTACGGCGCGGCCGAGGGACCCAGGGGGAAGGCACGCCGGAGGTCGCGGATTAACTGGGAGCTTTTAGAGAGGCGGATATCGCGAGGCGAGGGGGCTTTTCAGCGACCCTTGATCCACCGGAAGATCGAGGAGCTCCTGCAGTACTACCGGGAATGTCAAGAGGCGGGAAACCTTCCGGCTATCCCCGGGGCGGTGATCATCATCGCGGAGCGGCGGCTTCAATTCACCTCGGGGGCAGCCAACCCGAGCCTGGGGCTGCTGAAGATCCCAGAAGAGCCAGGTATCCTGCGGGCCCTGGATGGCCAGCATCGGTTGTTGGCCCTCCATGCGGCGGCCCAGGAACTGAAAGGGTTGGAGGTCCCGGCCGTCGTCTTTGACAACCTGGATGACCGGCAGGTGGTGGAACTCTTCGTCACCATTAACGCCAAGCACACCCGCCTGAATCCATCCCACCTGATCAGTCTGGCCGGGCGGAGGCTTTACACCGACGAGAACCAGGCATTGGCTCACGACATCATCCGGGGACTCAACGAGGCAGAATCATCCCCTCTGCGGGGAGAGATCCGCATCCTGGGCGTGGGACGGGGGAAGGTCTCTCAGGCCCCCTTGGCTGACGAGATAGTGGAGCTCCTGGAGACGGTTCAGAAGATTGGCGGGGCCGGGCGGGTGAGAGAGCTCCGCGAGGGGGCTCGCCGCTTCTTCCTAAACTATTTCAAGGCGATCGCCGCAGCGTTTCCCCAAGCCTGGGTGGGCCGGAAGTACAGCATTAAGACCGGGACGGCCTTGAGGGCCTTTATCCGGGTCTCCCCGGATGTCATGGCGGCCGCCCGGGAAAGCAAGAAGGACCCCTTTGACGCCGCCGCCATCCGCCAGGCGGTCTCCCCGTGGAGTGAGCGGATCGGGGACAGCCGGTTCGAGACCGAAGGCTCGTGGCGACAGAAACTGGCGGGTGGGACACGGGGGACCGTCGAGACGTTAGTCCGAGAGCTGCGGGACACCCTGCGCTACCGCTGATGGGATGAAGCGGCAGGGGCATCGACCGCTCACGCGGGCGGTCTTGGAGGCCCTGAGGGACCGAGGCTTTCACCGCCTTCCCCATCTTCGGGTCCGCAGTGAAAAGGGTGCCCTCCGGTTCATCCAGCGCGTAGGTTTCTGCTTCACCTTCCGCACCYTTGGTTACGTTCTCCCTTGCTTGTATGTCGCCATCTGTGGTCGCCGTCATCCCCGCTRGCCTATAARRRKSRRWMAAAGGGGTCAAAGTCAAAAGGGGTCAAATCTACTGTTGACTCTTAGGGTCAAAAAAAGGGGTCAAATCTACTGTTGACTCTTAAGGGAAGTTTCATCTGAAAAAAGGGGTCAAATCTACTGTTGACTCTTAAGGGAAGTTTCATCTGTCTTCCGCGTGATGTCCCGACCCTTGCGCATAGAATACCCGGGGGCTTACTACCACGTTATGAACCGGGGGCTCGCCCATGGCAAGGTTTTCCTTGACGATGCGGATCGAGGGCGATTCCTGGGGTTGATGGGGGAGATCTGTCGACTATGGGGGTTGAAGGTCTATGCGTACTGCCTC
>LXTG01000057.1 GCA_001643535.1 candidate division NC10 bacterium SPGG6 | reverse complement strand
GCTTTTCTATCTGCCCGAACCCCACACCGACTTCATCTTTGCGATCGTCGGTGAAGAGTTGGGGTTTGCCGGGGCAATGGGGGTCCTGGGCCTCTTCGTCCTCCTGCTGTGGCGGGGAATCCGCATCGGCCTCAGGGCACCCGATCCGTTCGGCTGCTACCTGGCGGTGGGGATCACCTGCCTCATCGTGATCCAAGGGGCGGTGAACGTCGGGATGGTCGTAGGGCTCTTACCGACCACTGGTCTTCCTCTTCCTTTTCTGAGCTTCGGCGGCACGTCGCTGGTGATGACCCTCTTTGGGGTCGGCATGTTGCTGAGTATCTCTCGGTGTCCCCCGGCGTCTCACGGATATCTCCGTCTGAGGGGAGGTAGGCGGTGAGGGCGGTATTGGCAGGTGGAGGCACGGGAGGGCATGTCTTTCCTGCGCTCGCCCTCGCCCGAGAGCTCAGGGCCCGAGATATCGAGGCGCTGATGGTCGGTACGGCGCGGGGACTGGAGGCGGCTGCGTTTGCGGCGGAAGGATTTCCCGTGGAGACTATCCGTGTCGAGAAGCTCAGGGGCACGAAGGTCCGGGCACAGGCCAGATCCCTCGTTCTCCTCCCCCAGGCCTTGATGCATGCCCTGTCGCTCCTCGGACGCTACCGGCCTCACGTTGTCGTCGGCATGGGGGGCTACGCGGCGGGGCCAATTTCCATGGCAGCCGTACTGAGGCGGATCCCGCTGTTGATTCACGAGCAGAACGTCTCTCCGGGGCTGACCAACCGGGTCCTCGCCCGGGTTGCAAGCGTGGTCGCGGTCACCTTCGCGGAGACGTGTTCGTTGTTTGGACGGGACGTGGTGGTGACGGGTAACCCGGTCCGCCGCGAGATCCTGGAGGCGGACCGACGTAAGGCTCTCGAGGCGTTCCATCTGGACCCCGGAAAGGCGACCGTCCTTGTCTTCGGCGGGAGTCAGGGGGCTCGCCGGATCAATCGGGCCGTGGCGGAGGCCCTTCCACATCTCGGTGAGTGGCAGGATCGGCTCCAGATCGTCCATGCAACTGGGGAACGGGACCGAGAGGAGATGGAGGAAGCATACCGGATCTGGAAAGGAGAGGCTCGGGTTCTCCCGTTCATCCAGGACATGGCCTCGGCCTATGCGTCGGCGGACCTGGTAGTTTCGCGGGCCGGGGCCACGACCATCGCGGAACTCACCGCGCTTGGAAAGCCTGCCCTCCTGGTTCCCTATCCTTTCGCTACCAATGACCACCAGCGGGTGAATGCGGAGGAGGTGGTGAGGGTCAGCGGGGCCCGGCTGATCCTGGATCGCGACCTCACAGGTCATCGCCTCGCGTTAGAGCTTCAGGCGTTGCTCGATGACCCGTCCGCGCTTGCCGAGATGGGCCGGGCGGCTCAAGGTCTGGGACGGCCCCACGCCGCCTCTCACGTGGCAGATCTCGTCAGCCAATTGGCAGAGGAGGGGCGTGGCGAACGCTCGCCAAGACGCGCGGGCAGGGACACGGGACCGGAGATTGATCGATGGTGAAGCGATACCGGCATATCCATTTCGTGGGGATTGGCGGCGCCGGGATGAGCGGGATAGCGGAGGTCCTCCATAACATGGAGTACTTCGTCACCGGGTCCGACGTCCGGGCATCGGAGGTGACGCAACATCTGGCGGGGCTTGGGGTCCGGGTCTTCATCGGCCATGAGCCAGAGCACGTGCGGGGCGCCGATGTGGTGGTTCGCTCCTCGGCCGTGGGCTTGGATAATTCAGAGGTTGTCGCAGCCCGGCAGCACCTGATCCCGGTCATTCCCCGGGCAGAGATGCTGGCGGAGCTGATGCGCCTGAAGTACGGCGTGGCGGTGGCCGGGACCCACGGCAAGACCACGACGACCTCCATGCTGGCGATCGTTCTCGCCAAGGGGGGACTGGACCCCACCGTCGTCATCGGCGGCCGGCTGAGTGGTCTCGGGACCAGTGCGAAACTCGGAGGAGGAGACTTCCTCGTGGCGGAGGCGGATGAGAGCGATGGGTCTTTTTTGAAGCTGTCGCCCACGGTAGCGGTCGTGACCACCATCGACGCCGAACATCTGGACTACTACCGGGACTTGACACACATTCAAGAGACCTTTCTGCAGTTCATCAATAAGGTCCCCTTTTACGGGTCCGCAATCCTCTGTCTCGACCAGGAAAACATCCAAGCCCTCCTCCCTGGTGTGGAGAAACGGTTCATTACCTATGGTCTCAGGACTCAGGCGGACATCACGGCCAGGGAGATCATGCACCAGGGGATGAGGTCAGAGTTTGTCGTGGTGGCGCGCCAAGAGGTTTTGGGGAAGTTCCGGTTGCGGGTCCCCGGGACCCATAACGTGAGCAATGCGCTGGCCGCGGTCGCGGTCGGTCTCGACCTGGACATCGAGCCGGACGTCATCCGGGACGCCCTCGAGGAGTTCGCTGGCGTCGATCGCCGGTTTCAAGTGAAGGGGGAGGCTCGAGGCATTTTGGTAGTGGATGACTACGGTCACCACCCGGCTGAGATCCGCGCTACGCTGAATGCGGCCAAAGATGGCTTTGGCCGGCGGGTGGTGGCGATCTTTCAACCCCACCGCTACACCAGGACCCACTATCTCCTTCGAGAGTTCTTCACGGCCTTCTACGAGGCTGACGTCCTCATAGTGACCGAGGTGTACGCCGCTGGTGAGCCGGTCATCCCCGGGGTAAGCGGGGGGCAGATTGCCGAGGGGGCCATAGAACATGGGCATCGCAGCGTCACTTTCCTCGCGGACAAAGAGGCGATCCCGGAATTTGTGCTTTCGGTGCTCCAACCCGGAGATTTGGTGATTACGATGGGGGCAGGAGATATCTGGCAGGTGGGAGAAGAGATCTTGCGTCGCTTAGCGACGGGTTCATAGTTCAGAGTTCATGGTTCATAGTTCAAGGTCTAGAAGGTCTAGTTTGATTGACGTTGACCTGGCTCTACCATGAACCCTGAACCACGAACCCTGAACCAGCACCCTGAACCCTGAACCGTGAACCGAGCCAAGAGGAAAGATGAGGCGAGGAATACAGGCGAAGTTGGAGGGGCGAATAACGGGGCGTGTCCTCTACGGGGAGCCCCTCGCCCAGTACACCTCCCTTGGGATTGGCGGGCCCGCAGACATCATGGTCTTTCCTGGAGGTGTGGAGGATGTGCGGGCTGTCCTCACACTCTGCCGAGAGGAAGGGATTCCCTACCTCGTGATGGGCGGTGGGAGCAACCTGCTGGTCCGAGATGGGGGATTCCGGGGGATGGTGATCCATCTGGAGGGGGTCTTTACCCACCTTCACGTCGAGGGGAGACGAGTCTGGACGGGCGCCGGGGTCCGCCTCAGTCGGCTTGTGGCCTTCTGTTCGAAGCTTGCTCTGACCGGCGTGGAGAGCCTGGCGGGCATCCCCGGGACCGTCGGGGGGGCCGTCAAGGGGAACGCCGGCGCCTGGGGGGGCTCGATTGCTGATCACCTGGCGGAGGTCCGGCTACTTTCCCCCGAGGGGGAACACCAGGCTATCTCGCTGGACCAACTCGAGTTTTCGTATCGACGCTCCTCGCTTCCGGAGGGATGCGTAGTCCTCGAGGCAGCCTTCGATCTGGAGCCGGGTGATCTGGTCCAGATCCGGCGGCGAGTCTCGGAGAACCTGCTCCAACGAAATCGTGGCCAGCCGGTGGAGTGGCGGTCGGCGGGTTCCGTGTTCAAAAATCCTCCTGGCGAGTATGCGGGCCGGCTCGTGGAGAAGGCGGGGCTCAAGGGGTTGCGAATTGGGCGGGCGTGCATCTCACCGAAGCACGGCAACTTCATCATTAATCTGGGGGGGGCCACGGCGGCGGACGTCCTGGCCCTCATCGATCTGATGAGACATCAGGTTCGGGAGGAGATGGAGATTGAGATCGAGCTCGAAGTCCGGGTGGTGGGAGAAGACTGAAGTGTTCAGAGTTCATGGTTCAGGGTTCAGCGTTCGTGGATCGTGGATCATGGCTATGGATCGGTCTGGCTGCTATGAGCCCTAAGCGCTTGACAAAGAAGCTAAAGAAAAGGCTGCGGCGCGAACGGAAAAAAGACCCTGGGACTCGACTGTGGCCGATCGCATGGGTGGCGGTTATTGTCGCCCTGGTGGCCGCGGGCGCGTGGTGGGCCCACCAGCCTCTGCTCGAGGCGTCCTATTTTCAGGTCAGCGAGATCCAGATTCGGGGGAATGGCCACGTGGCAACAGGGGAAGTCCTCTCCCGGTTGGGGCTCCGAGAACCGGTCAACATTCTCCAAGTGGATTTGGGGGAGCTGGCCGGCAGAGTTACAACGCACCCTTGGATCCAGAGCGCCTCGATCCAGCGTGCCCCTCCCGTCGGTCTCATCATCACCGTCGAGGAGCGAGAGCCCGTTGCGTTCTTGTCGGCTGGGAAGACCTATCTGCTGAGCGCCGATGGTTTCATTCTGGAAGAGGTGCAGGAACCTCCGGCTCGAGCCCTGCCGACCTTGCGGCCCCAATGGAGGGCGAAGGTCCGGGCAGGGGAGCATCTCAGCGAGCCGCGGATTTCGAAGGGACTCGAGCTGCTCGAGGCACTTCGCAAGACACCGCTGCTACAACAGGCGGAGGTGACGGAGGTCACCGCGGAGGTGGATGGCAACTACATCGTGCACCTGGCAGGGGGGCGCGCGATCCTCCGGCTCAGTGCGGCGGAGTCCCTGCCACAATTCAATCGTCTCGACGTCGCCCTGCGCCGGCGCGGCCAGGGACTCGAGAGTTTCACCTATGTGGATCTGCGATTTCCCGGGCGGGTGATCCTCAATCCGTCAGAGAAAGGAGGGTGAGAGGTGGCACGAGAGAGCAATATGATCGTGGGATTAGACATCGGCACAACGAAGATCTGTGCCATCATTGCCGAGCTGATGGACGACGGGGGTTTGGACATCATCGGCGTCGGCACCAGTCCGTCCAAAGGGCTCCGGAAGGGAGTCGTGATCAACATCGATGTCACGGTGGATTCCATCAAACGCGCCTTAGAGGAGGCGGAGATGATGGCCGGGGTGGATGTGTATTCCACCTTCGTGGGGATCGCCGGGGGCCACATCAAGGGGATCAATAGCCGAGGGGTGATTGCGGTTTCCGGCAAGAGCCGCGAGATTACGCAGAAGGATATCGATCGAGTCATAGACGCCGCCAAGGCGGTCGCCCTGCCGGTGGATCGCGAGGTGATCCATGTCCTGCCTCAGGAGTTCATCGTGGACGGTCAAGGGGGGATCAAAGAGCCGTTGGGGATGACCGGGGTGCGTCTCGAGTCCGAGGTTCACATGGTGACCGGTGCCGTCACCTCGGCGCAAAACATCATCAAATGCTGCAACCGGGCCGGGCTGGAAGTTCAGGACATCGTGCTCCAACAGCTGGCCTCGAGTCTCTCGACCCTGACCTCCGACGAAAAGGAGCTTGGCGTGGTCTTGGTGGATATTGGCGGTGGCACGTCGGACATCGCCGTCTTCGTCGAGGAGGGCATCTGGCACACTGCGGTCCTGGCGGTCGGCGGAGACCATCTCACCAACGACATCGCCATCGGCCTCCGCACTCCGATCCATGAGGCGGAAGAAATCAAAAAGAAATACGGCTGTGCCCTGGACTCGCTGATCGATCAGGAGGAGAACATCGAGGTGTGTGGCGTCGGCGGTCGGCGGTCCCGCACCATCAACCGGCGGATGCTCTGTGAGATCATTCAGCCTCGCCTGGAGGAGATCTTCTCCCTCGTCGAGCGGGAGGTCCAGCGAGCCGGATTTGGGGACGCGATGGTCGCAGGGATGGTCGTGACGGGGGGCTGCTCGATCCTGCCGGGGGTTCCGGAATTGGCCGAGG
>LXTG01000087.1 GCA_001643535.1 candidate division NC10 bacterium SPGG6 | reverse complement strand
TAAGTTTATGTGGTGAGCACGGCAGGATTTGAACCTGCGACCTCTTGCGTGTCAAGCAAGCGCTCTCCCCCTGAGCTACGTGCCTACCGCGGTTCACCGTTAACTGGTGACGGTGCGCCGGCACCTGGTTGCGGCACCTCCACAGCCTTTGACTTCCCCGTTCTCGGTGAACCCTTCACAGGGAACCGATGGTGCCGAGGGCGGGACTCGAACCCGCACGGGCCTAAGGCCCGAGGGATTTTAAGTCCCTTGCGTCTGCCATTCCGCCACCCCGGCCCTACACCGCCAAAGGCGGTGCGTCGATGACCGATGACCGACGACCGCCCAGGCACACCAGCATCACTAGCTCGCACTCATCGGTCCGTCGTGCCCTGTTCACGGCTCAGCACTCATGAACCATTCACCATGAACGATCTTTGGAGGCGGCGCCGGGACTCGAACCCGGGAATAAAGGTTTTGCAGACCTCTGCCTTAGCCACTTGGCTACGCCGCCCGGATGTTGCTGGAGCGGGAAACGGGATTTGAACCCGCGACCCTCGCCTTGGCAAGGCGATGCTCTACCCCTGAGCTATTCCCGCTCGCGAATGACACCCAGAAGATGAAAACGGCCTGGAAAACAGGCAACTTGTAAGATACCGTCGCCCCCCAAGGGAGTCAAGCCCTTTCTCCATTTCCACGCTCATTCACCACTCCGTTATCCATCCTTGAACCGAGCCAAATCTCACCGGAGACGGCTGGCCACGGCATCTCCGACCTGGCCCGTGGAGGCCCCTCCCCGCAGATCCTTCGTCTTTACCCTTCCCTCCTCCAAGACCTGGGAAACGGCATATTCGAGAAGGCCTGCGGCCTTGGTAGCTGCCGGATCCCCATGCTTCTCGCCGAGCCACTGAAGCATCAGGCCGGCCGAGAGGATCGACGCCAGTGGGTTGGCAATCCCTTGACCTGCAATATCGGGGGCGCTGCCGTGCGCCGGCTGAAAGACGGCGTATCGATCGCCGATATCGGCGGAAGGGGCCATCCCCATCCCTCCCACCAGGCTGGCCCCCAGGTCCGAGAGGATGTCCCCGAAGAGGTTTTCTGCCACAATGACATCAAAATCCCCGGGCCGCTGAACCAGATAGAGGGCCATGGCATCTATATACACATGGTTGGTCTGGACCTCGGGAAACTCGGTCGCGATCTCATCAAAGACCTTTCGAAAGAAGGCATAAGAGCGAAAGACATTGGCCTTATCCACGCACGTGACCCCCTGTGCTCCAGTGACTGGATTCCCCTTCCGCCTTCGGCTCAGCTCGAAGGCGAACCGAACGATCCGTTCCGTCCCGCGGCGGGTGATGACGACCGTATCGGTGGCCACCTGATCCCCCACCACGAGGCCGCTGTGCATCGAGGCGAAAAACCCCTCGACATTTTCCCGAACAAGGACAAAGTCGATGGATCCCGGATCCTGCTGGCAGAGCGGACTCCCCACATTGGAATACATCTTGATGGGGCGCACTCCCGCATAGAGGTCGAGGAGGAACCGGAGGGTGATCTGGGGGGTGACCTCGGTTCCATCGGGCATCCGGATCTTCGGATCCCCCATGGCCCCCAGGAAGATGGCATCTGCCCGGCGACAGGCCTCCAGGGTTTCGGGCGGCAGGGCATCTCTTCGAGCCAGATAACAGGCAGCACCCGCCGGGTGTTCCCGGCAGTCCAAGCGAAGATCGGGAACGGCCTGCTCTAACACCTCTAGGACTTTCAAGCCCTCGGTAGTTACTTCCGGGCCGATTCCGTCCCCCGGCAGAACCGCAATCCGATACGTACCCACAGGCCCTCCAGATCCATCAGCCGAGGCCCATGGCCTGGACTACCGCCTCCAGATTCGCCTCCACGGCCTGGAGGGGTGGCGCAAGGGTCAGGGCCGTCTCCGGGTCCTTCAGACCATGTCCGGTGAGGATACAGACCACTCGGGCGCCATGGGGGATCTTCCCTTGCCGACAGTACTTGATGAGACCTGCTACGGCGGCTGCCGAGGCCGGCTCGCAGTAGACCCCCTCCAATTGGGCCACCTGGCGGTAGGCGTTGAGGATCTCGGCATCCGACACGATCCCGATTTCCCCCTGGGACTCCTCGATCGCTGCCAAGGCTAGCCTCCAGCTGGCCGGGTTTCCAATCCGGATGGCTGAAGCGACTGTCTCGGGGTGCTCCACAACGCGTCCGAGGACAAGGGGGGCCGCCCCCTCGGCCTGCCAGCCGATCATCCGGGGAAGGGTACTCACTTGCCTCGCTTCCCGGTACTCTCGGAAACCCTTCCAGTAAGCGCTGATGTTCCCAGCATTTCCGACCGGGATAAACACAAAGTCAGGACTTCCTCCCAGTTGGTCACAGACCTCAAAGGCGGCGGTCTTCTGCCCTTCTATGCGGAACGGGTTGATAGAGTTGACCAAGGCGACCGGGAACTTCTCTGATGCTTCCTTCACAATCTCGAGGGCTTTGTCGAAATTGCCCTCAAGCTGAATGAGCATCGCCCCGTGCATGATAGCCTGCGACAGTTTTCCTAACGCCACGCTGCCCTTCGGAACCACGACAATGGCGCGGCATCCGGCCCGGGCGGCATACGCAGCAGCCGAAGCGGAGGTGTTCCCGGTGGAGGCACAGATAACTGCGGTCGCTCCTTCTTCTAATGCCTTGCTGACGGCAACCGTCATCCCGCGATCCTTGAAGGAACCCGTGGGGTTGACCCCCTCGTACTTCAGAAAGAGCTCTATTCGGGTATCGGGGGCATCGCAGAGTCGGTCCGCCCGAATCACGGGAGTATTCCCCTCGTGAAGGGTGATCACCGGTGTCCTCTCCGTCACCGGCAAAAACTCCCGATATTGATGTATCACCCCGCGCCACATCACAGGCACCGTCCAATGTCCAAAGTCCGAGGTCCGAAGTCCGAGGTGCAAAGTCCAATGCCAAGATGAGAGCTTTGCGTCGACTTCGGACGTCGGACTTTGGACGGCATTAGGGTTCTTCGACCCGGAGGCAAACGGTCTTCTCCCTCACCACATCGACGGAATCGATTTCGGCGAGCGCCTTGCGCATCGCCCCCTCGACCGCCTCATGGGTCATCATGACGACCGGGACACTTTCCCGGGCATGCCGGCCCTTCTGGATCACCGAGGTGATGGAAATGTCGTGATGTCCCAGGATCCCCGAGACCTTCGAGAGGACCCCCGGCTTGTCGGCAGCCATCACGCGCAGATAGTAGCAGGTGCGGATCTCTTCCATTGCCTTGGTTCTCAGGCCCTCGCCTGCGATCTGTGGGATATGGGACGGCCTCGATGGACGCTGATGAAGGATGTTCTCCACGATCTCAACGACGTCGCTCACCACGGCGCTGGCCGTTGGCATCTGGCCGGCCCCCCTCCCGTAGAACATCAGTGATCCGGTGGCGTCACCCACGATATAGACGGCATTATAGACTCCGCCGACGGAGGCGAGGAGGTGGTCCTCGGGGACCAGAGTGGGATGAACTCTCACCTCGATCTCACCGTCGGCCTCTTTGGCAATGGCCAACAGCTTGACCCGGTACCCGAGATCCTTCGCATACTGGATATCTGCAGGATCGATTCCTCGAATTCCCTCGATATGGATGGCATTGAAGTCCACGAAGCCCCCGTAGGCGATGGAGGCAAGGATCTGGAGTTTGTGGGCGGCATCGACGCCGTCGATATCCAGGGACGGATCCGCCTCGGCGTAGCCCTTGGCCTGCGCCTCTTTCAGGACCTCTGCGAATGGTACCCCTAGTTCTGTCATCTTCGTAAGAATGTAGTTGCACGTGCCATTCACAATCCCGCTTATGGATTGAATTCGGTTGGCCACGAGGCCCTCTCGGACGGCCCGGATGATTGGGATCCCCCCGCAGACACTGGCCTCGAACCCCAGATCCACGCGCCGCTCTGCGGCCACCCTGAACAGTTCAAGGCCGTGGGTCGCGAGGAGGGCCTTGTTGGCGGTGACCAAGTGCTTCCCATTCCTCAGAGCCGCAAGGCTGACCTCACGGGCTACCGTCGTGCCGCCGATCAGCTCGATGACGATGTCGATGGTCGCGTCCTCGGTGACTTCTCGCGCATCCGTGGTGAGGATCTTGGGGTCCACCTCCACCCCCCGCGCCCTCGTAAGGTCAATGTCGGCGATCCTCTTAAGCCGGAGCCGCCCCCCCACGCGACGCTCCAAGAGCGGGGCCTGCTCTTTCAAGAGCGTGACGACGCCCGATCCCACCGTCCCGAAACCCACGAGACCGATATTGATGGTTTTCATGTTTCCTCGCTCAGCCTTGGATTTGACCGAAGAAGGCGGGAAGGGAGTCCCGCCAAGCCCGATCCAGGTCGGCCAAGGGGAGATTTATCTGGAACGTTTGGCCCTTACAGATAAAGCGGGAGCCCCCCGTCCGTCCTAAGGGCGTGACTACAACCCCATGGTGGTCGGCGATGGCTCGGAGCCTGCTCAGATCGGCTCCCCTGAGGGAGAGGATAATCCGCGACTGGCTCTCGCCGAAGAGGAGGGCGTCGGGACGCATCGTCTCTGGAAGGCTCACATCGACGCCGATCTGTTTGTCGGGCTCGCTGATGCAGCATTCGACTAAGGCCACCGCCAGCCCCCCATCGGAGCAATCGTGCGCCGACCGAACCACCCCGGCCCGAATCGCCTCGAGACAGCACCGTTGGACTCGTCGCTCCAGGTCTAACTCCACGGCCGGTGGCCGACCCTGGACCAGCCCGTGACAGACCTTCAGATATTCACTTCCGCCCAACTCTTCCTGCGTCTCCCCCAACAGGACCACGACGTCCCCAGCCTCTTTCCAGGTCGGGGTGGTGGCATGGGAGATGTGGGGGAGGATGCCTAGCATTCCCACAATCGGCGTAGGGAAGATGGCCTTCCCCATGGTCTCATTATACAGACTCACATTGCCACCGGTGACCGGCGTCTCCAAGGCACTGCAGGCAGCGACCATCCCCCGCACCGCTTCGGCGAACTGCCACATGATCTCGGGACGCGTCGGATCACCGAAATTGAGGCAGTTCGTGATCGCGATGGGCTCCGCGCCACTCGCCACCACGTTCCGGGCCGCCTCGACCACCGCGATCATCCCCCCGATATAGGGGTCCAGAAAGGTATACCGCGCGTTGCCGTCAGTAGCAAGGGCGATACCTTTGTCCGTCCCTTTGAGGCGAAGCACAACGGCATCGGCCCCCGGCCCGACTACGGTGTTCAAAAACAGCATGTGGTCGTATCGCTCCCATACCGTTGCTTTACAGGCGATGGCCGGGGAGGCCAACAGTTGCAGGAGCACACCCCCATAATCGCGCGGGAGGGGGATCGTGTGCACGTCGAGACCCTGTACCGCATCCTGCCAGGCGGGCCGGAACACAGGTCGTCGGTAGACAGGGGCATCGGCCACAAGCCCCTTGACCGGGATCTCCGCCACGACGCACTCCCCCTCTCGCACCCGCATCATTCCATCACCGGTCACCCGGCCCACGACCACCGCGTCCAGGTCGTACTCGGCAAAGATTTTCTGAACCGTCGCCTCCGCCCCTTGCCGCACCACCAACAGCATCCGCTCTTGGGATTCAGAAAGCATGACCTCGTAAGGAGTCATCCCCTCTTCCCGGCGCGGGACGAGCCGGACGTCGATCTCCACGCCGGTTCCCGCCCGGCTGGCCATTTCGCAGCTCGAACAGGTGAGGCCAGCAGCCCCCATATCTTGAACGCCGACCAGCGCATCCGTCCGCATGAGTTCCAGGCAGGCCTCGATCAAAAGCTTCTCCCGGAAGGGATCCCCTACCTGCACCGTGGGACGACGCTCCTCGCTCTTCTCGTCAAAGGTCTCCGAGGCCATGGTCGCCCCGTGAATTCCGTCCCGACCGGTCTTGGCCCCCACATAGAT
>LXTG01000108.1 GCA_001643535.1 candidate division NC10 bacterium SPGG6 | reverse complement strand
CTTCCTTTCCCGGGAATCATCCTACCATACGTTTCCTGAAGACAAAACTCGCCCGGATTTCCGTTGGTCCATCAAAGCCCGCGGGCCGAGCGATGTCCCCCCGACCCTCGACTCTTGACTCTTCGCGCTCCGGGCTGACTGCTGACAGCTCTAGTACCGGGAGCGATATCGGAAACAGGCGAGGGGGCGGGAGGCCGCAGGGGAAGATTTGCAGAACGGCCTCCTCCTTTGGTACAGTACGTCGGAGACTCTGGGGGACCGTGGATGGAGCGGGACCCCACCTTATGAGGGAAATCTATTCGACCCTGGCCATGCCTGAGCTGAACTCCGACAACGCGCGATTCCGCCACTGCCGGTCGGTCCACTGGGTTCTCCCGGGCGGCCCTTTGCGAGCCGAGGCCTACGTCCCCGTCGTGGCGGGTGACGAATGCCCCGGGTGTCTGGTGTGCGAGCGGACCATCGGCTGGTTTATGGAGTTTGCCCGTCTCGCTCGGGATCTCGTCGGCACCAACCTCAGAGATTGTCTGCACTGGAAGAGTCTCTACGATAACCCGCAACCCCTCATCGTCGCCGCCTCCAATCTTTATCAGGTCAACCGCCGGACCCTTGTGCAGCTTCGGGAGGCGTATTATGCGATTCGCGAGGACATCCGTCCCTTCCTGGAGGAAGTCTGGCCGCATGATCAGGACCTGTCGCAGAGCGAACGCTTTGAAGATCGGTTGGCCATAGTGGAACGGATGGTCAAGCTCTGGGAGGATGGCCAATACGTGGGCTGGCCCAGCTAAAGTAAACGGACAAAGTGCGTTTACTTTGGAGCCCTTGACGAAGACGTCAAGGGCTCCATTGCGGTCTCATATTCTATTGTTCGATTGTCACATGATGAAATGCGTTTGTATTGATACCGCGACTGAAGTCCGATGACCGATGAGAACAGCTATTACCGGTCAAGCCCAGCGTTTCGGATTTGGGATTGCGAATTTCGGATTTCGCAGGTATGCACCTGCATTTCAATCCGAAATCCGAAATTGCCAATCCGCAATCGTGTGATTGCTAACTGCTGTGTAGTTGTATGAAACCCACCTTTCAGATGCAATTGGTCAACGGCCCGTGGGGTGATCCTGCCCTCTACGTTCGGATCCGGTGGGCGCGGCGGGCCCTCCTCTTTGATCTGGGTTCGCTCGCCTCCCTGTCATCCGGCGACCTCCTCCGCGTGAGCGAGGTCTACGTGTCTCATACCCACCTCGATCACTTCGTCGGCTTTGATCACCTCCTCCGGACGGTCCTGGGCCGGGATCGCATCCTCAGCCTCTTTGGGCCCGCAGGGATCATTGACAACGTGGAGGGGAAGCTTCGGGGGTACACATGGAATCTCATCCACGACTACCCCCTGAGCCTCGAGGTTTTTGAGGTGAATCTCGACTCCATCCGAGGGGCTCGCTTTGCGTGCGCCGAGGCCTTCCGGCGAAGTGACCTGCCACCGCGTGCATTTACGGGCGAGCTCTGGGGGGAGACGGGCTTTCGAGTTCGGGCAGGGCATCTCGATCATCAGATCCCCTGTCTGGCCTTTGCCGTGGAAGAGCCCTTTCATATCAATATTGATAAGGGGCGCCTCGCGGGTCTTGAGTTGCCGGTGGGCCCCTGGCTTTCGGACCTCAAGGCGAAGATCCGTGAGGGGGCCGCCGAAGAGACCCGGATCGTCGTGCGGTGGCCAGACGGGCGGGCCAAGACCCTCTCTCTTGGGGAGCTGAAGGCGGCGCTCATCAACATCACCCCCGGTCAGAAGCTGGCCTACGTGACCGATGCCCTTTACTCTCCAGAGAACGTGGCGTGCATCGTGACCTTGGCCAAGGGGGCGGACGTCCTCTACTGTGAGGCAGCCTATTTGGACCGAGATGAGCCGCTGGCGGCAGAGCGGTGTCACCTCACCGCGAGACAGGCGGGCCTGATCGCCAAGGAGGCCGACGTCCGGCGACTGGCCCTCTTCCACTTCTCTCCGCGATACCAGGGAGAAACAGAGGCCTTCTACCGTGAGGCGAGGGAAGCCTTTGGGGGATGGGTGACGGTACCCAAGGGCCACTGGAACTGAGGGGTGCGCCTTTGGCTCGACCGCCCGGCGCAAGGGGAGATTTCAGCGCGCCCTCTCCTGCCGATTACTTGATCTGACCCGCGTAGATTTTCATGATGGTACCCAGGAGGTTCAGCGCCTCGGACCGCTCCCGCTGAAACGAGTTCCGGCCAATGATTGAACCGAAGCCACCCCCATCGCGGATGGCCCTGACCTCATTGAACACCGCCTCATCCGTCTCCTTGGCCCCGCCTGAGAAGATGACGATCCGCCGTCCATTAAAGGTGCTCTGCACTACGTGACGCACTCGGTCTGCCAGGGTGCGAGTCGGGATCGGGTACCGCTCGTAGGCCTTCTTCGCCTCGGCGAGCTCCACGCGCTCAGTCGGCAACTTCACTTTGATGATGTGGGCCCCGAGCTGGGCGGCAATGTGGGCCGCGTAGGCCACCACGTCGACGGCTGTCTCCCCCGCTTTGGACAAGCCAGACCCTCGAGGGTAAGACCAGACCACCACGGCTAGGCCGCACGCCTTTGCGTCTTCGGCAATAGATTGCAACTGCTCGTACATCTGCTGGCTCATGGCCGATCCCGGATAGATGGTAAACCCGATGGCCGAACAGCCAAGGCGCAACGCATCCTGCACGCTCCCGGTGACTGCCGGCATGGGATCCTTCTCGTCGAGGAGTACGTCGTGGCTATTGAGTTTCAGGATCAACGGAATCTCGCCTGCAAAGTGCGCAGCGCCCGCCTCCAGGAATCCCAGGGGGGCGGCGTAGGCGTTACAGCCGGCCTCCACGGCCAGCTCACAATGGTAGAGAGGATCATAGCTCGGAGGGTTTGGGGCGAAACTCCGGGCCGGACCGTGTTCAAAGCCTTGATCCACGGGCAGGATCACCAGCCGTCCGGTCCCACTGAGCGTGCCGTGGTTCAGGAAGCGGGCCAGGTTTGTCCGCGTTCCCGGATTGTCGCTTACGTACCAGCTCAGGATCTCGTGGATACGCTTATTCATGGAACACCCTCTCCCCTCATGGGTTTATCTCAAACGATCCTCACGCTGGGCAGATTCGCCCAGCCGGGTAACATCCTTCGGGCCAATTCATCTTGCAACGTCCGTTCCACTCTCCGGGGCGGGCTTGCGCGGTGCCTCCCATGGCGCGGTGTTCTCGATAAGGTTCAGCCCGCCGGCATCTTTCAGTATCTCCTGCCTCTCCCTCTCTCGTCAAGGGCGGTGCAGGTTTTGCAATATACTTTGGCCTCGCTTCGTATCGGGCATGAGGCTTTGCGTCCGGGGGAAATCATTGAAAGCCAACAGAACCCCCGCAGGGAGATCGATTTCTCGAGCCGGATGGCCGGGGAGAAGGCCCTCCTGGTTCGGCGCCCTGAGGCTCGGGTTCAGCTTCCGGAGGGTGCCCCCGGCCAGGCCCGCGGGGGAAAGCGGCCAGGGAGGGGATGGCAGCGTAAGGGGAGCTTTGTGATACACTTTTCGGATGATGCGTATCTCGACGACGGGATTTCTTTGCGAGGAGACATGACCGGCTAGGGGTATCACCGCGTGGCGACCTTGCACTGGATCGACGTCCTCATCATCTTGGCCTTCATTGTCTACGCAGTCTCATCAGGCATTCGCTCCCGCAAGGTCGCCTCACAGAGCCTGGAAGAGTACTTCCTGGCCGGGCGCAGCCTGAGCGGCTGGAGCGCGGGCCTGAGCATGGCTGCTACCCAGTTCGCGGCGGATACGCCGCTGCTGGTGACCGGCTTGGTCGCGACGGCCGGGATCTTTGCGATCTGGCAGTTGTGGATTTTTGCCCTCGCTTTCCTGCTGATGGGATTCATCCTCGCTCCCAGCTGGCGGCGAGCGAGTGTGCTGACCGACGCGGAGCTGTCTGAGCTGCGCTACAGCAAGGGGGCCGCCACAGCCCTGCGTGGGATCAAGGCGATCTACTTCGGGACGATCTTTAACTGCGTCGTTCTGGCCTGGGTCCTCTTCGCCACCAAGGCCATCGCAGAGCCCTTCCTGGTATGGGACCAGTGGCTGCCCGCTGCGCTCTACCAGCCGATACTCCACCTGGTGACCTGGGTGGATATCCCCCTCAGTGTGAACCCCCATGACCCGCACGTATGGGTCAATTCGACCAACAACCTCATCTCGATTCTGGGCATCGTCACGGTCACGCTCTTTTACTCTACCACGGGCGGGCTCCGCAGCGTGGTGGCCACCGACGTGGTTCAGTTCAGTTTGGCCATGCTGGGGACCGCCTTCTACATGGGCTACATCATCTACCACTTCGGGGGCATGGGCCCAATCATCGAGCAGATTCGCGAGCGCTTCGCGACGGGAGGCCCTGGGGGGATCTCTCCAAACCAGATCCTCGCCTTTGTGCCGTCCCAGGCCAAGGATGCCTCATTCGCCGTCCTCGCCGTGTTGGGCCTCCAGTGGCTGATCCAACTCAACGCGGACGGGACCGGCTATCTGGCCCAAAGGTCAATGGCCTGCAAGTCTGACCGGGACGCCAAGCTCGCGAGCGTCGTGTTCACCATTGCTCAGGTGCTCCTGCGTAGTCTCTTCTGGCTGCCGATCGCCCTGGGACTCCTACTCTTCTTTCCGCCCGACCTCAGCCTGGCTCCCGAGATCCTCAAGCACGAGCGGGAGGTCACCTTCGTCAAGGGAATCGTCGAGCTGCTCCCCTGGGGCATCAAAGGTCTGATGCTGACCGCGATGCTGGCGGCCCTGGCATCGACAATCGACACCCACCTCAACTGGGGCGCGTCCTACTGGACAAACGACATCTACAAGCGGCTAATTTGCCAGGTGTGGCTCAAGAGAGACCCCAATCCACGTACGCTGGTGTGGGTCGCTCGCGGATCTAACCTGATCATCCTCATGATCTCGATGCTCGTGATGACGCAGCTTACCTCGATCGAGAGGGCGTGGAAGATCGCGCTCCTCCTGGGCGCCGGCATGGGCGTTGTTCTCGTCCTGCGCTGGCTCTGGTGGCGTATCAGCGCCTGGGGGGAGCTCGCCTGCATTATTGTCTCGCTCCTGGCCGCCTGGCCCCTGCTCGAGTTCGTCGACGACGAGGCCATTCGATTGTTGGTCATGGCGGTCCTGGCCACTGCCGCGGGCATCGGTGTCTCGCTTCTCACGACCGAGGACCCCGAGCACCTGCGCAGGTTCTTCCGACTTGCCCAGCCGCCCGGATGGTGGGGGCCGATCGCCGCCTCTCTGGGGGTTGATCCCGGCACGAACGTAAAGCGTTTGGGACGTGGCTTCGCGGCCATGCTCTCGGCGGCCTTCTGCGTGTTCTTCTTCCTCACCGGAATCGGCTCTTGGCTCTGCCACAGTCCCGTTCCTACATGGTGGTCCCTGTCTTGGGGACTATGGATTGCTTTGCAGCTCGTCATGGGTATCGCCCTCGTCCCGGTGTGGTTGAAGCTTGGCTTCTCGCAGGAGGCGGAAAAAATGCCTCTGCCGGTCCACGCGAAGGTGACAACTCTGGACCCGACACTTGATGACCGATGACCGTTTGACCGGTTCACGGTTCAGGGTTCACCGTCGCCAGGAATTCGAAATTGGAATTTCGAAATTGGAAATGTCTTGCGTAGTTGGTCGTCGGTCAACGCGATAGCGGATGTTACTTCGAGGCGTGCACCGTCGGATGGAGCTTTTGCAGGAGCCGGTCGCGGAGACGCCGGAAATCGGCCCGGTGGGCCTTGGGGATCGGGTCTCCCGGGATGAACTTCTGTCTAAGCGGGTTGACGAAGCGACCGTTTTTGATGACACGGTAATCGAGGTGGGGTCCCGTGGAGAGACCGGTGGAGCCCACGTAGCCGATCACCTGTTTCTGTCGCACACGGGCCCCCTTCCGGATTCCTCGCGCGAACTTGGACAGATGGTTGTACATGGTTCGGAACCCCCTTCGATGCCGAATGAGGACTGTCTTGCCGTTTCCGCCTTTCCATCCGGCTGAGAGGACCACCCCGTCCGCGACGGCCCAGACCGGCGTGCCGCGGCGGGCGGCGTAATCGACGGCCAGGTGGGGTCTCACCCCTCCCAAGATTGGGTGGCGCCTCCGGTGTGTGTAGCGGGAACTGATCCGGGTGAATCGCAGTGGGGAGCGGAGGAAGGTCTTGCGAACAGATCTGCCCTTTGAGGTATAGTAATCCCCTTTGCCGGGGCGTTTCTCGAAGTAGATCCCGGTGTAAGTCTTCTTGCGATTTTCGTACTGGGCGATGAGGATCTTTCCGTAGCGGACGAACGTGCCGCCGCCGTACTCCTTCTCCACCAGCATCCGGAACTGGTCCCCGAGTCTGGCATTACTGTTGAAGTCAAAATCCCAGAGGAAGATATCGACAAACCGGAGGGTCAGTTCAGGCTTTTCCCCGAGTGCCTCCATGCTTTCGAAGAGGGAAGAGGTGACCTTCCCGGTAATGTTTTCCACCCGGCGCTCGATGGGGACATCGCGCCGGGCCGCCCGATACGCGTTTCCCTTCCGTGTCACCTCGTAGATCTCTACGGGAGAGGCCTGATACACGAAATGCAGTAGGGCCCCGCTTGCGTCCAGCGTCGCCTGAAAGGTTGCGCCCGCCCTGATCTTTCGGAAGTTGAGATAGCGGCGGAGGACTCGGGCGATCTCATGTGTGAGGCGACCGGAGAGGCCTTTGGCGCTCAGGGCCTCGGCAAACGTCTCCCCTCGTCCAATCGCTCCGTGGATCACCCGGTGCGACGGATGGGTGGCCGCGTTTTGGATGGACTCGGCCACGCGGGGGAGCGCGGGAGTGGATGAGACCGGTGGTTGGGGAGGTTGTGGAGTCGGCTCTCGAACCGGAATGAGATAGGAGATCGCCAGGGCGGAGGCAAAGAAAAACCCCGCCAGGAAAAGGCCGGAACCGAATCGCCCGGGACCCTTCGACACAGGTCGCTGCCTTCTCAGGAGTCGCTCGATATTTCGGCGTGACTTGAAATCCCGCAACCCTGCCTCCCTCGCAGATGCGAGGCTTATACCAAATAATTCTGAGGGCTGCAACGGTTTTTTTAAGTGGTGGGTGAGGGTAGCTATGATAACTTATTGATATGGAAGGATATCAAATGCCAAGGGGCCTTGTCGGTTGCCCCCTTTTGTTCTAGGGCGGTTTGGTATCAAGGCGCGAGAAACCGGGGGGAGGGGAGGCACGGGGCGGATTACGGGCTGTCAAGAAAACGTCTCAGGACCACGATCGGCGAAATGAGCGGACTTGCTCCGCACCGGCTGGGGGGGTATGATTGAGATGAGCCGAGGACGGGGAATAGGCTCTCTGAAAGGAGTGGGATCATGCCGGAGTTGGCGAGAAAGTCGTGTGTCCCGTGTAAGGGGGGGACGCCACCTCTTACGGGCGCAGAGATCGCACCCCTGATTACCCAGGTGGAAGGGTGGGAGGTGGTCGAAGAGCACCACCTTTGCAAGACCTTCCGCTTTAAGGATTTTAGTGCGTCTCTGGACTTCGTGAACCGCGTGGGCGCGATCGCCGAGCAGGAAGGGCATCATCCCGACATCTGCTTCGGCTGGGGGAAGGCCACGGTCGAGATCTGGACTCATAAGATCAACGGCCTGACGGAAAGCGATTTCATCCTGGCGGCAAAGGTCAATGAAGCCGTCGTCGCAGTTCCAGGCTTTCGCCCCCCGGCGTAACATTTCAGCAACGCGTCTGCGGTCAAGGGCCTGAGTTACCGGGTGGTGATGAAGGGAGGGTGATGGGGCGGCGGCATCTGTGTGGCGTCTTTGGAGGTTTCCTCACGGTCTTGGCTCTTGGGTCCCTTGTCGCAGCCGCTTCTCTGGACCTGCCCAAGGCCAGGGACGGAACGGAAAAATTCACCAAGAGAAACGTGTCGACACTGTTCAGCGTGTCCTCGGCCGTCCCTGATGAATTTCGCATCAAAGTCATCGAGATCATTCAGACCGTCGAAATCTCGCGGGATCGCATCATCCTCTACCTGGATCGGATCGAAAAGGGCGTTTTCCCTCCCGACGAAGGCGTGAAGCGGGTGAAAGCCATTGCGAAGGCGTCAGCGCACAAGGAAGAGGAATTGCTGCGGGCGTTGATGGCGCGGGTTCCGGCCCCGGTCGTCCCGAAGATCGAGAACGCGCTGACAGTGTCAACCGAAAGCTGGGAAGGGGTCCTGGCAGCCTTCCAACTCTCCAAGGAGGAAGAAGAGCCCGACTTGCCACCCCGCCCCCGCCGCTTTGACATCATGTTCCCGCCAGGTGTACCCGTGTCTCCTCCCCCCTAGTGGGTCACCCACGCCCATCGCCCGCACTACCCCCTCACCAAGCTGCGGAGAACGGCCAGATTGCGGCGGTCGGTGGCTACGGGATCCTCCCCCTTCGGGGTCTCCAGGATCATAGGAATATGCCGGAGGCGCGGATCATTCACAAGGAGGCGGAATCCTTCTAAGCCGATTTGCCCCTGCCCGATATGGGCATGACGGTCCACCCGACTCCCCAACTCTCGCTGAGAGTCATTCAGGTGGATGCATTTGATGTGGTCGAGGCCGATCACGGTGTCGAGCTGCCGCATGGTCTGCTCGTAACCCGCCCGGCCCCGGATCTCATAGCCTGCGGCAAAGATATGGCACGTATCCATACAGATCCCCACGCGGTCCCGCTGCTTCATGCCCTCTCGGATTGCCGCCAGATGCTCGAAGCGATGACCTAAGCTGGATCCCTGGCCGGCCGTGGTCTCCAGACAGATCGTGACGGAGGAGGCCTTGGCATCTTCAAGGATCGTGTCCAACGCCTCCACGACCCGTTGAATCCCCTCGGCCTCTCCTGTCCCGAGGTGCGCCCCCGGGTGTATGATCAGGCACGGGATCTCGAGGGCTGCCGCGCGCCCCACCTCGATCCGGAGGGCCTCCAGGGACTTCCTGTACAGATCTCTTTTCGGGGAGGCTGGGTTGATCAAATAGCCGTCGTGGGCGACCACAGGCCAGATTCCCGTTGTTCCCCGATGTTCGTGATAGGTCCTGACCTCTTGGTCTGTCAGAGCCTTGGCCCGCCACTGGTTATTGTTCTTCGTGAAGATCTGGATCGTGTCACAGCCGGTCTGCTGACCGCGGAGCAGTGCCTTGGCCACCCCGCCGGCGATGGACATGTGCGCCCCCAGGCGCGGCCCCCCAGGTCTCACGGGTTTAGACTTTGGACGTTGGACTTTGGACATCGGACCTGTGTCTTTGGAGGTCGGACCTACGACATCGGACTTCGGACGTCGGACCTCGGACTCTTAGAGAGCATCCCCAGCCGGCAGAGGGCGAAGTCGTACTTCACGGGATCCCTTGCATCAAAACGCTTGAGGTTCTGGGTGATGTCGAGGGCCATCGGGAAACCTGGGCTCTTCCGTCGGGTGAGGCCGAGGTGCCTTGAGACCTGGGCCACATGCGTATCCAAGGGGATAATCAGCTTCGCCGGCTTGATTTCAGACCAGAGGCCAAAGTCGATGTGATCCCGCCGGACCATCCAGCGGAGGAAAAGGTTCAAGCGTTTACACGCCCCTCCGCGTCTTGGCGATGGCAGGAGATGATGCATCCCGTTGGAGA
This sequence comes from candidate division NC10 bacterium SPGG6, assembly GCA_001643535.1. Classification (GTDB taxonomy): domain Bacteria; phylum Methylomirabilota; class Methylomirabilia; order Methylomirabilales; family CSP1-5; genus CSP1-5. Next base: position 1,021 of record LXTG01000108.1, on the reverse strand, counting down.
GGTGGCCTTTGCGATAGACCGGTCGCGGGTCCAGTTGCAGGAGATGTTCGACGAAGGCGGTGAGCGCGGCTCGGGTGTCCTCCTGTCGGTCACTGTAACCGGAAAGGAAGAGGGTCCGGAGCGACCCCTGACGCTCTAAGGCTTGCCGGAGAAACCAGAGCAGACAGGTGGCATCGGCAGCGGTGTTAAAACGGTAGGAGAACCCGCGGAGGCAGTCCGCGTCCCGTCTGGGATCGAAACGCAGGAGAAATTGGTAGGGATCCGGTCCGAGCACCCCGAGGAGGGTGTCGATTGGCGGGGTGAATCCCTCCACGCGGCCGTACGCGAAGCAGCTGGCGATAAACCCCACTACCTCGATGTCKKCGNGGTCGGTGGTATCGACGAGAACAATGTCATCTTTCTGCTGGATGGAGAGGAGATTCCGGTCAAGCGGGAGAAGACCTACGGCGTTGTTTATTCTCGCAAGAACGTTCAAAACTCTCCGGCTGTGTGCGAGATCTCGCTGGACAACTCAGACCGCGTGAACGTGCAGCGTATTCTCGCTACCGAAGCAGATTTGGCAGCACCAGTCATCACGCTCAAGGATCTGCAGCCGCTTCTTCTGCCAGCGCAGCGAACGATACAGATCGCCTCCAGTCCGTTTGTCCTGGTAGATATGCTGATAGATCCACTCATGACTAATCGTCAGCCTGTGTTCACGGTGCAGCCTGCCTTGGATCTGCTCAGGGCTCCAGGCCTCCCTCAATAATGTAGCGACCTGGTCCCAGGCAGCCGGGGAAATGCGAGGGCAGCATTGATTGGCTTGTCGGATTTGCGCACGGTAATGGGCTTGCCGTGGTCGGTAGCCTCGGTGTCCGCGATTGCGCCGTAGCTCCCGACTGATCGTGGATTTATGGACGCCCACTACCCCAGCCATCGTGGTTTGGGTCTGTCCAGTTTGCACAAGTGCATAAATTTGATACCGTTGCTCTTGGGTCAGCTGTGTGTAGCCGTTCATGTGTGCTCCTCTTACTTTGGTCGG
>LXTG01000022.1 GCA_001643535.1 candidate division NC10 bacterium SPGG6 | reverse complement strand
TTATATTATACATGGTTCTATTTTTCGCGGGATGGGTCTTCTTTTGTAAATGGCTTGTAGATGCAATTGTCTAGGGAGGGCGGGATGACGGGGATTTCGCGGCAGGCTATGGGGCTGGGGCTCTGCCTGGTGCTTGTTGCAGTCTCCACGCTGGGGTGTGCCACATTAGCCCTGAGTTTTCAGGTCCGGTAGGGGAGGAAGGGTATGCACTCCGAATGGAATTCGCCCCAAGGGAGAGTCAGGTCGGAATCTTGGAGAGGAGGACAGGTGATGACCGGGCATTGGTTGGCCCCGCGGATTGTGTTAATACTTGCAACAATGGTGTTCGCCTCGGGCTGCGCCAGCGTTCAGTTCGTCAAGGAACAACTGGGCCTCATGGACGAGAAAATTGCCCAGGAGACAGCGACGCGTCAGCAACAGGTGGATGCAGTCCACGTACGGATGACCGAGATGGAGAGCACCTTCTCGCAAAAGTTCGCCGACCGGAATAAGTATGTTGTGCGGGAGACCCGGACGTTCCTTTTCGACTTCAACAAGGCGAGCTTGAAGGACGCTGCCATCACTTCACTGACCGAGCTCGGCCGCCTGCTCAAGGAGGATCCAAACACGCTGGTCGAGTTGCAGGGGCATGCCGATGCGGTCGGACCTGATCTGTATAACCTGCATCTCAGCCGGGAGCGGGCTGCGTCGGTGGTCCGTTACCTGATGAAAAACTTCGGGGTCGGGACGCATCGCATCTCGTGGGTCGGGTTCGGGGAAGAGACGCCGGTCGCTGACAATAACAATGACGACGGGCGGGCTCAAAACCGTCGGGTCACCATGAAAGTCTTAGTCCCCGCGGTGCCCGGTGGTTCATCAATGGTCCAGAGCAGGAAGTAGGCCTCCCACCTGGAGAGTCTTTTTTAGCGATCGGCTTGTATATGCGACACAGGGCCTCCCCGGCCCCTGTTCGTCGTGCTGGGCGAACCAATGCAGCAGCGGAACGGAAGCAGGCGGTCCTATCTTCGGTGGGACGTGAGCGGCGAGCTGGCGGGGCGCATTACCTCCTTTCAGACAGGCACTTGTCAAAAGGTCTCACTCGTCGACATCAGCATGGGCGGGGCCCTGCTCGAGCACCCCGATATGCTCCGGCCCGGAACCATGGCGTTCCTGACCCTCCCGGTCAATGGCGGGGGGATAGGATTGAAATGCCGGTCGGTCCGATCGAGGGTCGACCGATATGAGCACACCCCCTCTGGCGCGCGAGACCTGGTCTATCGGACGGGGATTGAGTTTCTGGCTACCTCCGAGTCGCGCTGGGGGCTGATCGAGGAATGCGTCCTCGATGAGTGCATGGACTCCTTGAGCAGGGAAACCTGGCGCCTCCCGCCTGAGGTGCCACTCCGGCCGGCATCTCGCGCTTCTCAGTTCCGGAAATTGTGTCGGCGGTGGCTCCACTGGCTGTTGCCATGATGGGGTAGCCCCTGCGCAGTCATGCGGGGATAGCCCGCCTTCCCCCTGCCTTCAAAGATTGTGAAGATATAAGAGCCCAGTCTCCAACCACGTCCAGCTGCAGGATTGCAAGACCCAACCCCAAACCTCCACACGTTATCTGACCGTCATCCCTCTCTTCAACGGGGAACTGAGGTTCGCGGAGACCGGGTCTGCTCTGGTCGGACGCGCGTGAGGCGAAGGCGGCGGGCGGCGACCCGGACCTGACTTAGATCCCGTTCCACGCCGATCCAGGGGCGGCCCATCCGAGCGGCAACCACCCCGACGATGCCGCTTCCGAAGAACGGGTCGAGGACTGTCCCCTCGGCAGAGAGCGCGAGGAGCGCCCGGACGACCGGCGGCGGTGTGGCATCCCAGAGGCTCCCTCGCGGCGACCAGGGGATGGGAAGCCGCCAGCAGAGCGTGGTTTTCGGCGGTAGACTCCGGCGGCCCGCCTTCTTGAAGCGCAGCAGGTAGTTGACGCGGTCGTCCCACCGCGCCCTCGATGGGTGTTCGGCCCAGAGCCCCTTGGCCTGTAGCGACCAGCCGGTGCGCCGGAACCAGTCGGCCACAAGCCCGTCCATCCCCGCCCACTCGCGCCCGTCGTGGCGGTCCCCGATGACTATCCAGAGGTCCCCATCGGAGGACAGGACCCGACGCCACTCGCGGCCGTACTCGAGGGCGAGCCGTTTGGCGTAGCGCGAGACAGACTGGCGCCCCCGCCCGCGAATCCAGTACAAGGGCGAGGTCAAGATCACCGCGACTGAACGGTTTGGGATCGTCGGCAAGCTCCGGCTATCGCCGACCAGGAGAACCCCTTTGCCGTCCGCACTCCGATAGCGAACCAATTAGGGACTCGCTCCGTTATTCAGAAACCCAGTCAGATGAGGTACGACTATGGGTGCCATGTCAGGTCAATTGAGAAGGCGATTCAAGCGGAACAAGCCGATATCCCATCGTGTGTAGCTTTCCAACGCGAGGTCGGCCATGATCTCCCCGATGACGCTGCAGAACTTGAATCCATGACCAGAGAAGCCAGCCGCAATGCACACCTGTGGGAATTCCGGATGGTGATCGATCACAAAATGTTCGTCGCGCGTATTGGTGAACAGACATGTCTTGAGCGCCATGGTCGGGCCATTCGCATCCGGAAAGTAACGACGAATGGCGTCGCGCAAGACCTGCTCATCTTCAGGATGACATTCCCGGTCCATGCGGTTAGGGTCGGCCCGTTGATGGCGGTGATGATACCTTCCCAGTTTGAACCCGGGAACCCCGTGAATAGGAAATCCATAGAATCGCCCTTCCGGTGTTTCCATGTTGAACACCGGAAAGACTTCGAGACGAAAGTACTCGGGGTGTAGCGGCTGCGTCCACATCAAGACCTGTCGCTCTGGGACCAGGAGAGGTGCCAGAGCCGGAACGATATCTGCGGTCCACGGCCCAGCGGTCACGACGAGTTTGCTCGCCCGGTAGGTGTCGCGATCGGTCCGCACCCACACGCCGGGGCCATCGGCCTTCCATTCCAAAACGCGCTCCCGGCCCTGCACGCCTGCCCCCAATGCTTGGGCCGCCATGACGTACGCTACAATAGCACCCTCCGACAGGACAAACCCGGCATCCGGTTGATACACCGCTACCATGTCCTCTGGAAGCTGATATCCCGGGAATCGCCTCCGGAGAGAAGGGGCATCCATTTGTTCGTGGGATATGTTGTGAATCTCGCACGACCGTAACGAACCAGTCACCGTACGGCTGTCCCGGGTGCCGGCATCGATCCCTCCGGTGATGAACAACAAACGTTCATTGGCTACATACTCAATCTCACGCCACAGTTCATAGGCCCTTCGAAGAAGAGGGACATAATTTGGATCCTCCGCGTACGCAAGTCGGATAATTCGATTGATGCCGTGTGACGAGCCACGGTCGTGTGGAATATCAAACTGTTCGAGTCCGAGAACCTTCTTGCCTCGACGCGCCAGGTGATAAACGGTGGCGCTGCCCATGCCTCCTACTCCGATGACAATCACATCGTAGGTCATAGATTACAGTATCCGTGCGTCTTGCTTCGCAATCTGAATCCTACCCGAGGCATGTACTAAAATCGTGTCCTCTGGCCAGATCGGTTGTGCCCGGCGTGTATATCTTTTCTTTGATCATGGCCACTAACTTCTCGTATGGCTGCATCGCATCCTGATTTACGATGGGGCTAATATCCAGACAATTGGGGCGCTTGTTCTCCCCTCATCGAAGCATCCACCAGGGCGTTTTCTTTGATGTGATTGTTCCCTCTCCGGTCTGAACTCCTATCCCTCAAACAGGATCCTGTCAAGGTTTCCGTTGGGCCAGATGATGGAGGAGGAGGCCTTCGCGGAGGCCGCCGTCGCTTACCGTCAGCTCGTCAAAGTCAAAGAGCGCCATGATCTCACGGGTCAAGAGGGTACCGGCCACGATCACATCGGCGCGGGCTGGCTCCAGGCCGACAATCTGGCGTCGGTCGGCCAAGGGGAGGGAGGTCAAGTATTGCAGCAGCGCCTCGATCCGGCGGCGCGACAGGCGGTGGCCGGTCACCCGCTCTCCATCGTACGTCGCAAGGCCGAGGTCGATCGCGGCGAGGGTGGTGGGGGTGCCCGCGGTCCCAACGAGGATGGCGCCCTGTGGATGTTGCAGGGGTTCCGGGACCTTCCGGAGGCTCTCCCGAATAGAGATGGCTGCTCCTTCCAGTTCAGGGAGGGAGGGCGGATCGCCTTTGAGGTGGGCCTCGGTCAGCTTTACGACCCCGATAGGCAGGCTCAGGTGTCCCGCGTTCCTTCCCTGTTGGTAGGCAATAAACTCGGTACTTCCCCCCCCTATATCCACGATCAGCATGTTGGCGTGGTCCGGGCCCAGGGCATGCGACACCCCGATGGCGGTCAGGGTCGCCTCGTCTTCGCCTGAGATGACCTGGAGGTCGAGCGCTAGCTCTGTCCGCACCCGGTCGAGGAACTCCGCCCGGTTCTTGGCCTCCCGTGCCGCGCTCGTGGCGACAGCGACCACCTCCCCGACCCCAAGTTCCCTGGCGGTCTCTGCATAACGCTTGAGGACCTGGAACGTCCGCTCCACCGCCCCCGGGCTCAGCACGCCAGTCTCCTGGACGCGCTCGCCGAGGCGGGTGATGACCTGCTCCTGAAAGACGGCGCGGTACGTTCCGGGCTCCTCCACATCGGCCACGAGGAGGCGAACGGTATTGGTCCCCACGTCGATCGCAGCATACCGTGTCATCGCCGGGATTCCTTCTTCTTCTGACGAGGAGCACGATCCAGGGCCGTCGCTCTCTTGCCAAGTTCTGCCACCACTGCCGGATCCGGGGTAGCCAGGACCGACTTCTCCTGGGTAATCAGGACCGTTCCGGGCTTGCCCCTTTTTGCCTTCTTGACGAACCGCACGGGCGTGTAGTGCACTGGGACTTTCCCGGCGTTGCGGGCCTTGCTGAAGAAGCCGGCAAGCTGCGCGGCCTCGCGCAAGGTCCGAGGGGGGACGGTCTGCCCCTTTAGGTTTCGGATGACCACGTGGGACCCGCCGTATTCTTCGACGTGGAGCCACAGGTCGTGGGGGCGAGCCAGGCGAAAGGTGAGGTGCACATTGCCCGCGGAACTCCGCCCCACCATGATCTCCCGCCCATCGCTCGAGACGAAGCGCCGGGGCTCGAGTGTTGTCCCGTCCTTTGCGCGGTGCCGAGGTCTCGGGGGTGGCGGCTCGAGCCGCCCCAGATCGTGAGTCGCGGCCGTTCTGTCCAGGGCCTCGGGACTCTCCACCTCGATCACCCTCTCCAGGGCCGTCTCCCACCCCTTCAGTTCCGCCTCGGTCTCGGCCAGCCGGCGCTCGATGATTGGAAATCCCCGTTTGGTCTTTCGGGCCTGCTTGAAGTACTGCTGGGCGTTAGCGTCGACGGAGAGGGCCGGGTCGAGGGGGATCATAAGACTCTTGTCTGGCCCGGCGTAGTAGTCGGGCAGGGATACCTCGGAAAGGCCCCGGGAGACGCGGTCGCGGTGGACGCGGAGCAGTTCCCCTTTCCGGCGAAGGTCTTCCCATCTCCGCGCCTTCGCCAGGTCTGCGAGGATCTTATCCCTCCGGCGCTGGAGCCGACTCGTCTGTCGCCGGATGAGCCGGGCATAGCGGTCTTGTGTCGCTTTCCACTGTGGCATCGTTGGACCATCTTATCTATCAAGGTGGGTTAAGTAAAGGCACTCATTGGCCGCGCAGGGGATTGTTTGAGTTTGACATGAGACGAAAACTGCAGTAAATTTGAGCATAAATAGGGGGTTGCTTCCTTCCTGGAGCCATAGCCCCTGTGATAATCCCCGATGCGGCGACGATGACCTTCCTTGGGTGATTGTCTTTGGTTTGGTTCTCATGCTCAAAAGCATGACCGGGTACGGCAGGGCGGAGGGGGCCACAGCCACCCACCTTTATGCCCTTGAAATCCAGGCCTTTAACCACCGGTTTACCGACATCCGGATCAGACTTCCCAAGGCCTTGGCGTCCATGGAGCACGAGCTACATCGGGAGCTCCGGGGACGGGTGCACCGCGGCCGCTTCGACGTCCAGGTCACGGAAAAGCTCCTTGGTGAGATTCCCCGAACCTTGCGCATCGACCGGGGAGCCATCGAGCAGTATGTCGGGGCGCTCAGAGAACTTCAGCGGGAGCTCGACCTTCAGGGGGACGTCACCATCGAGGCGTTAATAGGGCTGCGTGATCTCGTGAGCCTGGAAGCCACGGAGGTTGACCTGGCGGAGACGGGGATGGTCCTTAGACAACTGATCCACCGGGCCATGGATGAGGTCGAGTCGATGCGGAGAAAAGAGGGAGAGAACTTGGCCCGGGGGCTCGAGGGCTGCCTGACCCAGATCGAGGCGGCACTTCAGACCGTGGAGGCACGCGTGCCCCACATAGTGGAAGCCTATCGCACCCGAATGCAAGAGCGGGTCGGCGCCCTGCTGGACGCCCCGCTTTCTGATCCGGATCGGCTCGCGCAAGAGGTGGTTCTCTTCGCAGACCGCTCAGACATCACCGAGGAGTGTACGCGGCTCAAGAGCCACCTTCAGCAGTTCTGGTCGATCCTTCAGGGGGCCGGCCCCCATGGTCGGCGGCATGAGTTTCTCTTGCAGGAGATGCACCGGGAAATCAATACGATCGGGGCGAAGGCGGCCGATGTGCTCATCTCCCCCGTGGTGGTGGAGATAAAGGCAGACCTGGAGCGGCTGCGGGAGCAGGTCCAGAATATCGAATAAAGGCCTCAGGGCCGCTCGGCAGTCGGCCCCGCAGGAGGAGGGAGGTGACGGGCTTGGGGACCGAACTCCTGAATGTTGGCTTCGGAAATGTCGTGGTCGCGAGTCGGATCATTGCTATTGTCAGTCCCAGTTCTGCCCCTAGCAAGCGGCTGAAGGATGAGGCGAAAGAGGGGCGAAAGCTTGTGGATGCCACGAACGGGCGGCGCACCCGCTCCATCGTCGTGACCGATAGCGACCATGTGATCCTCTCGGCCATCCAGACGGAGACCCTGGCCCAGCGACTCGTGGGTGAGCACGGTGGAAAGGAGTAGCAGTGGGGGATTCCCGTCGAATCCTCATCGTGGTATCCGCCCCTTCGGGGGCGGGCAAGACCAGCCTGTGTCAGGAGGTCGTTCGCCGGATCCCGGACCTCGCACACTCCATCTCGTATACGACCCGGGCCCCGCGGTCCCACGAAGTCGCTGGCCGGGACTATCATTTCGTGGACGAGGCGACCTTTCAGCGCATGGTGAAGGCAGAGGATTTTGCGGAGTGGGCGAATGTTCATGGCCATCTCTACGGCACCCCCAGACATCTGCTGGACGCCCAACTGGCAGCGGGTCGGGACGTGATCCTGGATATTGATACCCAGGGAGCCGCCCAGCTCCGGCAAGTGTATTCTGAGGGGGTGTTCGTTTTTGTCCTCCCGCCATCCTGGGCACAGCTGGAAGAGCGCCTCCGGACCCGGCAGAGCGACTCCCCTGAGGAGATCGAGCGCCGTCTGAGAAAGGCCCGGGAAGAGATGAAGTATTTTAACGAGTACGAGTATGTGATTATCAACGATGTACTTGAGCGGGCGGTCGGTGATCTCTGCGCCATCATTGTGGCGGAGCGGTCCCGGAGCTTTCGCCTGAATTCCGCCGTCCGGGAGGGACTAAGCATTTAACGAGGAGGGATGCGACCCATGAGTCATCTACCCATCGAGGACCTGTTCGATAAAGTCGACAGCAAGTATCGGCTGGTGATCATTGCCGCCAAGCGAAGTCGGCAGCTCAATCAGGGGGTGAGGCCCCTGCTCCAACCCAAAGGGTATAAGACGACCTATATCGCCCTGGAGGAGCTGGCGGCAGGAAAGGTCGAGTATACGATTAAGCCTTTTGACGAAATGACGAAGACGGGCGTCTATGCGGAGGCGGTCAAACCGACATGGTTCCGAGAGATTACTCCCGAGGGGGTTACGACCGAGGAGGAGACAGAAGAGGAGGAGGAGCTTGAAGGGGTGGCTCCTGCCGAGGCGGAAGAGGAGCCTGAAGTAGCCCCGGCGGAGGGCGGGGGAGAGATGGTCAGTCTCAATGAGGTAGAGAAAGCAGAGGGAGAAAAGGAAGAGGAATAGATGATCCAGGCGCTAGCCCGCATTCCCGGGGATGGGGAATGGATAAGGGTGGCATAAGCGATGATGATCAGCGGGATCATCCTGGCTGGGGGGAAATCGACCCGGATGGGCCGCGACAAGGGGATGCTGGAGATCGGGGGGAAGCGTCTCATCGGGCGGTTGGTGGATGGACTTCAACGGATCTTTCCGGAAGTGATCATCGTGGCCAACGTCCCCGGGCTCTACGATGACCTGGGTGTACGGGTCGTCCCGGATCTCATCCCCGATAAAGGGTCCTTAGGGGGGATCTATACCGCTGCCGCCATCGCCGGCCACCCGTGGGCTTTCGTGATGGCGTGTGATATGCCGTTCTTCAACCCTAGCCTGATTCGGTATCTCGCGACCCTCAGCGGCGACTGGGATGCAGTGGTCCCGTATACTGACGATTGGGAGCCCCTGTATGCCCTGTACGCGAAGACCTGTCTCCCTCATATGGAGCGCCTGATCCACTCGGGCGACCTGAAGATCGCCCGGTTCTTTCCCCACGTCCGGGTCCGGAGGGTGCGTAAGGAGGAGCTCGAGCCGTACGATCCCGAAGGACTCAGCCTCTACAACATGAACACGCCAGAGGAGTTTGCCCGGGCCGAGGAGTGGTGGCGCCAGCTCTCGTCGACAGGGTAGCATGCGTATCCTTGCTGCTAGGTACCTCCTCCCGGTCAGCCAGCCCGCGATCCGGGACGGAGCCCTCCTGATCGATGGGAGCCGCATCCGGGCCGTCGGGCCACGGGCGGCCCTGAAGAAGGGGCATCCCGGGCTAAAATGGCAGGATCTGGGCGAGGCGATCCTCCTTCCCGGCCTGGTCAATGTGCACACCCATCTCGAGCTCGGCGCCCTTCGCGAGCAGGTTCCTTCGGGTCCTTCCTTCGTAGAGTGGGTCTTGAGCCTTGTGGAGCGGAAGCAGAACCTTTCCTGGGAGATGTATACCAAGGCCGTAGAGGAAGGGATCGCCGAGCTGGTCCGGACGGGCACCACGTGCGTGGGGGATGTGACCTCGACGGGGGTGAGCTTTCCCGGACTGAAAAAGAGTGGCCTGCGGGGAGTGGTATATCGAGAGGTGATCGGCCTCGACGATTCCCGCGCCGAGGGGATCGCCGAAATGCCCTTTGCGCATCTTACGGCAATGCAGGAAGAGGCCCGGAGGGGTCCTCTCGAGGTGGGCATCTCTCCTCATGCCCCGTACAGCGTCTCTCCCCGACTCTTCCTCCTGTGCCGACAGTTGCAGCAACGATTGGGTCTGAAGGCGACGGTCCATACGGCTGAGAGTGGTGCCGAGATCGAGTATCTTCGATCGGGGGCAGGCGAGATCCGGACGCGTCTACTCCCGGCGACAGGGTGGGGTGACGTTCTACCGCCGATCCTCGGGACGACCCCGGTCGGCTATCTCCACGGCTTGGGGCTATTGGATTCAAAGTGCCTCCTGGTCCATGCGGTCCACCTCACCGGGGAGGATCTGGAACTATTGGCCCAAAATGGGGCGACCGTTGCACATTGCCCTCGGTCCAACGCGTATCTCGGCGTGGGTCGAGCCCCGCTGAAGGCTCTCCGGGATCTGAAGGTCCCCGTGGGTCTGGGGACCGATTCGCTGGCGAGCAGCGAGAGTCTCAGTCTCTGGGATGAGATCCGCTTTGCCAACCAGGCCCATTCCGGTCTGCTTTCCCCGGCAGAGTGGATCACCATGGCGACCTCGGGGGGCGCCCAGGCCTTGGGGCTCGACCGTGAGACCGGGACCTTGGAACCCGGGAAGCGGGCTGACCTCGTTGCCCTTTCCCTGGACGAGCCGGGGGCGGACCCCAATGAGTATCTCCTGCACGAAGCCGGTCCAGAAAAAGTCCTCCTCACCCTCGTCGACGGCAAGCCGGTCTATGAAAGGCAGGGGTTGTGAGGCGACCTCGAGTCGGTAAGGTTTGCTATATCAACTGCGAGCCGGTCTATTACGGGATCGAGGAAGGGGCCGTGGCGGCCGACTGTGATCTGGTCGAGGGGACTCCGGCGGAGCTCAACCGGATGCTCGCACGGGGCGACCTGGATATCTCGGTGATCTCTTCCGTGGCCTATGCGCAGTCCCCCGGGAAGTACCGGCTCCTCTCAGACCTGGCGATCGCCTGTGACGGCGCCGTGGGATCGGTGGTCTGCTTGAGTCGTCTCCCGCTCCAGGACTTGGATGGTGAAAGGGTCCTCATCACCCAGGAATCCCTGACCTCAGTCTATCTGCTCCGCCTCTTGTTGGAGCGGGACTACGGGGTCCGCCCGGTCTACCTTCAGGGAGAGGTGTCCGAAGTCCTTCCCTCGGAGGTCGCCGCCGGTCTCCTCATCGGAGATCCGGCGCTCAGGGCGAGTCATGAGCGCAGGTACCCTCATCAACTGGACCTGGGGGAGGGGTGGAAGGCGCTCACCGGCCTCCCATTCGTGTTTGCGCTCTGGGGAGCGCGGGAGGAGTTTTATCAAGAGAATCCCGAAACCACCCGGACGCTACACCGTGCCCTTCTCGCTTCCAAGACTTATAGTCTGGGCAGGGCGGAGGCCCTCAGTGCGGCTGTCCATGTGCGGGTCGGGATCAGCGAGGAGGCCTGCCTCAACTATTTTCGCAAGCAGCTCTCCTTCGATCTCACCACCAGACACCTGGAGGGATTCGAGCAGTTTCTGCAGAGCCCGGAACTGGATGGGTTCGTTGTCCTACCAGTTCCCTGGCGGTTTGTGGAGATGGGATGAAGCAGGTTGGGATCGCGGGTCGGGCAGAGGCCTTGCCCCCCTTCATCGCCATGGAGGTGCTGGAGCGAGCCCAGGAGTTGGAGCGGGCAGGAGGGCACATCGTTCATCTCGAGCTCGGCGAGCCCGACTTTCCCACCCCGTCCTGCGTCCATGAAGCAGTCGTGAAGGCCCTTGCGGAGGGACACACCAAGTACACGCACAGTCTCGGGATCTGGGAACTGCGGAAGGCTATTGCCGCCCATTACGCCAGCCGATACGGAGCCCAGGTCTCGCCGGAGCAGGTTCTGGTCACCGCCGGCACCTCTCCCGCCATGTGGCTTCTCTTCTCGGCGATTCTGGAGTCCGAGGACGAGGTCATCCTCACCAATCCCCATTACGCCTGCTATCCGAATATCATTCGATTCAGCGGCGGTCAGCCGACCTACGTCACGGTGCGGGAACGGGATGGGTTCCAGCTCGACCCCGAGGCGGTTCGGGAAAAGATGGGCGTGCGGACAAAGGCCCTCCTGATCAACTCCCCTGCCAACCCCACGGGGGCCGTCCTCCCGGAGAAGTGTCTCAAGGCCCTGGCCGACCTTGGTCTCCTCATCATTTCCGACGAGATTTACCACGGGTTGACCTATCAGGGGGGGGAGCACTCGATCCTGGAGTACAGCGATCACGCCGTGGTACTGAACGGATTCTCCAAGGCCTACGCCATGACCGGCTGGAGGTTGGGTTACGCCATTGTTCCTCGGACGCTGATCCGGCCACTGCAAAAGATGCATCAAAACTTCTTCATCTCCGCCAGTGACTTTGTCCAGCGGGCGGCGATCGCCGCGCTGAGAGGGGCGAGGGCCGAGGTCGAGAAGATGCGCCAGATCTATGACGAGCGGCGCCGGTTTCTGGTCCCGGCCCTGCGTCGAATCGGTTTCACCATCTCACGGGAGCCTCAAGGGGCGTTCTACGTCCTGGCCGATGCGACGGCGTTCGCCGCCGACTCGTATCGGTTCGCCTTTGAGATCCTGGAGCAGGCCAAGGTGGCGGTCACGCCGGGGATCGACTTTGGGAGCGGGGCCGAAGGCCATATCCGTTTTTCGTACGCCAATTCGCTCGACAATATCCGGGAAGCCGTTCGGCGGATTGAAGAATATCTTGGTGCCAGGAGGGAAGGTTGAGGGCAGGGAGGCACGTGGAGATCGTCATCTTCGATCTGGACGGCACGCTCGCCGATACGCGAGCCGACATCACGGCCGCGGTCAACTATGCCCTCCAGAGGCTCGAATTTCCCCCGCTCTCGATGGAACAGGTTTGCCAGTTTGTCGGCGATGGCGTCCCCACCCTCCTCAGTCGGGCGCTTGGTCCCCACCATCTGGATACCCTGGAGGCAGGGGTGACGTTTTTCCGAGAATATTATACTGACCACTTACTGGATCAGACCCGTCTCTATCCGGGGGTCCGAGAGACCCTCGAGCACTTCCGAGAGAAGCGAAAGGCCATCGTGACCAATAAGCCGCTCGAGTTTACCATCCGCATCATTGAGGGGCTTGAGATCGAAAGGCATTTCGAGGTGGTATTGGGCGGAGACAGCACGGTCGAGCGGAAACCGCATCCGGAGCCTGCCTGGAAGGTTCTCAGTGCCACCGGAGTCGAGCCGCGGCAGGCAGCCATGGTGGGGGATAGCCCTGCCGACATCGAGATGGCAAAACAGGCCGGGATTTTCAGTGTCGGGGTGACCTACGGCCTTCGCCCTGTCGCGGATCTTCAGGCAGCCGGGCCCGATTTGCTACTTGATGATCTGCGAAAGCTTCAACAGTACCTCGTCTAGCGACGACCGATGACCGACGGATCAGCCGGTTCATGGTAAAAGCGGGGCTCTTGAAGTCTTAACTCTGAACCATGAACGCTGAACCCTCAGCTCTCGACTCTTCGCTCTCCGCCATGAACTATGAACCCTGAACCATCCACCATCTTCGAGCGGCTCCAAGCGCAGGCCGAGGACCTGTTGGCGGAGACCCCAACCCTGTTTGCCTACGGCATCGCCGTGCCCGATGGCTTTCCGGCCCTTCACGAGGTGCAGCTTGCCGTTTACATGGATCCGAGCCTTCCGCCTGAGAGCTACTTTCATGTAGAGATTCGTTTAGAGGCTTTGTTGGAAGAGACGCTGGCGATCCCCGTCGCCGGAGCTCGCATCCTGAACAGCACCCCTTTGACCTTGCAAGGGGCGGTCCTCACGGCTGGCCGGGTGATTTACAGCCGGGACGAAGGCGCGCGGATCGCCTTTGAGCAACAAGTGTGGAGGCGGTATTTCGATTTCAGGCAAATGCTTGTATGCGACCAGCGGACGACGGTGGAGGGCGCCGTGATGAACCGCAAAGAGGAGGTGGCAGCAAGGCTCCGGCAGATGGAAGAGTATATCGGCCATGTCCGGGAGCTGGAGGAGACCGCATCGGAGGGCCCGATCAAAGAGGGGGCAGGGCGCTACTTTCTTCAATCCGCGGTTACCTGCTGCCTTGTGATCTGTCTCGAACTTATTGCCGCCCTCAAGCTCCGTCCTCCGCGGGACTTGACAGATGTCCCCGAAGTCCTCGCAGAGGTCAGTCTGGTAGGAGGGGATCTAGCCCGGGAACTGGCCCGATTGATCGCGATCCGCGATCAACTCGTGCATGATCCCGATACGGCAGAGACTCCTCTGGGTCAAGGGCACCTGGGCAGCCTGGAGCGCTTCGCGCAAGCCGTCCGGGAGAGGATCGAGATGTAGAAGGGCAGTTCGCGAGGGGAACCTCTGTGGGGCGATCGACATGACGCCATCGAAGCGTGAATCGAAAATTCATATCAGCCACCATGCCGGGGAGGGAGGTCCTTTTGCCCGTCTAGCCGAGGACGTTCGAAAGGGACTCACCAAGACACCGAGGGAGTTGCCGCCGAAGTATTTCTATGACGCGCGGGGCGCAGAGCTGTTCGAGCAGATCTGCGAGCTTCCCGAGTACTACCCGACCCGCACGGAGCGCGCCCTGCTCGAGCAAATCGCCGATGACGTGGTCACATCATTTCGGCCCACCACCCTGGTCGAATTCGGATCGGGAAGCTCTCGGAAGACCCGCATCCTCCTCGACGCGATGACGCGCGCCCGGCACCTGGATCTCTATGTTCCGATTGACGTCAGCGAGGACATGCTCCGGCAGACCGCCTATGCACTCGGCGAGGATTATGCGGGATTGCGGGTCCACGGCGTGATCGGAGACTTCGAGAAACCAGTGGAACTGCTCCCTGGAGGAGGATGTCGTCTGATCGTCTTTCTGGGAGGGACGATTGGGAACCTGACCGCTGATGATGCCACGCGCTTTCTCCGGAATGTTGCTCGCCTCCTTTCTCCCGGCGACCGGTTCTTGCTGGGCACGGATCTCGTGAAGGATGTGGGTCTTTTGGAACGGGCGTATAATGATGCCGCCGGTGTCACCGCCGCATTCAACCGGAATATCCTTTCCGTCATCAATCGGAACCTAAGCGCCAACTTCGACCCGAATCGCTTCGAGCATCTCGCGTTTTATAACCGAGAAGAGTCACGGATCGAAATGCACCTGGTGGCCCGCGAGTCTCATCAAGTCTCGATTGATGCCATTGATCTCACCGTCGACTTTGCGAAGGGTGAATCGATCCGAACGGAGATCAGCTGCAAATATACGCGTGCGATGGTTGAGAAGATGTTTGCAGAGGCCGGGCTTCGCCTGCTCCGATGGGATACGGATCAGGATCACCTCTTTGCCCTTTCGCTTTCCGACGCCGTGCATTAAAATCATCCTCTCAGGACAATGTTTCGCCCTTTCAGGTCGACCTCTCGGTTTGCGGAGAGACAAAGAGGCCCATGGGGACGATCCGTGCCGATGTCGTTGGGAGCCTGCTCCGGCCCCCTTATCTGCTAAAAGCCCAGCAGGGCCTTACCAGCGGGACCATGAGGCAATCAGCCTTCAGGGCGATCGAGGATCGGGCCGTCGATGAGGCGGTGGCGCTCCAGGAGGAGGTTGGTCTCGATGTGGTGACGGACGGGGAGATGCGCCGCCAGTCGTTCCAGAGTCAGATGACGGCAGCCGTTGATGGCTTTGGGGAGTGTCCCCTCGAGGTCTTTCTGTGGGGCGATTGGCGTGGGGACGAAGAGGTTGGGGACTTCAGTGTGGAGCGTCCGGCCTCCTTGGGGGTTGTCGACAAGCTGACGCGCCGGCGGTACCTTTCCGTGGAGGAGTTTGCGTATCTGCGGGCCCGCACCACCCGAATACCCAAGGTCACGTTGCCGAGCCCAAGCCTGTGGGCGAACTTCTGGTCGCCTCAGCACTCTCGGCAGGTCTATCCCACGCTCGATAATTTTCTGGGCGATGTCACGGATATCCTGCGCGACGAGGTCGCTGAACTCGTCCGACGGGGGGCGACCTACATCCAGCTCGATGCGCCGCATTATGCCCTGCTCATCGATCCGAAAACCCGGGCCTTCTACGAGTCGCAGGGGTGGAGTCTTGATCGCTGGTTGAATCAGGGGGTCGAGATGGACAACGCCGTGATGGGTGGCTTTCCGGGGGTGACGTTCGGTTTCCACCTGTGACGGGGCAACCAGGGCAGCCGGTGGCTGGTCGCAGGGGGGTATGAACCGATCGCCAAGCGCATCTTCAACGACATCCAGGCCCAGCGACTGTTGCTCGAGTACGATGACGCCCGCTCTGGCACCTTCGAGCCGCTCACAGAGGTGCCGGAGGATAAGATCGTCGTCCTGGGGCTGGTCTCTACCAAGACTGGGCGGCCGGAGACGCGAGAAGAGCTGACCGCACGGATCCGGGAGGCCAGTCGAATCTTGCCGTTAGAGCAGCTGGCCCTCAGTCCCCAGTGTGGATTCTCCAGCTCGATCATCGGCAATCGGATCTCTGTGGATGATCAGAAACGCAAACTGCGCGTGATCGTGGAAACGGCCGAGGCAGTGTGGGGTTAGGAGTAGAGCCCGGCAAGAGCAGGACGGCGCTTGTCAAAACATGGGGAGACTCATGGACGCACATGCCAAAGGTTCCGCTTCCGAGCTTGCTCAGGGTCTGGTCGACGCTCGTGCACGGACCCTCGCGTTGATCTCTGACCTGGCCGACGAGCAGTTGATGGGGCCCCGACTCCCGATTGCAAACCCGTTATTGTGGGAGATCGGGCATGTGGCGTGGTTCCAGGAAAAGTGGGTGTTGCGGCATCGTGGCAAAGCGGGGCCGATTCGCGAGGATGCCGACGCCCTGTACGACTCCATCGCGATAGCCCACGACACCCGGTGGGACCTGCCTCTGCCATCGAGAGAGGAGACTTTGGCCTACATGCAGAAGGTGATGAATCGGATCATCGAGCGGCTCGGCTCGATTGACCTGGACAGGGAGGAGAGCTACTTCCACTACCTGGCCCTTTTCCACGAGGACATGCACGACGAGGCGTTCACCTACACTCGCCAAATCCTGGGATACCGATTTCGGCCTGTTTGACGTCACGCTGGGATACACCAGTATCGATGCCGAAGAAATTCGTTCCTATAACCGCTTCATAACATTCGAGTCCTATGCCTTCGATGCGACCACGGATTTCAACAACATGGGGTTGTCGACGTCGAAGTACTTCGGAGCCTGGGCGGGGTCCAGGTTGGCCATCATGTCGAAGGTGACCTCGGAAATCGGCAGCCCCCCCGTGCTGGTGACCCGAAAGAAACCACTTGTCGTGACCGCATTGAAGCTGTTGATGCCAATGGCCTCGATGGTTATCAAGCAACCCTTCTCGTCGAACCAGTTCGTCCAGATCTCGTTGGTGGCGACGAGCTGG
>LXTG01000023.1 GCA_001643535.1 candidate division NC10 bacterium SPGG6 | reverse complement strand
AGGATGCGGCCTGCGGGGAGCTTTTGCGGCAGACGCTCCTGGATCACAAGGGAGTGGTCTCGGTGGTCTGGGACCCGGCCCGGCAGGTCCTGAGCCTGGAGTACGTGCCGGAACGGATCTCCCTGGCACAGGTGGAGGAGGTGGCGGCGGGGCTCGGCGCGCAGCTCGGGAGGTACTACGAGCGCTGCACGGTCCGCCTCGCCGGAATGAACTGCACCGAGTGTGCCCTGTCGCTCGAGCAGGACCTCGACCGGATCCCAGGCGTCCCGTGGGTCACAGTCGATTTTGCGGGATCGGCTGTCCGGGCCGCGGTCGAGGTGGACGGAGCGGCCCGGGCGCGACTCGAGCGGCGGATCGCGGACCTCGGCATTGCGTCGCGACCTAGAGCGGAAGAGGACTCCGCGGCCCTGGGGCGGCGGCGGATGGCGGTCTTGACCGCTGTCTGCCTAGTCGCCCTCGCAGCGGGCTCGGTCGTCGGGTGGCTGCCCGAGGTTCCCCAGGTCGTCCAGGTGGCTTTTTTCGCCCTTGCATACGCCGCCGGTGGGTATTACAGCACGAAGAACGCCATCGCCGCCCTCCGGGAATGGACCGTTGACGTCAATCTCCTGATGGTGGTGGCGGCGCTCGGCGCTGCCACAATCGGCTACTGGCAGGAGGGGGCGATCCTGATGTTTCTCTTCTCGCTCTCGAACACGCTGGAATCGTTCGCCATGGCTAGGACGCGGCGGGCCATCACTGCCCTGATGGATCTCAGTCCTGAGGACGCCCGAGTCCGGCGGGGCGGTAAAGAGGTACGGGTCCCGGCGAAGGACCTGGGGGTGGGCGACGTAGTGATCGTCGGGCCTACAGAACGAATCCCGGTGGATGGCCAGGTCCTGGTGGGGCAGTCGGGGGTCGATGAGTCTCCCATCACGGGTGAATCGATGCCGGTCGAGAAAGGACCGGGGCATGGAGTGTACGCGGGCTCCCTCAATCAGCAGGGAGTGCTGGAGATCAAGATGACGCGGCCTGCCTCCGAAAGTACCCTCGCCCGGGTGATTCGCCTCGTGGAAGAAGCCCAGAGCCAGAAAGCTGAGGCGCAACATCTGACCGAGTGGATTGGTCGGTACTATACGGTCGCGGTCCTGGGCGGTGCAGCCCTTTTCATCCTGATCACACCGCTCGTCGTTGGGTGGCCCTTCGCGGTGAGCTTCTACCGGGCGATGACGCTTCTGGTAGTGGCCTCGCCCTGTGCCCTTGTGATTTCCATCCCGGCCGCGATCCTCTCGGCGATTGCGGGTGGCGCTCGCGAGGGGATCCTCTTTAAGGGGGGTGTTGCTCTCGAGCAGGCGTCAGGGGTCCGGGTGGTAGCGCTCGACAAGACGGGGACCCTGACCGAGGGACGGCCCCGGGTGACGGATGTTGTTCCACTGGGCAGGGAAGATGCCGAAACGATCCTCGCCCTGGCTGCCGCGGTCGAGGTCCGCTCAGAACACCACCTGGGCAAAGCGGTGGTCGAGGCGGCGTGCAAGCGGGGCGTGCCGGTTGTGCCGGCCGATGAGGTCGAGACCTTCCCGGGACGCGGGATCCGCGGGATGGTGGACGGGCGGCGGGTTTGGGTGGGGAACGCGGGCCTGATGCGTGAGACGAGCGGGCCGCTTGATACTACGGTGTCGTCTCGGATAGAGGCTCTCGAGTCCCAAGGGAAGACCGTCGTGGTTGTCGGAGCCGAACGCCCGCTGGCTTTGATTGCGGTTGCCGACACACTCCGGACGGCCGCGAGGCGGGTCGTGGAGGATCTCAGGCAGAGTGGCGTTGTTCATCTGGTGATGCTGACCGGGGATAACGCGCGCGTGGCAAAGGCGGTCGCGGATGAAGTTGGGATCTCGGAGTGGCGGGCGGGTCTGCTACCGGAGCAGAAGGTGACGGCTGTCCGGGACCTCGTCGCCTCGAGAGRTCCGGTGGCGATGGTGGGGGACGGGGTAAACGATGCGCCGGCCCTTGCCGCGGCGACTGTGGGAGTGGCAATGGGTGGGGCCGCGACCGACGTGGCGCTCGAGACGGCGGACATTGTTCTCATGGCCGATGACCTCGCGAAGCTCCCGCGGGCCCTGGAGCTGAGTCGCAGATGCCGGCGCGTGATCCTGCAGAATCTTGCGTTCGCGGGAGTGGTGATCCTTGGACTGGTGGGGTCGGCCCTCATCGGCTGGATGACGCTCCCCATTGGGGTGGTGGGTCACGAAGGGAGCACGCTACTGGTCGTGGCGAACGGTCTCCGTCTCTTGCGACGGCCGGCCATGTGAGCGCCGCACGATTGAACGTTTTCCCAATCACAGCCCTGTTCTGAGGGATCCGGCAACGGGGATTGCCCCGTGGGGCTCTCCCGCCTGGAGCGCTGAGTTGCCTCCGGCCCGCGGACACGACCGGAAGCATAGGATTCCTATTCTACAGCTAACGTAGACAACCACCGGCTGCCGGCTGGAAGAAGGGTCGATTGTGAAGCCGTTCGTACAGGGGCTCCTCACGGGGCACGGGTCGCTGGTTCCCTTCTTGGCCCTGGTGTCGGTGGGCGCCCTCATCTTCTTGGTCGCCTCGCGCTTGGCGCGACACGCCGACACGATCGCAAAGGAGACCGGGCTTGGCGGGCTCTGGATCGGGACGGTCCTGCTCGCCGCCGCCACCTCCTCATGTGGTAGCGGAGCATGCGCTCGTCGGACTCCTTGGGATTCTGCTGATGATAACGGCAGGAATCGCAATCTTCACCGGGGGGTGGGGGGGAATCGGCCACGTCGGGCTCGAGACGGTCATGATCGCTGCCGTCTATCTGGGAGGGATAAGGCTCCTGTACCGTTTTGCAGACGTCCGGGCCCGCTCCTTCGGGCCGACCCACGCGAGTGGTCCCGACCGGTCTCGATTGCGGCAGGCAGGGGTCGGTTTTGCTCTCGGGACCGTCGGCCTCCTGGTCCTCACCCCGTTGCTCGTCCTTTCGGCCAAGGCCGTCTCCCTCGAGAGCGGGATGAGCGCCACATTTGTCGGAACCCTCTTGGTCGGTCTGATCACGACCTTGCCCGAATTGGGCACAACGTTCTCGGCGATTCGCCTGGGGGCCTTCGATCTGGCGGTCGGGAACCTCTTCGGCAGCGTGGCCTTTAACATGGTGGTGCTCCTGTTCATGGACATCGCCTATCCTCGGGGGCCCGTTCTTGGGTTTATCGTTCGGGACCATCTCTTGACCATCGTTCTTGCGGTGACCTGCCTCGCGTTAGGCATCGTGGCCATCCGGTCTCGTCGTGGGGAGCGAGCCCGCTCCCTGCGGCTCGAGAATGTCCTAATCCTCGGGACCTATGTCCTGGGATTGTGGTTGCTCTATGTCCTAGGGAGTCCGCCCACTCCCTAAAGTTTGAACTCGACGATATCCCCCGGTTTGAGTCGGTGGACTTTCCCCTTGAGTCCGATCTTGATAGACGGTGCTCTGCCGGTACCAGAGTAGACTCTGAGCTTGCCCGGCCTGATCACAATCTCAAGCGAATGGCCACGATAGAAGATGGACATGGTCAACCTTTTCAACTCCGGGGGCAAGCAGGGGTTGAAGAGGAGCATATCGCCTCGGGTCTCGAGGCTTCGCGCAACTTTTCTCGGTCTGGATCGAATCCGTCATACACGAGGGACCAGGCCGTCATAGCGACTTGCTCCGCAGTGAAGCAATTAGGCGTTGAAGAAAATTCTGCACTTCATCAGGATTCTTGAGCGCATAGTGAGCGATTGTGCGGCGAGCATCATCCCCGACCACGATGCCGACACCGACGTTCATCAGCGCCTTGAACGCATCTTCATCCGTGATGTCATCCCCTAGGTAGAGGGGTAGAACGGCGGTCTTGTGCAGGTCAAGCGCCTCCAGGAGCCACAGGACCGCCTTCCCCTTGTCCCAATCGATCCTGGGTTGCAGTTCATAGATTTTCTTTCCTTCCATCTTGCGGAGTTCCGATTGGTGTGAAAGTACGGCGTGAACGGCGTCTTGGACCGTCTTCACGCCATCGTCTGCCACCAAACGGTAATGCACGGCTACGGAGTACTTCTTGCGTTCGACAATGGCACCCTTCACACCGCTCAACGCCTCACGGAGAGCTTTTTCGGCTCGGTCGATGAGGGGGAGGTACTGAGCGCCTGGCTCATGCTGGACATGCCAATCATGAGGGCCAGCAATGTCAAATCCATGACTCCCGGCATAAAACAGGGAGTCGAGATTTACGAGTTGTTCAACGTCGCGGCGATCGCGGCCGCTAATGATCGCCACCGTAGAGTGATCGGCCAATGCTTTGACTGTAGCTCGCATCTCCTCTGACATGATGGCAAGCTCGGGACGGTCGACAATAGGGGACAGCGTGCCGTCGTAGTCGAGGAACACGGCAAGGCGCTTCCCCTTGGCCCCTCGGGTGAACTCCTGGATGGCGTCCAACGCCGATGGGAGCTCCCGGATTGGGCTGCCTAAAAGATCTTCCCCTTCCATTCCGACCAAGGCCTTACCCCCCTTTGGCATCACCAGCTTTGATTGTATGAGACGTTTCGGCGAAAGCAATCTAAAATCTGTTATGGTTATTCAAAAAACTCCGAGGACCCTCGCGCGCTCTGTCCAGGCCATTGGTGAAATGTGGAGGTATCGGAAGCGGCCGGATGGTATCTTCAACGGATAGAGGGTTGGCCATGCCGACTGTTACTGGAGAGCGCCTAATTCCGGCTAACCCTCTCCCCTGGGACAATCCTGCCCCATGGAGATGATGATTCCTCTTACGGACAGGAGAGAAACCGGTTAAAATCTAAGCCATCCCGCGGTCAGGTTTCTCTGCCGCGGAAGGGAGGAAAAAGGGGGAAGACATATTTCGAACGGCGGCAATAAGGGAGGAACTACGATGGAGCGGAAAATCGTACGCATGGCTTCCAAGAGGTTGTCCCTTCTCGTTCTCGGAGCGGCGACGCTTTTAGCGGCCTCACTCTCGACGGGCGTAAGCCTCGCTCAGGCGGACGGGTCTGTCACCCATACGATCTTCGTGACCGGCATGGAGGTGAAGGGCGCAACGACGGCCGACGAGCTCACGTCGCCTTCCGTCAACCCGAAGGATCTCTCCAAGGGGTACGGCTTCAAGGCACCCGGCGAGGTCGACAAAAAGAAACCCCAGAAGTGGCAGGTTGCGAGCTACATGTTCACACCGAGCTTCGTGACCGTGCACCAGGGTGATACGGTGAAGCTCACCGTGTTCATCGTCAATGGGAATAAGCACGAGGTGTATGTCACGGCTCCTGACGGGAAGAGAGTCGTCCCCGCAAGAGAGTGGAATCGAGGACGAGAGTATAAGATCCAATTCGTTGCGAAGAAAGCTGGCTCCTATCAGCTTATCTGCTCGGAGCACGCCCCGACAATGACCATGACATTCTTGGTCTTGCCGAGGTAGGGCTCGTCGAGGGATGAAGGGCGGAGCGGGGTTGTTACGGAGGGAAGGCGATGGGCGGACTTTTCCGTAACTGGTTCTTCCCTGAGCGGGTCCGGTTCCTTCCGGGGGCGCGGGCCTGGTCCATCGCCTTCCGGATGGGTCATCGGGCCGGGAGAGCCTCTTCGTGCTTCGTTCCCCCCTCTTGCAGCCGGGGGTCGGGGACGTTGCTGCTTTTTCCGATATAGATTCCAGACGGCGGTGAGAGCGAAGAGACCGGCGGAAAGGGTGACATAGCGGGGAGGATTCAATCGACAAGCTGCCACCGGCCTACAAGCGCTTTTAACGAGACTTTCGGGGGGTCTGGGAGGTCTACGACCGCCTGGGAGCGACAGTCTACCAGGAAGGGCCTGTCGAACCGAAGTTTCGGGAGCTGATCAAGCTGGGGATAGCCATCGAACGCGACGCTGGAGGGACCGCAGAAGGGTCATCGCCGCGTGGGTGGTCGTGGGCGCCGTATCCTCGGCCTGGGGATGGCCGTGGTGATTGGATGGGGTCCACAGGGCGAGAGGGGCCGGGTCGCAGCGTCAGGCGACCGCTTCCACAGGGTGCCCGTCGGGCACCTGCCCGCGTTTGCAGCATCGGCCCCTTCATGGGTCCAACGGGCTTACCTCTTCGCTGCGGGCCAGCCCGAGGTGCTGCGGCACATTCCTTGCTACTGTGGGTTGGAGGGCATCGGCCACCGGCACAACGGGGATTGTTACGTCCAGGCGCGTCATTTCGACGGAAAGGTTACTTTCACCAGCTACAGCGCAACGTGACTTTTGTGCTTGCGCATCACGCGTGACCTTATGCATATGAAGGCAGAGGAGAAGCTTCTGTGAGAGATTCGTGGAGACATCGACCGGGCCTACGGGGAGTATGGTTCTGGTACACTGCCACCCTGGCTGCCGGCGCGATGCATGCAAGGCGAAAGGAACAGATGGAAAAGTGATGCAGAGACGGAACGGGCATCTCGTCATCATGGTGGGGGCGGGTCCCGCGGCCCTCTATGCCACCGCCAAGCTCGCCCAGCAAGGGCATACCGTCGTGATCCTGAACCGGGATATCAAACCGGGGGGGCTGGCGGAGTATGGCATCTATCCGTCGAAGCACCAGATGAAGGAGGGCCTGCGGAAGCAGTTTCGGCGGATCCTGGCCGATCCCCGGGTGATTTACTTCGGCAACGCCCAGGTGGGCGAGGCGGGGGCCGTGCGCTTCACCGATCTGCAGGATCTCAAGCCGAGCGCAATCGTTGTCGCAGCCGGGGCCCAGGGGACGAAGTCGTTAGGCCTTCCCGGGGACGAGGGGCCATCCGTGTACCACGCCAAGGACCTGGTCTACCACTTCAATCTCCTCCCGCCTTTCAGCGAAAAAGACTTTCCCATGGGGAACCGGGTGGTCATCATCGGTATTGGCAATGTCATGGTGGATGTCGCCCACTATCTGGTCACCGTCCGTAAGGTGCCCGAGGTGATGGCCGTGGCCCGGCGCGGGCCCAAGGAACGGGCCTATGATGACCGCGAGATGCGGGCCGTCGCCTGGAACATCGACAAGGAGGCCCTAAAAGAGGAGCTCGAGCGGATTCGGCCCCGGCTCGAGCCACTCGGTCAGGACATGGACACCCTCTACAAAGAGCTGACCAAGGACTCTCATGTTGAGCTAAAGGGGGGCAAGAGTCCGACCCGTCTCACGTTTCGCTTTCTCTCGTCGCCGAAACGGGTTATCCGGGATGAGACCGGACGGATAGTAGCCCTGGAGATAGAGGAAAATACATTGGTCGATCGAGGCGGCAAGCTGGCCGCCAAGGGTTTGGGCGAGACGATGCAGCTTCCGGTGGACACGGTGGTCTTTGCCATCGGGGACGTGGTGGACCACGGCCTTGGCCTCCCCCCCCAGGGAGGTGGCTTCGCCACGAATCCAAACCCCGACTCTCAGGACCCTGGTGCGGCCACGTATCAAGCCTTCGACCCCCAGGCCGAGCAGCTCTTGGATGGGGTCTTCGTCATCGGCTGGTCCCGCAGCGCCAGCGAGGGGGTGGTCGGCAAAGCGAAGCTCGATGGGGAAAAGGGGGCGGCCGTGGTGAACCGCTTTCTGGCCACGCAACCCGCACTCTCTCGCCGGAAGATCTACGAGCGGATTGGCAATGTTTACCACCTTCTTCTTGAGAAGTCGGTCCCGGTGGTCCATAAGGGACTCTGGCGTATCCTGGAGCAGGTGGAGTGGCAGGAGGCCGCCAAGCGAGGCCTCGAAGAGTTCAAGTTCGGCACCAACGACGAGATGCTTCGGAATATCGAGGAAAGGATTATAAAGAGATCGTGAAGGTTAGGTAGTGAAGATCCTGACATCGATCTTGCGAGAGGTAGCTTAACTCACTCTTGGAGCAGAGGACTTCTACATGGCGGCAAGAGCAAACGGGACCAAGATCCAGTTCAAGGATGGCCAACTCGTCGTCCCTGACGACCCCCTCATCCCCTTCATCGAGGGGGATGGGATCGGGGTCGATATCTGGGCGGCGAGTGTGCGGGTCATTGATGCGGCTGTCGAGAAGGGCTTCGGGGGGCAGAAACGCATCGTCTGGACCGAGATCCTGGCCGGCGAGAAGGCCCGGAAGGAGACCGGGGAGTGGCTGCCCGAGGCGACCATCACGGCTATCCGGGAGCACATCGTGGCAATCAAAGGGCCCCTCACCACCCCGGTGGGGGGTGGTATCCGGAGCCTGAACGTCGCCCTGCGGCAGATCCTTGACCTGTTCGCCTGTATCCGCCCCGTTCGCTACTTCCGCGGCACGCCGAGCCCGGTGAAGCACCCGGAGAAGATGGACATGGTGATCTTCCGGGAGAATACGGAGGACGTCTACGCCGGGATCGAGTGGCCCCAGGGCTCGCCGGAGGCGAAGAAGGTCATCGACTTTCTCACGAAAGAGATGCAGGCCAAAATCCGGCCCGACTCCGGCGTCGGGATCAAACCGATCAGTGTGACCGGGAGCAAACAGCTCATCCGGATGGCGATTCAATACGCCCTGGCCCGAAAGCGTGGGAGCGTGACCCTCGTCCACAAAGGCAACATCATGAAGTACACCGAGGGGGCATTCCGGGACTGGGGGTACGAGCTGGCCCGGGAAGAGTTCGGGAAGGTCACCGTCTCGGAAGACGACCTGTGGGCCAAATACAAGGGCCGGGCCCCGGAGGGGGTGGTGGTGGTCAAGGACCGGATCGCCGACAGCATGTTCCAGCAGATCCTCACCCGGACCGACGAGTATGACATCCTCGCGACCCCCAACCTCAACGGCGACTACCTCTCCGACGCCTGCGCCGCCCAGATCGGGGGGTTAGGGATCGCGCCGGGGGCCAACATCGGGATCCCGACGGCGCTGTTCGAGGCGACGCACGGGACGGCGCCAAAGTACGCGGGCCAGGACAAGGTGAACCCGGGCGCGGTGATCCTGGCGGGGGCGATGATGCTCGAGCACCTCGGCTGGCAGCCGGCGGCGGACCGGATCTACCGGGGGATGGAGCATACCATCCAGCAAAAGCGGGTGACCTATGACTTCGCCCGGTTGATGGAGGGGGCCACCGAGCTGAAGTGCTCCCAGTTTGGGGACGCGATCATCGAGAATATGGGCTGACGCCGTCCGAAGTCCGAAGTCCAACGTCCAACGTCAATGTCATGGTGGTTAGTGATTGGTGGTAGGTGAGTGGTGAAAACCACCAGCCACTTTTTTCTTCTCGGACATCGGACTTCGGCGAGACTTCGGCGAGCGAGGAACGACTTGATGAAAACTGGAAGTAGCCTGCTGCGTCGGATACTGGTCGTCGAGGATGACGAGGATATGCAGGAAAACCTCCGGCGCATCCTCGTCGGCGCCGGATACGAGGTCCACCTGGCCCAGAATGGCGTCGAGGCAATTACCGTCCTCGAATCGGAGCCGTGCCACCTGGTCCTCACCGACCTTGTCATGCCGGAAATGGGAGGTTAGATCTTTTGGGGGCGATCCGGCGGCATGGGCAAACTTTGCCCGTGGTCTTTCTCAGCGCCTTTGGCGACCGGGCCACCATGGTCCAGGCCACGGAGATGGGGGCGGTCGATTTTCTCACCAAGGCCTTCAGGGCTGACTCTCTCTTGGGCTTGATCCAGAGAATTATCCCTCGCCAATCGGGGGGATGAGCAACCGGTTCAACCTCCAACCTGGTTAGTCGGAGCAAGCGGACAAATAATGCAGGAGGTCGCCTCGACGATCTCAAAGGCCGAGAAAATCCTCACCTCGTTCGAAGAAACTCCTTGACAGGGAGAGAGGGCTTTGGTTATAATGGTGACCTCGTGGGACTTGATAGTCGCACGAGACGTCAAGGGGCCCTAAGGACGCGCCACTCGACAAAGGCCATGACGCCTCGAGGAGGAAACGTTTCTCCCTGAGGCGTTTTTGTTTTGGGAAACGCTCCAGTTTAGCCGCCGAAGTAAGGCACCTGTTTCCAGAGAAGGACGGAGGTGTGAGATGGGCGGGCGTGAATTGGCAGAGGTGCCCCAACGAATCACGGGGTTGGAAGTATTCGAAGGCCGGTACACGCAGGCGAAGGAAGCGACACAGGAGATCGATGACAAGTTCAGGGCACTCTTGGAATCCGCGTTAGTGGCCATCGTGATTGTCGATGGCGACGGCCGCATCGTGCATGTTAACGCCAAGACCGAGCATATGTTCGGTTACCATCGGGATGAGCTGCTCGGGAAACCCTTTGAGGTCTTCGTGCCGGAGCGTTTCCGGACTGCCTATGTCGGACATCGCGCAAAGTTCCTCTCGGATCCCGGCGCCAGGCCGATGGACCTCGGCCTCGATCCCGTTGGCCGACGCAATGACGGGACCGAGTTCCCCGTTGAGATCGGCCTCAGTTACATCAAAACGAAGGCCGGGATTCTCGTCAAGACCTTCATCGCGGATATCACCGAGCGCAGGCGGGCACAGGAAGCACTGTCACGCCCGATAGAAGAAATCGCGTTCCTCAGCCAGGGGGCCTAGACCTGCGAAAAGTTCATATGGAGCGTGGTTGAGGCCCCGTCCATCTCGACCCGGTCGATAGGTATTCTCCCCGCCTTCTCCCGGCATATTCCCCTCGGTGACGTAACGTAACCCTACCTCACACCCGATAGCTCCACCTTCGGAGCTGGTACTCATCCGAAGTTTGCGGAAAAG
>LXTG01000062.1 GCA_001643535.1 candidate division NC10 bacterium SPGG6 | reverse complement strand
CCGCTACGATCCCGGTCCCCGCCACCGCCGGCTTCATCAGGACCCGCCCCGCCCCGTACTTCCCGACGATCTGGTGGGGAATAGTCTTCCCCCGGAGCGGCACTTTGATCAACTGTTTCTTGGCTGCCTCAATCCCCTTCCGGATCGCCTCTGGGACTTCGTGGGCCTTGCCCAGACCGAGCCCCACGTATCCTGCCTGGTCCCCCACGGCCACCAAAGCGCTAAAGCTGAACCGGCGACCACCCTTGACCACCTTTGCCACGCGGTTAATGTGGATCACTCGCTCGCTGAGGGTCAGCCCCTGAGGATCGATTTGGTCCGCCGCCACCGAATTCCTCCCCTAAAAGGTTAATCCCTTTTCCCGGGCCCCCGTCGCCAGGGCCTTAACCCGCCCGTGGAATTTGTACCCGCTTCGATCGAAGACGACGCGCCGGATCTCAGCTCCGAGGGCCTTCTCCGCCAGAACCTCCCCCACCACCTTGGCCGCACCCGCTTTGGGCCCCTTTACCCCACGCTCCTTGACCTCCGAGGAGCAGGTGGAGGCGGCCACCAACGTCCGCCCTTCCAGATCGTTGATGATTTGGGCATAGATATGCCGGCGAGACTTGAAGACCGACAGCCGAGGCTGCTCGGGTACCCCGAAGACCTTTTTCCGCACACGCCGGCACCTCCGCTGCCGGGCAATCCGCTTCTTGGTCCAATCAATGACGCTCACAGGTACTCCTTACCTCACTTCGCCCCGGCCTTCCCCGCCTTGCGGCGGATCCGCTCGTCCACATACTTGACCCCCTTCCCCTTATAGGGTTCCGGGGGTCGAAGGCCCCGGATCTTCGCAGCCACCGCCCCCACCCGCTGCTTGTCAATCCCGGAGACCGTGATCAGCGTCGGGTTCTCCACGGTCGCCTGGACGTCGGGAGGCAGGACGTACACCACGGGGTTCGTATACCCGAGGCTCAGCGTGAGAACCTGGCCCTGGATCTGGGCACGGTACCCTACACCGCTGAGCTCTAGCTTTTTCAGAAACCCTTCGGTCACGCCCCGGATCATATTGGCAATCAGCGCTCGAGTCAGCCCGTGGAGGGCTCGGTGAGACTTCTGATCGGTCGGCCGCTCGCAGATGACATTTCCCCCTTCCACTCCAACCCGGATGGCCGGAGGCACCGCTTGCACAAGCCGGCCCTTAGGCCCCTGTACTTCCACCGACCCGTTGGTCACGGAGACCTGAACATTACTCGGGATAGAAATGGGCAAACGACCAATCCGCGACATCACGTTACTCCTGAAAACCGTTCATGGTTCATAGTTCAGGGTTCAGGGCATTTGATAATCAGTCCATCTATTCGGTTCGTCCATGAACCATGAACCCTCAACCCTGAACGATCCTTACCAGACGTAGCAGAGGACCTCACCCCCTACGGCTTGGCTCCGAGCCTCCCGATCAGTCATCACGCCCTTGGAGGTGGAGAGGATCGCAATCCCCATGCCGCTCAGGACGCGAGGGATCTTGCGAGTCCGGGTGTAGACCCGGAGCCCCGGTCTACTGGCTCGGGCGATCCCCCGGAGGACCCGCTCGTTGCCAGGGCCGTACTTGAGAGAGACCCGAAGAATCCCCTGCTTCTCGTCTTCGATGACCTTATATCCCATGATGAAACCCTCTTCCTTCAAAATGCGGGCAATCTCCACCTTGAGCCGCGAGGAGGGGATGTCCACCTTCTCGTGACCCGCGGCGTTGGCGTTCCGAATCCGAGTGAGTGTGTCAGCAACAGGATCGCTCCACATCCTTACGCCTCGTTCATGGTTAATGGTTCATGGTGGATGGTTCATGGTTCATGGATGGATTGCCTTCAACCCGAAGGCATGAGCCGTAAACCCTGAATGCTCGACCCTGAACCATGAACTCTGAACCCTGAACCGAATTCTTACCAGCTGGCCTTGATGACACCGGGAATCTCTCCCCGGAGGGCCAACTGCCGGAAGCAGATGCGGCACATGGCAAACCGTCTGAGATAACCCCGGGGGCGGCCACAGATTCGACACCGGTGATACCGCCGTACCCGAAACTTCGGCTCCTGCTGCGCCTTCATGATGAGGGCCTTTTTTGCCACAATTCCTCCTTCACGACCGAAAGGGAAATCCGAGGTGCTCCAGCAGGGCTTTTGCCTCTTCATCGTTCCGGGCGGTGGTGTGGATACAGACATCCATCCCGCGAATCATATCAACCTTGTCGTACTTAATCTCGGGAAAGATGAGCTGCTCCTTCACCCCAAGCGCATAATTCCCACGCCCATCGAAGGAATGCGGAGAGATACCACGAAAATCCCGGATCCGCGGCAGGGCAATATTGAGAAACCGGTCCAAGAACTCGTACATCCGATCCCCCCGGAGGGTCACCTTGCACCCGATGGGCATCCCCGTCCGGAGCTTGAAGCCCGCCTCGGATTTCTTGGCCCGGGTGATCACCGGTCGCTGTCCCGAGATGATCGCCAGCTCCTCGAGGGCATTGTCAATAACCTTGACATTCGCCACCGCTTCCCCCAACCCCATATTGATCACGACTTTACTCAGTCGGGGAGTCTGAAAGATGTTTTTGTAGCCAAACCGCTTCATGAGAGCGGGAACCATCTGTTGGCGATACCGCTCTCGGAGCCGGGCCGGGGCCTTCGGCGTCGGCGTCCCCTTCGGTTCGGGCCTTGGCTGTGGCTCGCCCTTCGCTGCCTTCGGCTTGGTTGTCGGCGTCTTTTCGCTTGTCTTTTTCGCCTTTGCCTTCTCCGTCATCCGCGTCTTCCTAGTGTCGTTTCAACTTCACAAGCCAAATGTGTTCCGCTCGCCTCGTTGCAAGCATCGTGAGCGAGTGCAGAGAAATTGGCACAAACAAACGATACTAATACAAACGCATTTCATCATGTGACAATCGAACAATAGAACATGAGACCGCAATGGAGCATTTCGCCCCCAAGATCCCTCTATTGCTCCCCTTGACGAAGACGTCAAGGGCTCCAAAGTAAACGCACCTTGTGCGTTTACTTTAGTCCATGGCTTCGCCGCACTGCTTACAAACCCGAACCTTCCGTCCGTCGGCGAGGAAGCTGTGGCCGGTTCGAACCGGCCGGTCACACCTGGAGCAGACGACCATCACGTTGGAGACGTGGAGAGGGGCCTCCTTCTCGACAATCCCTCCGTGCGGGGTCTTCCCCCCCGGACGGGAGTGGCGTTTCACGATATTGATCCGCTCGACCACCACAGCGCTGGTCTCCGGGACGACACTGAGAACCTTACCCCGCTTCCCTTTGTCCTTTCCGGCGATGACCATGACCAGGTCGTTCTTGTGAACAGAAAGCCACCCCCGCACCGTCATGTCGCCCCCCAGACCCCTTTCTCCTTCGGCGATCGAACCAGAAACCCCCTTAGACGACTTCTGGGGCCAACGAGATAATCTTCATAAACTGCTTTTCGCGAAGCTCCCGGGCAACCGGACCGAAGATCCGGGTCCCCAGAGGATTGTTGTGTTCGTTGATGAGGACCGCCGCGTTCTGGTCAAACTTGATGTAAGACCCATCGGCACGTCGGACCTCCTTCGCGGTCCGCACCACCACCGCTCGGACCACATCTCCTTTCTTCACCGATCCCTGAGGGAGGGCCTCCTTGACATTCGCCACGATCACATCCCCGATCCGCCCATAACGCTTCGCGGAACCGCCAAGGACCTTGATCACCGAAATCCGCTTCGCCCCAGAGTTGTCTGCCACATCCAGGATTGTCCTGAGCCCGACCATAACCGATTCCCACCGTCCCCCACATCAGCGCGCGATGCCCATTGCGCCCAGTTCAGAGGGCCTTTTGGACGATCTCAACGATACGCCACCGTTTATCTCGACTCAGCGGACGGGTCTCCATGAGCTTGACCTTATCCCCCACTCGGCATTGCTGCTCTTTGTCGTGGGCCTTCACCGTGGTCCGACGGCGCACGAGCTTGCTATACTCCGGGTGCCGGAAAGACCGCGCGATGGATACCACCACCGTCTTTTGCATCCGGTCGCTGACCACGGTACCCACCAAGACCTTCCGCTGACTGCGCTGTTGCTCCATCCTTACCCCGCCTCTTCAGGGCCCCGGTCCTGGTTCCCCTCCCGCTCCCGGAGGATGGTCTCGACCCGGGCGATGTCTCTTCGGATCTGGCGAAGGCGGATGGGGTTCTCCACCTGCGCAACGGCCTTGCGCATCCTCAGACGAAAGAGATCCTCTCTGAAATCGCCCCGCTTCTGGTGGAGTTCCTCGGTCGTCAGTTCACGGAGCTCCGTGGCCTTCATCTTCCCCATGCCTCCCTCGACCGCACGACGAACTTCGTGGCCATGGACAGCTTATGGGCCGCCAGACGCATGGCCTCCCGAGCCTCGGCCTCGGTGACCCCCTTCATCTCATAAAGGATCCGGCCCGGCTTCACCACCGCGACCCAGCCTTCCACGCTACCCTTCCCCTTTCCCATCCGGGTCTCCGCCGGCTTGGCCGTCATCGGTTTATCGGGGAAGACCCGGATCCACACCTTCCCGCCTCGTTTGATAGATCGGGTAATGGACCGCCGACCTGCCTCGATCTGACGGTTGGTGACCCAGGCTGGCTCCAAGGCCTTGAGGCCGTACTCGCCAAAGGCCAGCGCGGTCCCCCCCTTGGCCACCCCTCGCGTCCGTCCCCGCTGCTGCTTCCGGTACTTGGTCCTCTTGGGCATTAACATCGGCAACCCCTATGGACCAGCGGCGACCTTTTTTCGGCGCCGCTCCCGCTCCTCGGGCACGTCGAGACCCGTGCGCCTCTCGTCGACCGCTCCCACGGTCTCGGGCATGACCTCCCCGTGAAAAATCCACGCCTTGACCCCAATCCTTCCGTAAGTCGTCCTGGCCTCGGCAAGGCCGTAATCGATATCGGCGCGAAGGGTATGCAGGGGTACCCGACCCTCCCGGTACCATTCGGTTCGGGCGATCTCTGACCCCCCCAGCCGCCCCGCGACCATGACTTTGACCCCCTGGGCTCCCAACCGCATGGCTGACTGCACTGCCTTCTTCATCGTCCGTCGGAAGGCAACCCGTCTCTCCAGCTGGGCAGCAATGTTCTCCGCCACTAACTGGGCGTCTGTTTCTGCCTTTCGAACCTCGGTGATGTCGAGATGGATTTCCTTATCGGTCATCGCCGCAAGCTCCTGACGAACCTTGTCGACCTCGGAGCCCTTCCGGCCAATGATGATCCCAGGGCGGGCAGCATGGACAATGATGCGGATTTGATTGGCCTTCCGCTCGAACAAGATCCGGGAGATGCCGGCGTGGTAGAGCCTCTCCTTGAGATACCGGCGGATCCTGAGGTCTTCGTGAAGCTGATCAGCGTAAGACCGGGTCGCGAACCACCGTGACTTCCAGGTCTTGATGTATCCTAAACGAAACCCCACGGGATGGACCTTCTGCCCCATGCCTCACCTCTCTTTATGATGCCGGACGTTCGTCGAGCACAACGGTAATGTGACTGGTTGGTTTCCGGATCGGTGTGGCCCTTCCCATCGCCCGGGGTACCCATCGCTTCCAGGGAGGGCCCTGGTTGACAAAGACGGTCTTCACGAACAGACGATCCACATCCCTCAGCCCGTGGTTATGCTGCGCATTGGCCATGGCGGATCTTAACACCTTCTCGATCACCCGCGCCGCCCGCTTGGGGGTGAACCGGATAATGGTCAGGGCCTGCTCCACATCCTGACCTCGAATCAGATCGATGACCAGCCGGGCCTTCTGGGGTGGCACCCTCACAAATCGAAGGATCGCCCGCGTCTCCATAGCGTACTCCAGCGGCTCTCGGTCTGCCCCGGGACGAATATCGACCATTCCCAGGTGCCCGTTGACAGCCGACGGCTACCCTATCTTTCCTACTTCAGGGCGGTCGATTTGGCCGAGCGCCCGCTGTGTGCCCGGAAG
>LXTG01000050.1 GCA_001643535.1 candidate division NC10 bacterium SPGG6 | reverse complement strand
CTCTTCCGATCTCCCCTCCGGCCCACCGGTCGGTTCCCCCCGCAGGACCGCTTGAGCCACCGAGTTTGGAGTCTCCACACTGCACCAGGGGAATGGCCGGAAGAGGGCAAAGTTCGGCCCGTGTCGAATATCCGCCGGGAGTAAAAGGGTGGGATCGTTCACGTAGGCCAAATCCTCGACGACCTTTGGGTGATCCGACGTCACCACCAGAAAGACTCCCGGGAACACACGGCTGTGAGGTTGGAGGCGGCCGTCGGCTTGAGTGCCGTTCGCTAGGTCCACGATCCCCTCTCGGCCGAGGATCCCCCCTTGGTCTTTGAGCCGAAAGACTCTGGCCAACCCCTCGACATCCACCACCGGCTCGTGCATGCCCCGGAGATCGGGTGCGAGACGTAAGGCATTCGCCACGGCGACCATCTCGGTCTGGGCCTTCGTCCCATCCCGGAAGGAGTTGTACATTTGGGGATTCAGGCCGAGCGCCTCTGCCCGCTCCCGGTTATCGTCCGGGTGGCGAACCGTTCCTTTGGGCTCATCAGGGTCCTTCGCCCGGCGACCACGATCCTCAACCCAAGCCCCCACGCCCACTCGGCCATTTCGCAGATGGCCCCCGGTTGATCTCCGGCGGCCAAGGTGTATATGACCCCGGCGGTATCGGCCAGCCGCTTGAGGATCGGCCCCACCACGACGTCCGCCTCGACATTGAGCATCACAATATGTTTCTGATGGAGAATCGCCTCGTACGCGACTTTCGCCCCCACCTCCGGGACTCCGGTCGCCTCGACAATGGCATCAACGGGGAGACGGGATATTAAATTGGCATCGGCGGTCGCGACGCGCCTCCCCTTCCGGATTGCATCTACCGCATGCCCTTCGGCGTGGACCTCTATCACTTGCTCCGCGGGATTTCCAGAGCCGATGAATGCCTGGACGGCCCGATCGGTCATCAGGTCGGCGATGGCCAGCACCTCCATCCCTTCCATGGTGCTGATCTGGTTCACGACTCCCGTCCCCATCCGCCCGGCCCCGACCAGGCCGACCCGGATCGGATTCCCCGCAGCCGCTCGTTTTGCAAGGGCGCGTCGAAACATGGCGTCTCCATACGGCTGTTGGCTTAGACCTTTCCGGATGCCGCGAGGAGCATCCGGAGTTCGTCTATCTCTTCCTGCCAGGTCTCGGCAGGGAGCTTTTGCAGGATGGCCTCGGGATCTTCGGAGAGCCGCGTCATCAGCCGGCTGACCTTCCGAAAGAACCAGCGGACTCGCTTCTCCATGATGCGAGCCACCAGGGGTCGGAAGAGCCGGGCTAAGGGGTCGAGCAGGGCGCCGTCCAACCTGACGTATCCGGAAACGGTATTCTCCACGTAGAAGGAGTCCTCATCTCTCCCCTCGGAAAAGCGCACCACCAGTGCGAGCCGACCCGGAATGCGGATGATTCCCCTCTTATACCTCCCCTGGGCAAAGGCAACCATTTGTCCTTCCTGCACCCGCAGGATCTCGAGGCGACCCTTGAGCCCCTTATGGTCATTCGCCCAGTACTCCGCTTCTCCCCGCCGCTTGACCGTGTACTTCAACACGCCGGCAGCCCGCGCCACGCTCGCGGCGAAGTCGGGATGACTCAGGAAATGCTCAAAGACGGCCTGCCTCCCCGACAGGCGGAGGCCGCTCACCTGCCGGTGGACCGTGAAATCTTCGACGACCTCCCTCACGGGCCTTCGGTGCTCCCCTATCAGGAGTTCTTCGGGAAAGGGGAGCGTCGTGCCGGCCGCGGTCGCCGCCGCGAGCGGGAAGAGCACAAAAAGGAATCGGATCTGTCTCGCCTGCATACGCACTTTCTCCGGGCTCTACGATATCAGAGGAGTGCCGGTACATCAACCAGAGGAAGGGTTTGACAGAGGTAGACTTTCATGTTAGCGTGAGCAAACTCGGGTCGGAGTTTGGGTAAAAGGGGCAACGATTCGCGGGGATCGAGGCGCGATGGGACGGGAAAGAGACGGACGGGAGATTGGAGAGATCAAGGCCTTTCTGGGCGAGGGGACCGAGTTCAAGGGGGTCCTGAGCTTTCAGGGGACGGTGCGCATTGATGGTCGGTTCGAGGGCGAGATACTGGGGGATGAGTTGCTCGTCGTGGGAGAGCAGGGAGTCGTCCGGGCGACAGTGGATGTGGGGACCCTGGTCTCCAACGGAAGGATCGAGGGGACCATTCGAGCCAAGGAGCGGGTAGAGCTCTTAGCCTCGAGCACAGTCATCGGAAAGATCAGCACCCCGTGTCTGGTGGTGATGGACGGAGCCACCCTGAATGGCACCTGTGATATGGGGGCCCTGGACGAGGTGGCGGCTCTTCCACCCGGCGAGGGTTCTGGGGCGGGGACGTAGCAGTTCCGCCGCAGGGGAGACGCGCTAGGGCTCACCATGGGCACGAGGGTGGTTGTGGCGATGAGTGGCGGAGTCGACAGTGCCGTCACCGCCGCCTTGCTTCAAGACCAGGGGTATGAAGTAGTCGGCGTGACCCTGAAGGTGTGGGGCCACGCGGCCGGGGCCCCTGCGCTGGACACTTCCCATAGCTGCTGCACGCCGGAGCACATCGAAGACGCCCGCCTGTTGGCCGCCCACCTCGGTATTCCCCACTATGTCCTCGACGTCGAGCGGGAGTTTGAGGCGCACGTCGTCACCCCTTTTTGTCAGGAGTATGCGGCCGGACGTACCCCCCTCCCCTGTGCCACCTGCAACACCGAGGTCAAGTTCGGCTCTCTCCTCCGCCGGGCCCTCGCCTGGGGAGCGGAGAGTGTCGCCACCGGCCACTACGCGCGAACGATTGTGGATCCGGCCACCGGCCGGGTCCTGCTGAAGCGTGGGGTCGATCCAGAAAAGGATCAGACCTACTTCCTCTACGGTCTCACCCAGTCACAGCTTCGGCGCGTTCGCTTTCCCCTGGGGACGATGCGTAAGGCCGAGGTGCGGGCATTGGCGGCTCGCAAGGGGCTTCGGGTGGCGAACAAGCCCGATAGTCAAGAGCTCTGTTTCCTTCCCACCGGAGATTACCGGGACCTTCTTCGAGACCGGTATCCTGAAGTAATTCGACCAGGCGTCATCCGCGACCGAACAGGTGCGGTTCTGGGAACGCATGGGGGAGTCCCCCTCTACACGATCGGGCAGCGCCGAGGCCTGAGGATCGGAGGCCACGGCCCCTATTACGTGGTCGCCCTCCACCCCGGGCGGAACGAGGTCGTCGTGGGCACGGAGGAGGATCTCTTCGCCGACACGCTCGTGGCGGAGCGGGTGAACTTTATCCCCTTCGAGAGGTTTGCCGGA
This sequence comes from candidate division NC10 bacterium SPGG6, assembly GCA_001643535.1. Classification (GTDB taxonomy): domain Bacteria; phylum Methylomirabilota; class Methylomirabilia; order Methylomirabilales; family CSP1-5; genus CSP1-5. The sequence continues at coordinate 8,392 of LXTG01000050.1, read as the reverse complement.
GAGCGGCCTGTCTTGGCCGCCATCCGGTACCGTCATCCCCCGAGAGAAGCGGCGATCAAGCCCATGGCGGACGGGCAGGTGCTCGTGCAATTTGCCCAGCCCCTCCGCGCCATCACCCCTGGCCAGGCGGTGGTCTTCACCGATCGGGAAGACCCGGATCTGGTTGTGGGGGGCGGCACGATCCGTGAGGTCTCCCGCCGGAGTCTGCCCGTCTCTCCCCCCTGATCAAGTGACAGGAGCAGCGTGTGGAGTCGATCCTTGCGATTCGAGCCCGGGTTGCCCCTCTGGCCTGGAGAGTCCGGTGGTGCCGTGGGATCTACTGGAGCACCCGGTGCCTCCTCTATAGCCTCCTAGCGGCTCTCCCCCTCCTTCTGGCCAAGTCGGTACTGCCGGGGCCGTCGGGGTTGTGGCTCTTCGGTCTCGTTATCATCGGGACCGGTGGCGGGTTCTTTTACGGTCTGTCGCGGCCGGTTCCTCTCGCGGATCTCGCCCGGCTTATTGAGGAACGACTTGATCTCAAGGCCCGTCTCTCGACGGCTCTCGAATACCATGACCGGTACGACCAGTCCCCCTTCGCTTTCGCTCTGTATCGGGATGCCCTACGGCACTTCCCCACCTTCAAGGGGAAGGATGTCTTTCCTCTTCGCCCCCCTCGGGGGTGGTGGGGTCTGCTCCCAGCAGCGGTAGCAGTGTTTCTTCTGTGGTTCACCCCACCCGTGCCTTGGCATCGCTTGGTCCCGCCTGAGCCCTTGACCAAGGCCGAGCAGCCTCAGGCGGAAATCACCCGGCGAGAGCCCGATGAAGATACCGGACAGTCGGCATCGATGAAGACACCCCAGATCCGCGATCGGCGGTTGTGGGCCGGGAGAACACCGTTCTCCCGAATCACCCGGAGAAGGGATGCCCCCTTCAAGGACAGCCCCCTCTCGAAAGGCCGTCCCGACTTTTCCGGCTTCCTTCTGCGAGGAGATGCACGGATGAAGTTCCTCGGCCGATCGCAGGCGCTTCCCGATCTCAGGGGGGCGGACGCTCGAAGCCCTTACCAGATTGTTGTCCAGAAGATGCGGGAGCTCAGCGAGGGTGGGATCCGACACCTCACGCCTGACGAGGTGCAGCGCCTACTCACCCAGCTCCAGCGGATGGGAAAGAGGGGTGGCTTCCCCGGGTTCGCCGGATCCCCGGGTTCGCCGGAGCTGGCGGATCTTACTGGGGAGAAGGCGCGGGAGGCCCTGGAGCGTGCCCTGGAACGGCTCCGGAAGCAAGAGGAGGCCCGGCTCAAGAAGTCCGTCGTCCCAAGGGGGTTTAGCCCAGGGACCCGCGGTGGGCAAGGATCGTCGGGCGGCGAGGAGCAGAAGGACGACGAGCCCGGGGTTCAGGAGATGTTCGGATCCCCTCCCGGGCAGGGAAGATCGGGGATGGCTCGCGGAGACCCCACACCACGCCTGGATGCCTCTCCACGAGATGCGGGCGTGAAGGGTCAAGTGGGGGGCGGGCCGTCTCAGGCGTACACCACGAACCTTTTGGCGGAAGGACGGGGAAAAAAGCCTAGCTTTCCCCAGATCCATGTCTTGTCCCGATATCGGCAGATCATGGAAGAGGCGTTGAGCCGGGAGGCGGTCCCGCCCGATTATCGGGAGCAGGTCAAGACCTACTTCGACTCACTGCTGCAGCCGAAGGGAGAAAGGGTCCGATGAAGGAGGGCCTTTACGATCCCGCCTTCTTGCAACGGCTGGAGACTCTCAGTCTCACCGTTCGCCGCGTCTCGGGAGGGAAAGTCCGTGGGGAGAGGCGGGGGCCTCGCCAGGGAGTCGGGGTGGAATTTTGTGACTACCGCGCGTACGTCCCCGGGGATGATATTCGCTATCTGGACTGGAATGTCTATCGCCGGCTCGATCGGTTGGTCCTGAAGCTCTTCGTTGAGGAGGAGGATCTATCCGTACACCTGCTCCTCGATGGCAGTGCGTCGATGGGCATCGGGACCCCGTCCAAATTCGAGTATGCCCTCAAGGCAGCGGCGGCCCTGGCCTACATCGCCCTGAGCAGCCACGAGCGTGTGGCAGTAGCCCTCTTTAATGGCGGGGTTGAGAGTAGTGTTGGCCCGGTCCGAGGCAAGAGCCGGATCTTCCCCGTCCTTGATTTCTTGAGCGGGCTTTCGTGTCGAGGCGAGACCCAGTTTGTTGCTGGGGTGCGAGGGTATCTCCGGAAGGTCCGGCCGGCCGACCTGGTGATAGTGGTGAGCGATTTTTTGGCCGCTGACGAGTTTGAAGCCGGGCTGGACCTCCTTCTCGGTCGGCGGTGCGATCTGGTGCTTTTACACCTCGTCACCCCGGATGAGCTGGATCCTCCCGTGACAGGTGCAGTGATCCTTCAGGATGCGGAGACGGGAGAGGTGCGAGAGATTCCCGGTGAATCCGCCTTGGGCCCCTACCGGGAAAACCTCGAGACCTTCTTCGATCGCGTGGAAGGGTTCTGCCGCCGTCGGGGGACCGATTATCTCAGGTTGAGTACGGCTGTCCCGCTCGAGGATCTCATCCTTCGCCATCTCCGAATGGGGGGGATTCTCGGATGACCTTTGCCAATCCGGCGGCCCTCCTTATCCTCCTCACGATACCCCTTTTGCTCCTCCTTCGGAGTGTAAGGCGGCCCCGACGAAAACAGATGGTCTCGAGCCTTCTTCTCTGGGGGTCGGGTTCCCCTCCCCAGCCCTCCTGGGCCTTTCTCCGTCGTTTCCCCGTGGATCTCCTCCTCCTCCTGCAAATCCTCTTTCTCCTCCTTGTCAGTCTCGCCCTGGCCAGGCCTCAACTTGCCTGGCGGCAGACAGGGATCCAGCGGATGGCCATCGTCCTTGATACCTCTGCCAGCATGCAGGCGACTGATGTCCTCCCGTCGCGATTTAAGGCTGCCCAGGCCGAGGCCTTGACGATGCTCGACCGCCTCGACTCGGGGCGCGAGGTCTTGGTGATGGAGGCGGGTGTGCGGCCGATGGTTCATCAGCGATTCACGGCCGACAGAGAGCGGGCACGGACGGCGCTCAACCGTCTCACCCCCCAGGACGGAAGGGGAGCAATTGTCGAAGCGCTGGAGCTTCTCAACACCCTCGCCGGGGACGGACCGCTCGAGGTGCATCTTTTTACTGATGGAGCCTTCGACCGCCTCCCGTGGTCCCCCCGGGAAGACCAGGTTTTCGCGATGCACCGTGTGGGAACGCGAAGCCACAACGTCGGGATTACCAACTTTCGAATCCGGAAGAGCTATTATTCTCCATCGCGATATGAGCTGTTTATCGGCATGATTAACTTCGCCCCGAAGACCATGACGTTCCCACTGGTCCTGTCCATCGAAGGGGAACGCCTCCACACGGAGCAGGTGACCCTCCCTGCCCGGACCCGGCGGGGCCTCGTCATCCCTGTCTTGCACCGAGGAGGAGGGGTGCTCGAGGCGAGGCTCAAGCTCGCCGATGATCTTGAGGTCGACAATCGGGCCTCCGCGGTCATCCCGCCGCTGCGGACCTTAAGAGTCCTCCTGGTGAGTGAGGGGAATCTCTTTCTGGAAAAGGCGTTAAAGGCCGACCCGCAGATCGAAGTCACCTTGGTTGAGCCGGAGGCCTTCCCGCAAGCCCGGGAGGGCCAGGACCTGGTGGTGCTGGACCGGTACTCTCCCAGTTCGATTCCGCCGGGGCGTTACCTTCTAATCAGGTCTGTGCCGGGCAATGCGCCGATCGAGGTTCTCGGCAGGGTCCGGGCCCCCAAGATCGTGGATTGGGATCGAGGGCACCCGGTCATGCGTTATCTGGATCTTTCTCAGGTCGTCCTCGAGGCAGCCCTCAAGGTACGCCCCTTAGCCGGGGCCCGCACCCTCATCGAATCCCAGCTCACCCCGCTTGCCCTGGCCTTTCACCAGGGGGGGTATCGACTGGTCTTTCTGGGCTTTGATCCGGTCAAATCGGACCTTCCCTTGCGCGCCGCCTTCCCTCTCTTTGTCTCCAATGCCTTACGGTGGCTCTACCCGACCCGCATTGAAGATCTGGGTCTTCAGGGAGCGGTGGGGGTCCCCCTCAAGGTTCCTCTCGATCCGACCATCGAGCAGGTCACCTTTCGAGCCCCCGACTCGAAAGAGCGCTCGGTCCCGATCCTGAATGGCCAGGCGTATCTCCCTAGCTTGCGCCGGGCCGGCGTGTATCAGATCCGAGGAGGGGAGTGGCGGCGGCAAATTGCCCTCAACCTGACGGATGAGGCGGAGTCGGATCTGACCCCGAGAGTTTCCCTGCCGACCCGTCGGGCCCGTGAGGGGCACGGAGGCTTCGAGGCCACGTGGGAACTCGAGTGGCTGCTCCTCAGCCTGGCGCTCGGAGTCCTAGGCCTCGAGTCTCTCCTCGCGTACCGACGCGGCCAGCGCGGGCATGCCTTTGTTACCTTGAGGGGGATTGGGCTCCTCTGCCTGGTGTGGGCGCTCACGGGCCCCTCCCTTTTCCGCGCCGCCGATCGCCTCAACGTCCTCTTTCTCTGGGATCGATCGGACAGTATTCCCTTTGCCGAGCAGATACGGGCCTGGGAGTTTATGCAGGAGACCCTCAAATACAGAGAGGGAGGGGATACGGCAGGACTTATCACCTTTGCGACGCGATCGCGAATCGATGTCCCACCGAGTCGGGACCCCGATTTCACAGAGCGGCCCGATGCGCCTCTGGAGGGAGAGGCCACCGAACTGGCGGGTGCGCTCCAGACCGCTCTCTCCTCGCTGCCTGCTGAGGGGCAGCCCCGGATCGTTCTGTTAAGCGACGGCCACGACAGTAGCGGCAGGGTGCTAAAGGAAATCATCACGGCTCGGGAGCAAGGAGTGGAGGTGCACGCCCTCCCCCTGGGGGCCTGGCGGGAAGGAGAGGTCCTTCTCGAGCGATTGAACCTTCCCCGAGAGGTAAAGCAGGGGGAGTCTTTTCTCCTCCGGCTTATTGTCTTCAGTGCCGGCGAGGGTACCAGCCGGATCACCCTGTCCAGGAATGGAGAGTTTCTCGGCGCCCAAACGGTCCGGCTGGCACCCGGCAAGAACGTCTTCACCTATCGGCAGAGCCTGCGGAAGGCAGGGTTCCATACCTATCAGGCCTCGCTGGAGACGCCCGGGGATGTCGTGGACGCCAATAACCGGGCCCTGGGTGTGGTCGCGGTCCGCGGGCATCCCAGGATCCTTTTCGCGGAGAAGGATCGGGAGGAGGCCCGACACCTCGTGAAGGTCCTGAAGGCCCAGGAGATCGAGGTCGACGTCATCGGGCCAGATAAGATCCCCCGAGATCTTCCCCCGCTTCTCCGGTACGACACAGTGATCCTGAGCAATGTTTCGGCCCTGCACCTCAGTCGGCCCCAAATGGAGCTCATGCGAAGCTACGTCCGTGATCATGGCGGAGGGCTCATCATGCTGGGTGGAGAGGAGAGCTTCGGACTCGGGGGGTACTACCATACCCCGGTAGAAGAGGCGCTCCCCGTGACGATGGAGGCCCGGCAAAGTGTTGAGGTCCCGTCGTTGGCGGTGGTCTTGGTTATCGATCGGTCAGGGAGCATGGATACCGGTGCTGGCCGGTTCACCAAGCTGGAGTTGGCCAAGGAGGCGGCGCAGCTTGTCGTGGAGCTTTTGGATCGCCGAAGCGAAGTGGGGGTCTTGGCCTTTGACACGGCCCCCGCGTGGATCGTTCCAATCCAACCGGTCTTGGATCGGGAACGAATCCGGCACAATATTGCGACCATTCGGAGTGGGGGGGGGAACTGACATGTTTCCCGCCGTGAAAGAGGCCTACCAGCGTTTGTTTCAGATGAAGACACGCCTCAAGCACCTGATTCTGCTTTCTGATGGGCAGTCGGCCGCGGGGGACTTCGCATCACTCACCCGGCGGATGGCTCGGGATCGGATCACCGTCTCCACGGTCGCCATCGGTAGGGATGCGGATATCCACCTCCTCCGCGACATCAGCCGATGGGGTCGAGGACGCTATTATTACAGCGACGACGCCCGGAGCCTTCCCCGCATTTTTACGTTAGAGGCTCAGCTCGCCAGCGAGTCGGCGGTGGTGGAGGGGCCGTTTCTCCCGGTCGTCACCGCACCGCTGCACGAAATCCTCCAACAGGTCGATTGGCGAACGGCCCCTCCGCTCGGCGGACACGTCGCCACCACCCCGAGGGCCACCGCCGAACTTCTACTCGCCTCACCCCAGGGGGATCCGCTTCTCGCGGTGTGGAGATACGGCCTCGGTCGCTCGGCGGTCTTTACCTCGGACGCGAAGGCCCGATGGGGTGTCCTCTGGCTTAAATGGAAAGGGTTTCCTCGCCTCTTTGCGCAGCTCGTCCGATGGACCCTCCGCAGGGGGCAGCAACAGGAACTCTTCGCCGCGTTCGATCGCACCAAAGACCGCGGCGTGGTCACCGTGGAGGCCGTAAACCCCCGAGGGGAGTTCCTCAACTTCCTCGACGCGCGGGTTGGTATCATTACGGCGGATAACGAACGGATGGTGGTGGACCTGCCGCAGGTTGCCCCTGGCCGGTACGAGGGGGCGTTTCCCCTGAAAGGGGAAGGGGTCTATCTGTTGGGAGTGATAGAGCGGCGAGGGGGAAAGACGCTCCACTCCGAGTTGGGGAGCGTGGTCCTCCCTTACGCCCCCGAGCACCGAACGCTGGGACTGAATCTTCCTCTGCTCGAAGAGGTGGTGGGGGTAACCGGCGGGCGATTCCTCAAGACGGCCGAGGAGGTCTTCCGGTTGGACCGTCGCCCCTCGATGGTTTCCACCCCCCTCTGGCCCTATCTGGTCGTGGCGAGCCTTCTCCTCTTTTTTGCCGAGTTTCTCAGCCGACGCTTCCGGCGGCAGGAGTTGGCTGAGGGCGTCCCGAGCAATCGGCAGGGAGTCGTCCCCCCTCCCCGCCTGGTCAAAGGGAGGAGGCGGAGGTGAGGGACAAGGGCCCCCTGTGGTCTCGAGTCTTATTGCTCGTTCTTTGGATAGGCCTCCTCTTTCCCCGTGCGGGGGGCCAAGCCCAAGAGGCCGGACAAGGGATGAGACTCTTGATCCTCCCCTTCTGGGGATCGGCTGGCCCTGCCCACGGGGCGGGGCTCAGGGATCTGCTTGGCTTTTGCCTCAGCCGGGCGGGCCGCGTGCACGTGATCAACGGCCGCGAGGTCCGTCGGTCTCTTGAGTGGAACCCTGGATGGCGCGGCCTGGTCATCGGCGAAGCCACAGAACTCGGCCAGCACCACCATGCCCAGGTGGTCCTTCTGGTCCGCTATGCCCTGGAAAAAGACCGCCTCACTTACCAGGTCTCTCTCGGAGACCTTCGCGGGAAGCCGGCGTGGCGACAGCTGCCTGTGGCAGAGAGGCCATGGTCTGAGACCCATCAGCTGCACCTCCGCCTGGCTCGGGAGGTCTTGCACCTCCTGAATCCTCCACCGCTCGGCTCGGAGGAGCGGCGGGTTATGACGGCTTGCGGTCACCCCTTTCCCTCTCAGGAGGGTCTTTCTCTGCATGGCCGGGCTCGCCTCAAAGAGTGGGGGGGCAAACGAGAGGACGCGACCGACCTCTACGCCAGGGCCGGCAAGGCTGCGCCCGGATTCGCCCTTCCCTTTCTCCGGCAGGGAGAGCTCTTCGAGGTCCTGGAGAGCCGCTGGAGGGCGGCTGGGGCTTATCGCCGGGCGATCCAGGCGGATGCACGATTCCCAGAGGCGTACAAACGATTGGGAGACCTCTTCGCCGAGAATCCCAGGCGCCTCTTTGACCAGGCTGTGGAGGCCTACCGAAAGGCGGTGGAGATCGACCCGGACTATGCCGAAGCCTATGTGGGGTTGGCGAACGCCTTGGTCACCCTCGGCAACGTGGAAGAGGCTCTCTGGGAGTATCGAAGGGGGCTCAGCGTGGACCCGTGGAACGCCCGTGCCCATTTGGGCTTGGCGAACACCTATTATAATGATAGGGGACTCTTTCATGAGGCAGTGGCCGAGTACGAGCGGGCTTTGGATTTGGACCCCACCTTCCTAGAAGCGTATCTGGGGCTCGGGGATCTCTTGGAGGAAAAGGGGTTATTTCGGAAGGCGATCGCCCGGTACCGGCAGGTCCTGGAGAGCCGCTGGAGGGCGGCTGGGGCTTATCGCCGGGCGATCCAGGCGGATGCACGATTCCCAGAGGCGTACAAACGATTGGGAGACCTCTTCGCCGAGAATCCCAGGCGCCTCTTTGACCAGGCTGTGGAGGCCTACCGAAAGGCGGTGGAGATCGACCCGGACTATGCCGAAGCCTATGTGGGGTTGGCGAACGCCTTGGTCACCCTCGGCAACGTGGAAGAGGCTCTCTGGGAGTATCGAAGGGGGCTCAGCGTGGACCCGTGGAACGCCCGTGCCCATTTGGGCTTGGCGAACACCTATTATA